>NZ_ASWH01000001.1:0-332500 GCF_000407545.1 Enterococcus gilvus ATCC BAA-350 | reverse complement strand
ATAACTTTCATCAAATGGCGGGCATTCATCAAAGCTCATCATGATGTCAGAGCCTAGTTTATTTTGGATATCGATTGCTTTTTCTGGTGACAAGAACATCTTTGAGCCATTCAGATGGTTCTTAAAATGGACCCCTTCTTCTACGATATTTCGCATATCTGCTAATGAGAAGACTTGGAAACCACCAGAATCCGTTAAGATCGGTTGATCCCAATTCATGAACTTGTGCAATCCACCGGCTTCTGCAACTAAATCTTCTCCGGGACGCAGCCACAGATGATACGTGTTACTCAAAATAATGCTTGCCCCCATCTCCTTCAAATCTTCAGGAGACATTGTTTTTACGGTAGCCAAAGTTCCTACGGGCATAAACATTGGTGTCGGGAACGTTCCATGAGGGGTGATGATCTCCCCTAAACGCGCCCCTGTATGTTTTTCTTTCTTTATTAAACGATAAGAAATCGCAGGTTCAGTCATTCAATTTCCTACTTTCTTCTATTATATGTATAAGTGTGCAACTTGTATCATAATACTGGTTTTAGAGCGCTTTTGCAACTTTCTACGAACAGCTTAAAACTATTTATAAGATAAGGAAGAAGGATTGTTCAAAAAAACACAAAAAGAGTCTTTTTTATATTTTTCAAATAAAAATAAATTCATCCTTATACCTTTTACAAAAAAATGGTTACACACTCATTGATAAAAAAGCTTATTGTAAAAGATAAAATCTATACCATTACATATTGAATACTATATTTATGAGACAACGCCCATGAAAACTCCCTCATTAAATAAATTGTGAAATAAATATTTATTAAAAGATAGCGTTTACATTGCTAACTAGACCGATTAAGATGGAGGTGTTAAAAAATATTAGGAGGTAAGAAATGGTTAAAGCGGCAGAGAAGAAACAGGAACCAATCAATGTTGAGGCAATGATCAACGATCTAGCACAGAAAGGCAACGAGGCATTAAAGGTTTTATCTAGCTTTGATCAAGAAAAAGTGGACCGAATCGTTCACGAAATGGCGATGGCTGCATTAGACAAACACATGTTATTGGCAAAAATGGCGGTCGAGGAAACGGGTCGCGGTGTTGTTGAAGACAAGGCAATCAAAAATATGTACGCTTCTGAATACATTTGGAACAATATCAAAAACAACAAAACCGCTGGGGTAATCTATGAGGACAAACAAAAGCATCTTGTCCAAATAGCTGAACCTGTAGGGGTTGTTTGTGGTGTGACGCCGACGACGAATCCGACCTCTACAACGATCTTCAAGTCCTTGATTGCTATCAAAACACGGAATCCTATTGTCTTTGCTTTCCACCCGAGTGCCCAAAAATGCTCAGCAGAAGCGGCACGAATCGTTCGTGATGCAGCCGTTGCTGCGGGTGCACCTGAAAACTGTGTACAGTGGATCGAAACGCCATCTCTGGATGCGACACAAGGGTTGATGAACCATCCTGGTATCGCGATTGTATTAGCCACAGGCGGCGGTGCCATGGTAAAATCTGCCTACTCGACTGGCAAACCGGCTCTAGGAGTAGGTCCAGGGAATGTACCTGCTTATATCGAACGGACTGCCAATATCAAACGCGCAGTGAATGATCTGCTTGTTTCCAAAACCTTTGACAGTGGAATGATTTGTGCTTCTGAACAAGCGGTGATCGTTGACAAAGAAATCTATGACGAAGTGAAGAAGGAATTTCAAGCGCATCAAGTGTATTTTGTTAAGAAAAATGAATTGCGCCAATTAGAAGCCGTCGTAATGAATGAAGGAAAATATGCCGTTAATCCAAAAATTGTGGGTCTCTCTGCAATGACGATCGCTGAATTGGCTGGGATTGGTGTTCCAGAAGGCACAAAAATGCTGATTGCTGAAATTGACGGAGTTGGACCGGATTATCCACTATCTCGCGAAAAGCTTTCTCCTGTTTTAGCCATGATTAAATCAGAGAGTCGCTCTCATGGCCTTGACCTATCTGAAGCAATGTTGGATCTAGGTGGTTTAGGCCATACCGCAGTGATCCATACAGAAGATCCTGATATTGAATTGGATTTCAGTTTGCGAATGAAAGCTTGCCGTATCTTGGTGAATTCGCCATCCTCAGAAGGCGGGATCGGCGACATCTACAATGAATTGATTCCATCATTGACTTTAGGGTGTGGATCTTACGGGAAAAATTCAGTTTCTCATAACGTATCTGCCCTTGATTTGATCAATATCAAAACTGTAGCGAAACGGAGAAAGAACATGCAATGGTTTAAACTTCCACCTAAAATCTACTTTGAAAAGAACTCTTTACTGTATTTGACTCAAATGGAAAATGTGGAACGCGTCATGCTCGTTTGCGACCCTGGAATGGTCCAGTTTGGCTATGCGGACATTGTACGTGATGCGTTAGGCAGACGTTCAAATGATGTGAAGATCGAAGTCTTTTCAGATGTCGAACCTAACCCATCGACCAACACCGTTTATAGAGGCTTGGAGATGATCGTGAACTTCCAACCTGATACAATCATTGCATTAGGCGGCGGCTCTGCGATGGATGCGGCAAAAGGAATGTGGATGTTCTTTGAACACCCAGACACCTCCTTCTTCGGAGCGAAACAAAAATTCTTGGATATTCGTAAACGGACATACGGCATCGCACCACCTGAAAAAACACAATTAGTATGCATTCCAACGACCTCAGGGACTGGGGCCGAAGTAACACCCTTCGCGGTTATCACAGATAGCGAAACACACGTAAAATATCCATTAGCAGACTATGCGCTGACACCAAATGTAGCGATCATTGATCCGCAATTTGTACTAACTCTTCCATCTTCAATCGCCGCGGACACTGGGATGGACGTACTGACACACGCAATCGAATCCTATGTATCCGTGATGGCCTCAGATTACACACGTGGTTTAAGTCTGCAGGCAATCCAAATCGTCTTTAATTATCTGGAAAAATCAGTAAAAAATGGCGACGAAGAATCTCGCGAGAAGATGCATAACGCGTCTGCGATGGCTGGAATGGCATTCGCCAATGCATTCTTGGGAATTTGCCATTCCATCGCTCATAAGATCGGTGGAGAATATGGTATCCCTCATGGCCGTACCAATGCGATTCTTTTGCCGCATATCATCCGCTACAATGCCAAGGATCCGCAAAAGCATGCGATGTTCCCTAAATATGATTATTTCCGGGCAGATTCAGATTACGCAGACATTGCGAGATTCTTAGGCTTAAAAGGAAAGACGACTGCGGAATTAGTCGAAGCATTAGCCACTGCTGTATATGATCTAGGCGTATCGGTGGGCATCGACATGAGTCTGAAAGCGCAAGGTGTCACACAAGAAAAATTAGACACTACTGTAGACCATTTGGCCGAACTTGCCTACGAAGACCAGTGTACGACTGCCAATCCGAAAGAACCATTAATCAGTGAGCTAAAAGACATCATCGTGACTTGTTACGATTACAAAGTCTAGCAGACACACAAAAGCCCCCTTCGATGACGGTCATCGAAGGGGGCTTTGCTAGCTATTAAATATTCTCTGGATCAACTTCTGGTGCTTTATGGAACTTAATAAGTTCCGTCACAATAATCGGAACAATTGAAAGTAAGATCGCAATCATCCAGTGTGTCATACTGATTGGTACCAGATAGAACAATTCTTGTGTTTGTGGAATCAAGGCAATGGCTGTTGTGATCGCTAATGCTAACCAAGCCATTTGTGCTAGCGATTTATTAGTCGCCAAATCTATTTTGAAAATCGACTTACTGCTGCGTACGTTGAATACGTGTAAAATTGATGAATAAGCCAATACTAGAAAGGCAACCGTTTGACCTACTTCTAAACTAGGCGGTGTAAAGTAGCTTACGTGCTCAACAAAGGCGCCTACATAAAAACCAATAAGAGTCACTACGGTAAAAATAGCAGCATTTAAACCAATCTTTTGCCACAATCCCCGTGCAAAAATCCCTTCATCACGCGGAATCGGCTTCTCATCCATAATCCCAGCTTCTGCCGGTTCTCTTCCTAAAGCAAAACCAGGCAATCCATCAGCTACTACGTTAACAAACAATAATTGAACTGCTGTAAATGGCGCTCCCCATCCTAATAACATTGCGATAACTACGATAAAGATCTCGGAGATATTACAGCTTAATAGGAAATTGATTGCTTTACGAATCCCTTGATAAACCGAGCGTCCTCGCGCTACAGCATCCACGATCGTTGCAAAATTATCATCGGTTAAGATCATATCAGCTGCACTTTTCGCTACGTCTGTCCCGGTAATTCCCATGGCACAGCCAACATCACTAGCCTTCAGCGCAGGGGCATCATTCACCCCATCACCGGTCATTGCGACAACGGCTCCAGTACGCTGCCATGATTTAACAATACGAATTTTATCCTCTGGCGTTACTCGTGCGTAAACAGATAAATCCTTCACGCGTTCATCCAGTTCATCATCGGTTAATTTTTGTAATTCTGCGCCGGAAAGAGCTTCTTTCCGAGACTTCATGATCCCTAATTCTTTGGCAATCGCTCCAGCAGTCACCACGTGGTCTCCGGTGATCATGACTGTTTTGATTCCCGCCTTTTTAGCACGGGCAATGGCATCTTTTGATTCTGGGCGCGGTGGATCGATCATACCGATCAGTCCCATCAAACGCAAATCTTTTTCCAACGCCTCGGAAGTGATTTCTTTTGGTTCTTCATCGTGAATCGCAAAACCTACCGCAATCACGCGCAACGCCTTTTTCCCGAAACGGTCATTGACAATTGCCGCTTGGTCAACATCTCCATAATGGAATTTCGGCAAAAGAACGTCAAAAGCCCCTTTTGTAATAGAGATAAACTTTTTCCCGCGCTTATGTACAGTCGTCATCATTTTCCGATCAGAGTCAAAAGGAATTTCACCGATTCGCGGATATTTTTCTTCAAGTTCAGCTTTTGTATGGTAATTTTCTTCTACAGCGCGAACAATCGCCGCTTCCGTAGGATTTCCTTTTATTTCAAGTTCATTGTCGTCATTTTCTACGAGGACATCGGTACACAAAGCTGCGATACTAAGAACTTCCATCGCCTCATCGGTCATACCTTCTTCAGTATCTACCACCGAATCGCCATGCGTCCAAACTCGGCGGACACGCATTTTATTTTGCGTCAGCGTTCCTGTCTTGTCTGAACAAATCACATTCGCAGAACCTAATGTTTCAACAGCAGGCAATTTGCGGATAATGGCATTTTTCTTCGCCATTTTTTGTACCCCATATGCCAAGGTTAATGTAACGATAACTGTCAGCGTCTCTGGAACCGCGGCGACGGCTAATGAGATAGCTGTAATGAACATGTCCAGCATAGGTTCGCCTTGCATTTCACCAATAAAAAACACAAAAGCCGCAGCTGCTAAAGCGATTAAACTAATACGCTTCCCTAAGTGATTTAATCGTTTTTGCAGAGGTGTTTTTTGCGTCTCATCACTATTCAAAAGACCTGCAATTTTCCCCATCTCGGTTTGCATGCCTGTCGCAGTAACAACCGCTTTTCCGCGTCCGTTCACTACGGTTGAGCCTTTGTACAACATATTTACTCGATCGCCAAGGGCTGCTCCATCCTCACCTATGTATTCAGGATCTTTCATCACAGGTTCACTTTCACCTGTTAAAGCGGATTCTTCCACGCGCAACTGAGAGGCTTCAACAATACGAGCGTCAGCGGTAATCAATGACCCAGATTCAAGTAATAAAGTATCTCCCGGAACTAATTCTTCCGCATCCACTTGCTCTTGCTTTCCATCTCGCATGACACTTGCGGTTTGCTTGTTCATGTCTTGCAAAGCAGATAATGCCTTTTCCGCATTTCCTTCTTGTACAATGGCTAATACAGAATTAATTACTACGATAGCAATAATCAGAAAACTCTCAAAATAATCGCCGTGGTCAGTAGCAATCGCTGTATAGAGCGAAATCACTGCCGCCACTAATAAAATAATTGTCGTAAAATCAGTCAAACTAAGAAAGAATTTTTTTGCCAAAGATTCTTTCGGGGCTTCTTCAAACTTATTTTTTCCGTTATTTTTTAATTTTTCTTCAACTTCTGAACTACTTAAGCCATTCTCTAAATTGGCATCATATTCATTAGTTACAGTTTCTATTTTTTCTTTGTATGGATCCATCCTATTCCTCCTTATGTTATAAAAATACCGCCTATATTATTACTATAACATAGAAAAGTCAGTGAATTCAAAGTATACACCTTGAAATTTACTCAAAAAGTAACAAAATAAATTATTCAAAATAACTAAGTGAAATCGCTTCCAAATTTAAATAGGGTGTGCTATATTATAGATACAAGGAAGGAGGAACTTAGATCATTCGAAGGATTTCTCGATAAGAAAGTAGAAAAAAGTAAACAATAAAATTGTTAGTAATACAAGATTCACCGAAAAAGTTGTCAATAGTATGCGTGTGAAGTATTTCTTTATAAATAGTGAATGCGTATCACAGGTTGAGTAGTACATCAAACACACAAGTAAAAAAGATACGTAAGAAAAAAAGTTTCTTTAAAACTGAATAAAAGTGAAAACGTAGTAAAAACAAATATTTATGTTTATAGTCAAGAAATTCATGTAATACTTTGCATGTATCATTAAAAGTAATATAAAATTCGAATGAACTAATCCTTCCGATATTCTAAGAGCCAGGCAGTCGAGAGCCTGGCTTTTTTTTTACGCAAAAAAACCAGCGAACAGATCGCTGGCCTTCTCTTTTCCTCTATTTCACGAACATCGCATCTCCAAAACTGAAGAAGCGATAGCGTTCTTCGATGGCATGGTGATAAGCCGCCAACGTCTTTTCACGACCGGCAAACGCACTGACTAGCATGACCAATGTCGATTTTGGCAAGTGAAAGTTCGTTGAAAAGGCTTGGACGATTTTAAACTCATACCCCGGTGTGATGAATATGTCTGTCCACCCACTGTCCGCCTTGATCTCTCCATTGAATTTCGTACCAATTGTTTCTAGTGTACGAATCGATGTCGTCCCAACTGCGATGATTTTTCCGCCGCTGTCGCGCACATCATTTAATTGTACAGCAGCTTCTTCCGTCAGACGATAAAATTCACTGTGCATCTGGTGTTCCGCAATATTGTCTACACTGACTGGTCGGAAGGTCCCTAACCCTACGTGTAAGGTTAAATAAACCAGCTTCACTCCTTTTGCTGCAATTTTCTCTAACAATTCTGGTGTAAAATGCAATCCTGCTGTTGGTGCCGCTGCAGAACCGTTCTCTTTAGCGTAAACGGTTTGATAGCGTTCAGGATCTTCTAACCGTTCTTTGATATAAGGAGGTAACGGCATTTCCCCCAGTGATTCTAAGTTCTCTAAAAAGATGCCTTCATAAGAAAACTCCACGATCCGTCCTCCGTGTTCAAGCTCTTTTTTTACCTCCGCACGTAAACGGCCGTCTCCAAAAACGATCTCTGTTCCTACTTTTGCGCGACGGGCAGGCTTGATCAACGTCTCCCACTCATCCCCTTGCGTATTGTTTAAGAGCAAGACTTCTAAGTGTCCCCCCGTTTCAGGTTTCTCTCCATATAAACGAGCAGGCAGTACACGTGTGTCATTCATGACCAACGCATCTCCAGGGTTCAGCTCTTCAATAATTTCATCAAAATGTTTATCCTCAATATCGCCGGTTTCACGATCTAAGATCAATAATCGCGAACTATCCCGTTTTTCTAGAGGGGTTTGGGCAATTAATTCTTCAGGCAACTCAAAATCAAAATCTTCTGTGGTTAACATAGCTTCTCCTCTTTTCCTCCGCTATTCTATCATGGTAAATCGGCATTGAAAAGTACGAGGCTGTCTTCTGTGACTCAAAAAAACGGATAGCAATCAACAGAAAATGCAAAATTGTTTTCTCGACTTAAAAAAACGTTTTTTATCTCTACGATTTATCGTCTTTAACTAATAAATAATCCCGACATCTATCTTTATGAAAAGGTTATTTTATAATCAAAAACAACGTGTGACAGCGCTTAGTTCTGACTAAAAATGAGCTAGTTATTTGTTTTTAATCATGCTTTATTGCATACTAAAATTATAAACCTGTTCATTTTTGTACAGGTAAATTGTCAGTTTTATATACTGTTTGAGAAAAATATTTTATGAAAATAATTAAGGAATCCTTTTCCTTAACATGAAGAAGGAGCGAAAAAATGATTAAATTTGACCATGTTTCTAAGATATATAATGGAAACAAAGTAGCTGTCGAAGACGTTAACCTCTCTTTTGATAAAGGTGAATTCATTTGTTTGATTGGTACTAGTGGTAGCGGAAAAACAACGACGATGCGAATGATCAATCGAATGATCGATCCAACAAAAGGGACCATTACCATCAACGGTGAAGACATTCAAAAGAAAAACCCTGTTGAGTTGAGACGCCAAATTGGGTACGTGATCCAAAATATTGGGCTTATGCCCCACATGACGATCCGTGAGAATATCACACTTGTCCAACGGTTATTAAAGGTAGACAAAGAAGAGCAAAATAAAACCGCAGAAAAAATGATCGATTTAGTTGAATTGCCTCGGGATATGCTTGACCGTTATCCTCATGAGTTATCTGGCGGACAACAACAGCGGATCGGGGTTGTTCGTGCGCTCGCTGCCGATCAAGATGTCATTTTGATGGATGAACCCTTCGGTGCTTTGGACCCAATTACCCGTGACTCTCTGCAAGACCTTGTGAAAGACTTACAGGAGCGTCTAGGAAAAACTATCGTTTTCGTTACACATGACATGGATGAAGCATTAAAATTATCGAGTCGTATTGCCATCATGGATGACGGAAAAGTGATCCAATTTGATACACCCGAAAATATTTTGCAAAATCCTGCGAATGATTTCGTGGAAGAATTATTAGGAGAAGATCGCTTGCTTCAAGCAAAACCCGACACAACGACTGTTGGCGAGATCATGATGAACACTGCCGTTTCTATTACTCCTGAGAAGAGCCTGCAAAATGCGATTCGCTTGATGCGTGAGAAACGAGTGGATACATTGCTGATCGTGGATGAAGACAACATTTTGAAAGGCTTTGTTGATATTGAAACCATCGACCAGGAACGACGTCGTGGAAAAGCCTCTAGTATCGGAGATATTATCAATCCGAATGTCTTCTATGTAAAAGAATCTGCGCTGGTTCGAGACAGCCTGCAGCGTATTTTGAAACGCGGCGTAAAATATGTGCCCGTAGTAGACGACGCGAAACACCTTGTAGGTATCCTTACAAGAGTCTCATTGGTAGATATCATTTATGATGTGCTATGGGGCGAAGAAGAAACTTTCGGAGATGCGGCTGAAAGCATAACAAGCGAGGAGGCGTAATCATGCAAGCATTCTTCAATCAATACGGAAGTCAAATGCTGACAAAAAGCGCGGAACACTTGTACATCTCCGCTCTTGCGCTAGGACTCGGTATTTTAGTAGCCGTTCCTTTGGGCATTTTGTTGACACGTTTACCAAAAATCTCTAGTTTTGTGATCGGTGTTGCCAGCGTCCTGCAAACAGTCCCATCACTTGCTTTACTAGCACTGATGATTCCCATCTTTGGCGTTGGAAAATTTCCCGCAATCATCGCGCTATTCATTTATTCGTTATTGCCAATTTTGCGTAACACCTTTATTGGGATGAAAAACGTCGACAGCAACTATCGCGATGTCGCTAAGGGCATGGGGATGACAAACTTGCAGTCGATCTTTACTGTGGAACTCCCCATTGCGGTTCCAACGATCATGGCAGGAATTCGCTTGGCCGCTGTCTATGTTATTGCATGGGCGACGCTTGCTTCATATATCGGAGCTGGCGGGCTGGGAGACCTGATTTTCAGTGGTCTAAACAACTTCCAGCCTCCGCTAATCATTGCAGGTACGGTTCCTGTCATTTTGATGGCACTAATCGTCGACTTATTGTTGGGGCTCTTAGAAGACCGTATGACACCCGCAGCGCTAAAGGAGGAGGAGTAAAGAATGAAAAAATTAAAAATCTTGGCTTTACTCGGACTCTCGCTGCTCTTTCTGAGTAGTTGCTCTTTTCCTGGATTGGCATCGAATGATAACGAAGATACGATCGCGGTTACGGGCGGGATCACTTCTGAAATGCAAATATTAGGAAGTATCGTTGCAGGCATGGTGGAACATTACACAGACAAGGACACCACCGTGATTAATAATTTGGCAACAAACATGATCAATCATCAGGCCATGTTGAAAGACGACGCTTCGATTTCTGCCGCGCGTTATACAGGAACGGATTTGTCTTCGATTTTGCAATTACCGGCTGAAAAAGATCCGAAGAAAGCCTTCGATATCGTACACAACGAATTTGAAAAGCGTTTTGATCAAACCTGGTTCCCTTCTTATGGATTTGACAATACGTATGTCTTTTTAGTTCGAAAAGACACTGCGGAGAAATATAATCTAAAAAAAGTCAGTGATTTGAAACGTGTAGCGGGTGAGTTAAGTGCAGGTGTGGATACCTCGTGGATCACTCGTAAAGGCGATGGCTATGAAGGATTCAAGCAAGCATATGGATTTGAATTTTCTTCGATCTTGCCTATGCAAGTCAGCTTGGTCTATGATGCATTAGCAGCCAAAAGAATGGATATCGTACTAGGCTATTCTACGGATGGACGAATCGCAAGCTATGATCTTGTCATGTTGGAAGATGATTTACGTTTCTTCCCTCCTTATGATGCAGCACCGATCGTATCGAATAAATTATTGAAATCCGATCCAAAAATCAAAGATGCGATGGAGCGCTTAGGTGGAAAAATATCTACTGAAGAAATGCAAAAATTAAATTATAAAGCAGATAATGATTTGGTTGAACCGCAAATTGTGGCAGAAGAATTTCTAAAAGAACATAACTATTTCGAAGGGAAGTGAGCGTAATGGAAAATCTGAATACCTTTCAACAATTTATCCAATATTATCAAACAAACGGCAGCATCATTTTCGCTCAATTTGTCCGCCACTTCTTGATTTCGATCTATGGTGTGATCTTCGCTGCGATCGTGGGAATTCCACTAGGGATTTTCATCGCCCGCCACACGAAGCTGGCTAGCTGGGTCATTCGTTTGGCCAATGTGATCCAAACGATTCCCTCATTAGCCATGATCTCAGTCTTAATGATTGGAATGGGACTTGGTGTCAATGTTGTAATCTTAACGGTTTTCTTATACTCCTTGTTACCGATCATCAAGAACACCTACACTGGAATGCGGCAGGTGGATAGAAATGCCTTGGATGTCGGAACAGGAATGGGCATGACGAATTGGCAACGATTATATATGATCGAGCTGCCGCTATCTGTCTCAGTTATCATGGCAGGTATCCGTAACGCATTAGTTGTTGCGATAGGGATCACTGCAATCGGTGTATTCGTTGGTGCCGGTGGACTTGGGGACATCATCATTCGGGGAACAAATGCGACAGACGGAACAGCCATCATCCTAGCTGGTGCATTACCGACAGCTTTAATGGCCATCATGACTGACTGGCTCTTAGGTCTGGTAGAACGCAGATTGGACCCAGCCACAAAAACGAGTAGATAGTTACTAAATAAAAAAGCTGTGCCGCTTGAACTATTTTCAAGCGGCACAGCTTTTTTGTTTAATTATTTAATAACTCATACCCTACTTCTTCATCACAGATAAGCACATTAATCAACTTGCCATTGATTGCACCGAGCGTCGCTGTTGCCCGCTTCTTCGAGCAGACAGCTCCAATACTGATTGGGGCCAAGCGTAATGAATCTAGACCGCTTGAAATCGGAAACTGATTGCGGTATTGAATCTCTTTTCCTTCAATGTCGAAAGCCCGGCCAATCATCGTCCCAACCGCGCCTTCAGCTACCAGATCATTCAGATCGCGATTGTCTAAAATTCCAGAAGAAACCAATGTATTACGTGTTGTCTCGATATTTCCAATTCCGCTGAATGCTACATCAATCTTTCGTCCAAGTGAAATATTTAAATCAATTTGGGGTTGTGCCAATAGCTCTTCCTGGAGTTTTCGTGAGTTAACGAACGCAGGTGCATTAAAAAACTCATGCCTCCCGTTCAATTTTTGTGCTAGACGAAAAACAAGTTCGTTGCCATCCATCACCGTTCGATTCGGACCCAAGCTCCCCGTTAACTGCACCACGTGAACATTTTCCAATTCGTGATCCAGAAAATTCTTCACCATTTTTTCGACAGTCGCACCCCAAGAAATTCCCAAAAGTCGATCATTGGCTAAAACATTACTGATATAGTCTGCCGACGCTTTTCCAACATTGTCTAAATCAAATTCGTAATCGCCTAATCCTTTAACCACAATAACTTCTAATAAGTCATATTTTTCCTTCAACTGCATCATCAACGTATTGTTGCGTTCAAAAGGGGCTTCAATCGATATTTTAACAATTTGCTTTTCGCGTGCTTCTTCTAGCATTCGGGAAATAGATGGACGAGATACCCCAATTATTTTCGCAATGTCGTTTTGATTCATTTTATCTAAATAATATAGTTCTGCTACTTTTAATAATGTAGAAATATCGTTCGCCATTTTTTCCTCCTAGTTCGAATACTGAATTGTCATCTTCCAATTATGTAATAAAGTCATCAATCATTTCTAATGCCCTTACGACACCATCTTCATCATTTGTCGGACAATGCCATTTAGCTGCTTGTTTTAATTCATCTGTTGCGTTTCCCATCGCGATTGATTGAGAGAATCGCTTAAAAGATGAAAGATCATTTCCATTATCGCCAATCACAAAAACTTGATTGTCTGAAAGTCTGTAATATTGGGCTAATTTTGATAATGAGCTTCCCTTATCCACATTTTTTTTGGCGAATTCTATCATCGTTGGGTAGCCTTGGACACAGGAATAGCGTTTAGAAAAATGCTTCTCTATCATACTTTTATTCTGTTTTATTATATCGGGGTTATCACAAATAAGCAATTTTGAATATTTCTCATCTGCAGCCACTTCTTCTATCGGACGAACCTCTAAGCGCGTATTCGTTAAAAAACAAAATTCTAGTGTACCGAGATTGATCGATGAAAAGGAAGTCGTCGCTCCTTGATCATCGACGGCAATACATGTCAGCTTATTTTCACAGCAAAACGCTGTCAATTCTTGATACGCAGAAAAAGCAAGTAGCTCTTCTACGATTCTCGCTCCTCTTCCATTTTGAACCATCGCGCCATTTGCAACAACATGATACTCCGCAGATATCCCAGCAGCCATCGCATGAGAAAAAACACCAGACATTGGCCGACCTGAGCAAAAAGCAAATTTGTATTTCTTATTCTGGGCTCTTTGTTGAATCGCTTGCGCAACTGTTTTGGGTAATTTACCACTGGAATCCAATGCCGTTCCATCAAGATCTATAGCAATTAAATTCATCTGAAATTCCTTTCAAAAAAAGACTGGATACACGATCCAGCCCTTTTACCCTTTATTTTCCCATCTCTTTTAAGGCTTTCAATGCAGCTTCTAAAAATGTATCTTCGTCCAAACCTGTAAGCAATCCCACAGAATTTATTTGCGGAATCCCTTCAGCATCAGCAGGATCAATAGGGCTGGTAAAGGCAACTAAATCAATGTCCCCATTAGCGACGGCACCCTTAACCATCCCAGGATTTACCTCTTGGATCTCTGCTTCGTAACCATGCTCTTCCAACAACTCAACAATTCGTTCACCAACCATTGCTGAACTTACCGTACCTGAACCACATACAGATAATACTTTGATTTCTGTCATCATTGACCCTCCTATTTATAAATAACCCTTTACTTCTTTTAGTAAATCTTTTGTTCATTATAATATAGCGCTTTCTTCATATGGTGATTCTTACCATTTTATTTTACTCGTTACAGCTAAAACGTCATCTGGTGTTTTTGCTGCTCGGATCGTATCAAGGTCTTCTTTCGTTTTGAAAATACTCATTAATTGACGCAGTAAGTCCAATTGCTTCTTCGGATGTTCCATTGCCAACGGAAAGAAAATATTGCTTTGCAATTTAATATCCGGACTTCCCATCATGGATACTTCAATCGGCTCTTTCGTTACAACGACACCCATCCCAGGACGCAAGACATGTTCTGGGTCCGTATGAGGAATCGCAATGGTATGTCCATCAGCCGCCAAACCCGTAGGAAAAACTTTTTCCCTTTCAATTACCGCTTCTACGTAAGACGGTTTAACAATTTGCGCGCTTTCAAATTCCTTACCAATCAGTTGAATCACTTCTTCAAAGGAATGAATTTCTTGATCCAGCAAAATGCAATTTCTTTCCACGAGGTTTTTTTCTACCATATACATCCCTGCCTATCCTTTATTCGGTTGCAGAACAACCTTGATTTCATTTCCAGCCATCACTTGTTCAATCGCTTCTGCCCATTGCTCCAATGGATAAATTTTCGTGATCAACCGTTCTGCATTGATTTTCTCTTGTTTCATCAAATCCAGCGTCAAATGCCAAGTCGACGGTTTTTGTGATCTTGAGCCGATGACGTTGATTTCCCTTTGTACGATGGAATTCATGTCTAATTCATTTAAATTTTTGGCAAAGACACCCATCTGTACTAAAGTACCTTTTTGCTTCAAATAATCGAATATCCCCTTAATTGCTGGTGCCGCTCCTGAACACTCAAAGCAATAATCGGCACCTTTACCATGTGTAAATTCTTCAATAATTGCAGCTGCATCTTCTGTCAATGAATCAATCACCCGATCCGCACCTAATTCATTTGCAGTTTTTAATCGTTCGGCATCTTGAGTGATCCCTACAACAATCACTTTCACTTCGGCGCTTTTTAACACTTGGCTTAAACACAACCCTATTGGACCGGGTCCCACAATGACTGCTACATCATTTTTTTGCACTTGAACCTTCTCCATGCTTGCATGTACCCCACAGGCAATCGGCTCAGTAATGGCTGCAGCTAGTAAACTGATCTTTTCATCTAATATGTGTATACTCTCTTCTCGGGTCAGCACATATTCCGCAAAACTTCCATTAACTTGACTGCCTAACCCTTTACGATTTAAACAAAGATTGTATTCCTTATTTTGACAATATTCACACTCACCGCAAGTATCAAATGTTGTTTCACTGGTAACTTGATCCCCTATGCTTACACTGGTCACCTTTTCCCCCATTGCTTCAACAACACCGGAAAATTCATGACCTAAAACTAGCGGTGTTTTCAAACGATCATATTCCCCTTTAAAGCCATGAATATCCGTTCCGCAAATCCCTGTATAAGCTACTTTTATCAAGACCTCGTTGTCTTTCGGACAAGGAGTCTCGATTTCCAATAATGCCATTTTGTTGTAGCCAGGTTCTGTTTTGACTAACGCCTTCATGCTACCACCTTTTCTTTTGGAGTATTATCAGGTGTTTCTCCTTCCAAAAAGCTCCAAACGGCTTGTTTATTTTTCTTGAACAGGACATACATTGCTAAGTAAAGCACTACTACAATTCCCATCCATAAGAAGTTTCCAGACAAGAATGCCAAGAAAATCAATGCCATCACAGGATTATATAAAATCCCGAAGCTTGTAATCATCATAGCGCCTTCTGGAATATTTACCCCAACTTGAGAAGCAACTTCCGTGAAGTATGGAGCAGTTAACGTACATACATATAAACCAATCGTAAACCAAATGACGCCAGAAATCACCCCTTTAAAGATGTTTCCTTTCGAAACACAGATGATCATCTCTACCATATAAGGCAATGCGATTAAGTCAACTAACGGCAATGTCTCATTTCCTGGTAAAACCATCGCCAACAAAACCATAATAGGAATCAAAATCAGACCTGTCATCAATGTTGCGGGCTCACCATAGCCCACAGCATCATTAACCGACAGCATCCATTCACGGTTCTTACCACTGCCCTTCGCTGTCTTTTTACTCGCATTTGTCAAGCTGGTAAATGCAGAAGCAAAGATACTGGCTACTCTAGGGAATACCGCCATTACAGCTGATACCGCTAATCCCATAGTAAGTACACTGCCCCAGCCATCTAACGTATTTAACGTATTCAAATTCCCCATAATCCCGATTAACAGCCCTAAGAACAATCCTAAAGTGATCGGTTCACCTAAAAAGCCTAATTTCTTTTTCAATGTGGCAGGGTCCCAATTGATCTTACCTGCACCTAATTTGTCTAATATCCAGTTCATTATAATTGCATAAGGCACCGAAGTTACATGGTGCGGTGCCGTCAAAGTCGTACCTGGCAAATTGTAATAATTTGCCCAGCGCATAGCAATCACTTCACCCAATAACATGACATATAAGTTCTGAATAATCATGCAGGCCATCGCTAACGGCATATTGTCTGTAATCAGATAAATCATTGAGCCCCAAACCATGAAAGAATAGTTATTCCACATATCACTTGGCATAAATACATCGGTCCATTTAATTAAGAATAGAGCCACTTGTAAAACCAAGCCGACAACTAAGAAAATCACACCTACCTGAGTAGAATATGCGATAACGGAAGTCGCCTGCCAGCCAGTATCAAATACCGGCAACTTTACACCCGTTTGTTCAACCATGTTATTGATTACAGGTGTAACGATTGGAACGAACGAATTGACGATTAAATTGAATCCTGTCAGCCCAATACCGGCATTCAAAGCAGATTGAAACGCTTTTTTAGGTTTTACCTTCAAAAATAAGGCTACGATGAACAGCATTACGGGTACAACGACAGCAGCACCAAATGAACTTAAAATATTTTGTAACAACTCCATAATGATTCCTCCTTTATTTTTTGAACTTTTTTTCACTTGTTAGAACTTATGAAAAGTATCTCACGGCTTTTTATGGATGTCAACACTTTATTGTAAACGTTTACACGTGATTTTTTTGACTATATTAAACAAAATTCCACCCCGAAACTCTATCTCTATATTGACATTTGTTCTTTATAGTGAAATAATGTAAAAAACACATTGGAGGTATTGCTATGCTTGAGCAACTAAAAGAGACGGTATGCAAGGAAAATAAAGCGCTTCCTAAAAATGGATTGGTATTGTGGACGAGCGGAAATGTCAGTGCAAAAGATCCTGAGACGGAATACGTGGTCATCAAACCCAGCGGTATTCATTTTGATGATTTAACACCTGACGACATGATTGTTGTTGATTTAGCAGGAACTGTGATTGAGGGACGTTTATCTCCTTCCGTTGATACAGAATCACACTTATATGTATACAATCATTGTCCTGAAGTTTACGGAATCACACACACGCACTCTCCATACGCAACTGCTTTTTCGATCGCTGGAGAATCTCTTCCTATTTATACAACTACTTCTGCAGCCGTTTTTGGAAAAACGATCCCTCTCTCTAAAATCGCTGCCGTTGGTGAAAAGGCCATCGGTGCCGAGATCGTCCGGTGCTACCAAGAAACAAACTGTCCAGCAATACTATTAAAAAACCACGGTGTTTTCACCGTAGGAAAATCTGCTACCCACTCCCTGAAAAATGCGGTCATTTTAGAAGAAACCACTCAGAGTGTTTTTTATGCCCGTTCATTAAATCCTGAATTGCAGCCATTGGATGACGAGTATATCTCTGAGGTTTTTGATTTCTATCAAAATAACTATGGTCAAAAATAAATACAATACTATAACAAAGGAGTTTTATCATGGAAAACAATTACACAATCGCTGATGTCGAAATGGCGGCAACAAACATTCGCAAACACGTATTAAAATTGACACTCGAACGAAACGGCTGTTACCTTTCGCAAGCTTGCTCTTCTGCAGAACTTTTCGCTACTTTGTATTTACGTGTTTTACATCTCAGTAAAAGCGAGGCCCCACGCTTACCCGAAAAATTTCCAGGAACTCCGTCAAAAGAAAACATGGATTATATTCAGGGGGCAGCCTACCACGGATCATTAAAAGCACCGTATGATCGGTTCTTTATTTCACCTGCACATTATGCAGCTCCTGTTTATGCCGCTTTAATCGAAGCAGACCGTTTAGATGAAGCCGCATTGGAAATGTTCAATCGTGATGGTTATTCCATGGAAATGATTGGAGCAAATCATACACCTGGCTTTGAAAACGCGGCAGGAACACTTGATCAAGCAATCAGTGTCGCTGGCGGCACTGCACATGCTCGGAAATTACGTGGTGAAGAAGGACGCGTCTTTGTCATGATGTCCGATGGAGAAATGGAAGAAGGACAACTATGGGAAGCCATTCAAGCGGCAGCCTTTTATGAACTAGATAATCTTGTTTTATTGGTTGATATCAATGGGCAGCAAGTCGAAGGCGAGACAAAAAAAGTCATGGCCATCGAACCTTTAGAAGATCGGTTCACCGCATTTGGTGCAAAGGCGATCTCAGTGGATGGTCACGATATCCAAGCAATCGAAGAAGCCGCGAAACAGGGCGAAAAAAATAAACCGCTAGTCATCCTTTGTTATACGGACCCCACTCAAGGAATTCCATATTTAAACGAAAGAAGACCTATCCTACATTTTGTCCGTTTAAAACAAGGAGAAGAATTCGACAAATATGCTAAGTTTTACAACGAAATGTAATCGAAAACGGAAAGGAGTTTTATTATGAAAATTGAATCGAATGTACATTCAAACAATATGATAAAGTTTGCAGAAGAAAATGAAGACGTCTTAGTTTTATCGGCTGATTTAGGTACCTCATGCGAAATAAAGGAATTCCCAAAAGTATTCCCAGAAAAATATTTGTCTATGGGGATTGCTGAACAAAATATGTTGAGTTGGGCGGCTGGTCTGGCGCGCGAAGGATTCCGACCCTTCTTACACACATTTGCCGTTTTCCTCTATCGCAGACCGTTAGACCAATTAGAAATGTCGATTGCCTACCCCAATCTGCCTGTTTCTCTTTTAGGATTCGTGCCAGGGATTACCACACCCGGCGGTGTCACGCATCAGTCGATTGAAGATGTTGGAATTCTGCGTACGATTCCAAACATGACGATTTTTGATTGCGGTGATGCTACGGACGTGGAATCTGCCTTAAATATCTGCAAGGAAGTCAATGGACCCATCTATGTTCGAATGTTACGAGGACAAATCCCCCGTCTGTTCTCTCCAGATAAACCGACGGAATTTAATAAAGGACGCGTGATTTCATCTGGCGATGACGTTGCTTTATTCTCCAGCAGCATTTGTACAGAAGAAGCTATGAGGGCAACACAATGGCTGGAACAAAAAGGGATTTCCGTTCAGCACGTTCACATCACGACGCTCAAACCCTTTACCGATCCTCTGGTAGTAGAATCAATTAAAAAGGTAAAACACGGGGTAGTTACGATGGAGAATCACGTAACTATCGGAGGATTAGGAACAGCTGTAGGTGAAGTGATGCTGGAGCATCAGTTGCATAAACAATTAATCAAGGTAGGAATCAATGATGAATGGACACACGGTGCATCAAAACCTTATTTACTGAAAAAATATGGTTTAGATGCTGCCTCATTAATTCGAGCTGTTGAGAAAATTTTAGACAAAGATCTTAATTTCAACGAAGAAGAATTGGAAGATATTCGTCTAGAAGACTACGACCGCGTATAAAAAGAAAAGCGTTCCTGAGAACTCAACTCTCAGGAACGCTTTTTTTAAATAAGAAACTCGCTTTCCCCAGCTTTCAAATACTCTCGGACTGTCTGCGCTAGCAGAAACGGAGAATTGGGTATTGCGTCAACAGTATCTCCTGCAATGTGTGAAGTGATAATCAGGTTGTCTAACTCTAATAAAGGATCATTCAGCGCCAACGGTTCCTCCCAAATCACATCAATTGCTGCCCCAACAATTTTCTGCTTTTTTAGCACGTCGATAAATGCTGCTTTTACAAGCAATCCCGGACGTGCTGTATTAATTAAATATGCACTGGGTTTCATCATTGCCAATAAATTCTCATCTATTAGATTTTCTGTTTCTGACGTTACACGCATATGCAAAGAAACAATATCCGCTTCTCTAAACAACTCTTCTATTGAAGTAAAATATACATCAAGTTCTGATTTCTTCACTTTTTCTTGATCAATAAACGGATCATAAACGATGACCTTCACACCAAGAGCATTCAGACGCTTTGCTACCATTTTTCCGATATGACCCAATCCGACTAATCCAACGACTTGATTAGGCAGCGTGGTACGATAGGAGTCATTGGGGAATTTCTTAGCCCAGCGCCCCTTCATAACTTCAGCATGAGAAAGGGCGATATTTCTCGTTACTGTATAAATCAGCCCTATCGTGTAATCCGCTACTGGTTCAGCATTTCGAATCACATGGATGATGGGGATCATTTTCTCTTTTGCAGCAGTTATATCAAGGTGCTCTACACCTCCGCGACAAGTTCCAATTAGCTTTAAATTTTTAGCCGCCTCTACCACCTTACGCGGGATAGGCGCAAGATGAACAAACAGAAAATCTGCATCAGTTATTTCTTCCATAATCTCAGGGGATGTCGCCAACGCTTCCGGCCCTGTTTGTTCAATCAATTTTAAATTCCGTTGAAATTCTTCCAGAGAGTCATCACTGCGCCACTCCAAACAAACAATTTCAACAGGTTCAGGAAGCGCCATCAAAGTAGCCGCCTTTTTTAGGGTATCACTTGAAACAAATGTATCTCCGACAACCACAACCTTACTCATCTTTCCACTCCTTTGTTAGTACTAAAAACCCTTCACTGACCGTAGCTAGGAAAACGTTCCTGTACTTTTTTCATATCTGATTCATCTAGTATTACTGGTGAGCCAAATAGCGAAGCACCTATATGCAAACCGGCCAACCGCTCGATTTCTACCGCTACTGAAAATGCTTCTTTTAATGTGAAACCGCCGGTCAGCAGTCCATGATTTGCCAAAAAACAGGCATAACGATCTTCCATCGCTTCAAATGCATACTCTGCCAATTCCTCTGTACCGAACGTGGCATACTTTGAGCAACGAACATCATCGCCGCCTGCAATCGCTATCATATAGTTCGATGCTGGAAGACTTTTGCGGCAGGTCGCTAAAATCGAGCTAAATGTCGAATGTGCATGCACCACCGCGCGAATAGTATCACTACGTTTTTGGTAGTTAATCACGTGCATTTGCCATTCACTTGATGGCTTTCTCTTCCCTTCTACGACTTTCCCATCAAGATCCAGTAAAACAATATCCGTTACTGTCATTTCAAAATAATCGATTCCACTTGGCGTAATCGCCATTATTTGCTCGTCAGGATTATAGATACTGATATTGCCTCCTGTGCCAGTTGTTAAACCAGTTGAAATCAGAAGCTTGCCATACTCCACTAACAATTCTTTCTCTTTCTCCATCATTAAAAACACCTCTTTTTGAAATTTAATTCACTAAAACGAACTTATTCTCTATAATTAAAACTAAAGCCTTTCTAAATCAGAGTCAAACTTGAACTTATTTTTAAATTTATAAAAAAATGTTCAATTAGGGTTTTTGTTTTTTATAAAATTATCTTACCGTGCCTTTCCTCCGATAATTGCTCCGTGGTATCATCTAGTAACTACAGCTGTTCAGATTAAAAAATGAGAGAATTTGTTTTGTCGTTTTTCAAAACGAGTAGGGGGAACTATGAAAGGGTTAGTTTGTAAGTATTGCGGTGGCAATCACTTTAATAAAACAAAAAAAGGGTATGAATGTGATTACTGTCACACCGTATATGAACTAGATGAAGAGGAACACTCACAGGAAAAAAACAGGCGTCAAAAAAGACCGCCGATCATTCGGATCACGTTATTGGTCCTCGTTGCCCTGCTGGCACTCACCTCTAGCCTTATTTCTGAACCAAAAAAGGTTTCACGGACAACTAAGCCCCACTCACTCACCTCGTCCGAGTCGAAGCCTCTTGAGAAAAAAGAGTATTCCGCCAGTGAATTGAGCAACCCGGAGCGGAATGTCCGAATCGCTGAGCTTTCACTGAATCAAGAAGCCATTGAATTAGCCGAAGCTTCGATTGCTGAATATGGTGGAGAAAAGACCGCTGAGTTTGAACAACGCGTAGCAGCTGCTCAAAAGGATCATGACACATTTAAAAAGGAACGCGTGAAGCAACCACCAAAAGAGGACATGATCATCGAAAACCCTGATTCTGAATTTTCCGTTACAATGTATTACCGCGAAGGAGGCTTTTTTACTGCTTACGGACCGGACTTCGATCAATACTCTAGCCAAGATATTTTAAGGCTTTGGGGGAAGCCCGATGAAATCATCACCGACGCTGAAAAAATCAAACAAAATTTAACGATTTCATTTGACGAGAACAACAAAGCCTCTTCTTATGAGGTCAAAATGATCAGAAAGAGCTGGCAGCAAGGACTTTTAACTTGGCGGGAAGTCCGAGCACTTCTCATTATTGCTTATGATCGTTCGCATGGAAATTATTCCAAACAATTCGTGTATGAAAAGCAGGGAAAGCCGAACGTTTACTTTGAAGGGGATAAAGTAAGCTACGTGACACCTCTCGTGAGATACGTGGCGTTTAATCGCCTCCCGGAAAAATACCCTCGTGCTGGATTAGGAAAATATCCAGATGATTTCCCTGAAAATTATGGATCGGATGGCCGTTATCATGAAAAATAAAGAATGTATGAACTGCGGGAGCAAAACGTTTCATCAGGTGGAAAATGGTTGGAAATGCGATTATTGCGGAACGGTTTATCTGAATCCAAAAAAACCTTCAACTAAAACACCACCTGTCGACGTCTCCCCACATAAAAAAAATAAGTCGAGAATTATTCTAGGCATTGCTTTTCCCATCATGGCATTACTACTCGGGCTTATATTTTTCAAAGGAAATGAATCGCCGAAACAACCTTATTCGCCAACTTCCCCTGCTGCTAGCCAATCCAAACCAGAGGACGGTTTCCCTGGTGGTTGGACCCAAGAGCTTTACGAGGGTGTGGTTATTGCTACGAAAAATTATGATGCAGACAATGAAAAATATTCATTCGAAAATGGGTCAAACTTTGAAGAACTGGAAAAGCAAGTAGGAAAGCCCGATACTGTCACCAGTTGGGAAAAGGAAGACTATGGAATGCCGCCAAGAGCCAGTGCTACGTGGAACAAATCAAAAGCTGGGGAGTACTCAGGCCATTCCATCACGATCACTTATAATAAAAACACAGGAATGATCACCGATAAAAACCGCTACTAATTTCTTTTATCAAAAAAAACGATCAAGCGCGCCCTATCAGGCAGGCTTGATCGTTTTTATTCTGTTTATTCCTCAAACTGCGAATTATACAATGCCGCGTAAAGACCATTTTTAGCCAAGAGTTCTTCGTGGCTTCCTTGCTCCTTGATGTCTCCATTTTGCATATAGAGAATCTTGTCTGCATCTTTGATCGTTGATAAACGGTGAGCGATAACGAAGGAGGTTCTGCCCTTCATTAAATTGTTCATCGCTTCTTGGATCAGTCCTTCTGTTCGTGTATCGACAGACGAAGTAGCCTCATCCAGAATCAAGATCGGTTTATCTGCCAAGATCGCACGCGCAATTGTTAATAATTGCTTTTGACCTTGGGAAATATTGGAGGATTCTTCATTCAATTCCATATCATAGCCGCCAGGAAGCGTCTTGATGAAATGATCCACGTGAGCCGCTTTTGCTGCTGCGTAGACTTCTTCATCCGTTGCATCTAAACGACCGTAACGAAGATTGTCCATGATCGTCCCTTTGAACAACCATGTGTCTTGTAACACCATCCCAATATTTTTACGTAAATCTGCACGATTGAAATCTTTGATGTTATGCCCATCAATCTTGATCGCACCAGAATTGACATCATAGAAACGCATCAATAATTTGACCATGGTTGTTTTCCCGGCCCCTGTTGGACCAACGATCGCAACTGTCTGACCTGGATCAACATGAGACGTAAAGTCTTGGATGACGATCTTGTCAGGTGTATACCCGAATTGAACATGCTCAAAATCAACCATTCCTTTTGCCTTGTCAATTTGGACAGGATTTTCAGCCATTTGATCTTCTTCCTCTTCAGATAAGAATTCAAAGACTCGTTCAGCCGCTGCAGCCATTGATTGCAGCATATTTGATACTTGGGCCAATTGTGCAATTGGTTGCGTCAAATTACGAACGTATTGAATAAACGCTTGGATATCCCCAACGGTGATCGAACCATTATACGCCATGATCCCGCCGACGATCGCCACGCCAACATACCCTAAGTTACCGACAAAGTTCATGATCGGCTGCATCAACCCAGAAAGAAATTGTGATTTCCATGCTGACTTGAATAAGATATCGTTTTGTTCCTTAAATTCAGTCAACGAGTTTTCTTCGTCATTGAATAAACGAACGATGGTGTAGCCGCCAATGGTTTCTTCCACTTTTCCGTTGATCACACCAAGGTATTCTTGTTGTGTCTTGAAGTATTTTTGCGAATTTTTTACAACGATCATGATCAAAATTAGTGAGATCGGTACGATCAAGATCGCCACACCCGTCATCTTCACTGAAATCGAAAGCATCATGACGATAACCCCAATGATCGTGAAGGTTGAAGTGATCAGTTGTGTCAAACTTTGGTTCAAGGATTGTCCGAGCGTATCCACGTCGTTTGTGATGCGAGACAACACTTCACCCGTTGTACGGCTCTCGAAATAATTCATCGGCATCCGATTGATTTTTTCAGAGATTTCTTTTCGCATCCGGTACGTGATCTTTTGCGAGATCGTTGACATGATCCATCCTTGGATGATCCCAAATACAGAAGCTGCCACGTAGAGACCTAGCATGAATAATAGGATACCGCCGATTTTATCAAAATTGATATCGCCCGTTCCTTGATATTTTTTGATTAATCCATTGAATAATTCAGTAATCGCCTTTGATAAGATTTTCGGGCCCCAAATATTAAAAATCGTTGAGGCAATCGCGAAAATCATTACAAAGAACACACCGATTTTATAAGCACCCAGATAAGAGACTAATTTCTTAATGGTTCCTTTGAAATCTTTGGCTTTTTCTACTGGTGCGCCCACAGGTCCATGTCCGCCACCACGAGGGCGATTTTGTTTTTGTTCTGCCATTCTTTTCGCTCCTCCTAATCTGCTTCTTCTATGCCCAATTCAGCATTGCTTAATTGAGACTGTGCAATTTCTTGATACACTTTTGATGATTCCATCAATTCTTCGTGACGTCCTTGTGCAACGACACGTCCTTCATCTAAAACAATGATGTTGTCTGCATGAAGGATCGTTGATATTTTTTGCGCCACAATGATTTGAGTCACACCTTTAATGTTTTCAGCCAATGCTTTTCGCAAAGCAACGTCTGTCTTATTATCAAGTGCTGAGAATGAATCATCAAAAATCAAGATCTTAGGATTTTTAGCAATGGCACGTGCAATAGATAACCGTTGCTTCTGACCACCGGATACGTTTGTTCCGCCTTGAGAAATCTCACGGTCAAAGCCTTTGTCATTTGCATAGATAAATTCATCCGCCTGTGCAATCTCAGCTGCCTTTTTCATTTGTTCGTCTGAAATAGTAGCATCACCAAACTTGATATTTGATGCGATATCGCCTGAGAAAAGTACCCCTTTTTGCGGAACGAATCCCATGATCTCATGCAGCTTGTGCAAACTCATCTGGCGAACATCGACGCCATCAATAGTGATGCGCCCACCTGTTACATCAAATAGACGCGGGATCAAATTGACGATGGTCGATTTACCAGATCCCGTCGAACCAATCAAGGCCGTCGTTTGTCCAGGTTTAGCGATAAAGTTGATATGATGCAACACATCCGCATCTGCGTCACCATAGCGGAATTCAACCCCTTCAAATTTCACTTCTCCTTTGAAGTCATGGTCGTCTTCAGGATGTTCAGGGTCTTTGATGGTAGGTTCCGTGTTCAATACTTCGTCGACACGTCCTGCTGCTACATTAGAACGAGGCAAGATGATCGATACCATCGACAGCATCATAAAGGCCATAACGATCTGCATCGTATACGTGATAAAGGCCATCATATCTCCGACTTGCAGTTGACCATTGTCCATATTGTGTCCACCGACCCAAACGATCAGCACAGAAATACCATTCATCAATAGCATCATGATTGGCATCATCAAGGACATCGCCCGGTTTACGAACATTTGTGTGTTCATTAAATTCGTATTCGCTACATCAAAACGGTCTTCTTCGAATTTTTCACGAGAGAAGGCGCGAATAACAGGGAGACCTGTGATGATTTCACGAGAAACCAAGTTAACACGGTCAACTAAGTTTTGCAGAGCTTTAAATTTCGGCATCGTTGTTAACAGCAGTGTTAATACTAGGACTAAAACAGCCCCTACTGCTACACCAACGATCCAGCCCATACCCGTTCCCGTCTTGTAAACTCGATAGATCCCGCCGATTCCGAGAATTGGCGCATACAGAACCATCCGCATGATCATGACGATCCCCATTTGAATCTGTTGAATGTCATTCGTATTACGAGTAATCAATGATGCAGGAGAAAATTTATCCATTTCGTTGTTTGAAAAAGACAACGTCCGTTCATATTGTCCGACACGTAAATTTTTACCGACAGTCGCGGCTACCAATGACGCAATCAGTCCAACGATGATTGCTGCTACCGCAGAGACCAAGGTTAAACCGACCATCTTAGCTCCTGTCTTAATCATATAATCATTTTGGATCGTCTTCGTATTGACATCCAACGCTTTGTATTCTGCCAATGTCATCTGAATCCCGACAGTCTTCAACGAATCTGCGCCTAAATCGCCTAAACTTTCTTTTGTCGCTTTTCGAGCAGAGTCAACTTTTGCTGGTAATGCCTCATTTTTAGCTTTGATCGCATCTCCAAGTTTCTGTGCTTCCGCACCTTTGGCTTGTGCCTGTTCCGCTAGGCTTTGTGCTTCGGCGCCTTTTGCTGCAGCCGTTGCTCCGTCTGTGGCTGTGGCTGCTGCTTGACCAGCTGCTTGGGCTTGTTCACCTAATGTTTTGGCTTCTTTTCCAAGCGCTTGTGCTTGTGCGGCGTCTTTCGCAATTGCTTGGTAGTCTTCCATGACGCCCTTCGCTTCTTTCGCGTTATCGACATCTTTCGATTGAGTCGAAGCGATCATCATCATTGGCAGATTGAAGATATCTGCTAGTTTTTCTTTCGTCATACCTTTTTGAAGATCTAATTTGTAAATGTCGACTTTTTTACCGTCAACGGTTTGAGTTGCTTCTTTATAATTGTCTTGGATCGTCTGCTTCTCTTTTTCGGTCATGAAAATTTCAATTCCTTGAAGCGTAGACTTTCTAATTTTGTCAGGCGTTGATTGTTCTAGTCCTCCTTGTTGGATACCGACGTCGACGATATCTGACGTTAAACTCGGTAAGCTCAAATCACTGGACGCTTGTACGATTAAAAGTAATAATACTGCGATGATTGCATACCAGTATTTGATAAGGTATTTAAAAATTTTCACTATTGATCACTTTCCCCTTCCGCAGATAATTTTTTAGAGTAGTCAACGAACTTAGCCGTCAATTCAAGATACTTCTTGGTATCTTCTTCACCCATCAGCTCAAATACTTGAATGATTTTATTCCGCATCTCTTGCTTTTCCGCTTTTGCTACTTCTTTTCCGCTTTCCGTCAAGCTGACATTGATTCGGCGACGGTCATCAGGATCCATCGTCCGGCTGATCAAGCCACGCTTTTCAAGATTACCTAGTACGGCTGCAATGCGTGCGGTGGACAAATTCAATGTATCCGCCAAATGTTTGGGATTAGTGGGTTCGCCTAATCGATCAAGCACTTTAATAACGATATTCGCGCCTTTGCTGCTCTTTTCGATTTTGCTGAATGCACCATGACGATTCTTGACCATCAACTGCATCAGTTCACGCTCCGCTTCTTCCGCGAATGACATAAGACTCCTCCTTCTCTCAATTCATTTCTTACCCATTAATACCTAATAGTGTTAGTAATTAATGCTGTTTGATATTAACTCTATTTGGAATCAAAATCAACCATTTTTACTCAAAAAAATAAATGAATCCGTTTTATTTTTATATTCTTTGATTTTTTATTTATATGTGACGCAACGTCTTTTTCTGAACACAAAAAGTGCATCGATTTACCGATGCACTTTTTGTATTTATTTCTTCAAATGATAATTGTACGTACTGATGATAATGTCATCTCGATAAGATAAACGGAAGCGTAAACGCAACGCCGTTTGATTATGCAAGGAACGTTTCCATGTTCGATTCGGAACAAATTCTGGAATTAAGACAGTCGTTGTATAATTATGTTGTTTTGCATTTTTACATACGCGATCGACGTAACGGCTGACCGGATTAACGATCGAACGGTAAGGTGAACGAACAACTGAGAAACGAACATCCGGGAATTTTTCACGGAATTCTCGGCGAATCTCTTTTTCTTTCTCCTCATTTTCCTCTAAAGAAACATGCATCGCAATAACATAATCCCCAATAGAACGTGCGTAGTTGATGGCGCCGATATTTACCTGCGTGACATTCCCGACTAACACAATAACGGTATTGCCGTCGTATTCATGCAGTTCGACATCGTCTGCCAGACGCAACTGTTCAGCGACGTTTTTATAATGTCCATGGATTTTATAAAAACCAAATATCAGAATTGGCATAATGATAAAGAAGGGCCAAATATCAGGTAAACGGTACACAAACAAAATCACTACGATCGCAAAGGAGATACAAGCACCGATAATGTTGGCGATTGATTTTCTGATCCAATGGTGCCCTTCTTTGTGCCATTTCAAGACCATCCCTGTTTGAGAAAGCGTGAATGGAATAAACACACCTACTGAATACAATGGAATCAAGCGCTCTGTTGACCCTTGGAAAATCAACAATAGCACAATAGACCCTAAAGCCAAGGTAATGATCCCGTTAGAGTACCCTAACCGGTCGCCTCGGTCCTGGTAACGGTGCGGAAGGAACTTGTCCTTCGCTAAGTTGTACGCCAAGACAGGAAAGGCTGAGAAGCCCGTATTGGCTGCCACAGCTAAAATCAGGGCTGTCACAAATTGCAGCACATAATACATGATCCCTTTCCCAAAGACAGCTTCACCGACTTGTGATAAGACGGTTACTTCAGCCGTTGGTACGATCCCGAACCAATAGTTCAAAAACGTGATCCCAGTGAAGAAGAACCCCAAAATTAGTCCCATCATAGCTAACGTACCAGCCGCATTTTTCGCACGTGGTTTTTTAAAGAACGGCACCGCATTGCTGATCGCTTCAACACCAGTCAACGAAGAAGAACCCGAAGAAAAGGCTCTTAACAAGAGCGCCATTGAGATCCCCGGTACGACAGCTCCAACCTGAGCAGTCGAGTGAAGAGGTGCAGCCCCTGTAACAATTTTGAACACTCCTACAATAATCAAAATTGTAATAACCGCGATGAAGCTGTAAACCGGCGTCATCAGCAGGCCGGCACTTTCACGCAGGCCGCGTAAATTCATCAGCATCAATAATAAAACTATAATGACAGAAATCAAGACGCGATGATGATACAACGCTGGAATTGCCGAAGCAATCGCCTCAGCACCCGCTGATACGGATACAGCAACTGTCAGCATATAATCGACCAGAAGCGAGCCTCCAGCGATCAAGCCGGCATTCTTCCCTAAATTCTCACTACTAACGACATAGGCGCCGCCTCCATGAGGATAAGCATGAATAATTTGACGATAAGATAAAATCAATGATGCTAATAAAATCAGTACCACAAATGCGATTGGCAATGAATACCAAATCGCCGCTGCAGAAAGGGTGACCAAAACGACTACAATCTGTTCTGTCCCGTACGCAACAGAGGATAACGCATCTGATGAAAGCATCGCCAAAGCCGCAAAACGAGATAAATTTTGATCATCATTTTCAGAAGACTTCAGTGGCCGACCAACCAGCAAGCGCTTAAGATAATCCACTAGACTCACTCCTTGTTCCTATTAATGTATTTTTTCAAGATATTATTGTCTTTTGCATGCACCGATTTCCCAATCGAAAAAAATGGAAAAAGATCTTCTTTTATTCGCTATAAACGCCCTTAAAAAAAATGCAAACAAGCGAAATATTACTCGCACTCCAACCAAATGTCAATGACTTTTTTCAACGACTTTTCGTACCCTTAGTAAAACACGAAAACAGGCAAAACAACAGTAATACGCTGTTGTCTCACCTGTTCATTTTTAATGGAATATTTTACTTTCATGAGCGACTTTCGTCAGCTTCGTCAAATGCGGTTGCAGCACTGGATATGCCCATGTTCCTAAAATACCGAACACTACGAATAATCCGATCATAATAAGAATATCTCCTGTCGCATTTGGCCAATAAATTCCGCCCGCACTCTCGCGTAACAAGTTGACCGCGTGAGTGAACGGCAACCACGGATTGACTGCCTGGAAGAACTTCCCTGATACTTGAATCGGGTAATTCCCCCCGCCTCCGGAAATGGAGAGGACAAGGATAATAATCGCGATCCCCTTACCGACTGTGCCGAACAATCCGACGAGTGTATAGACGATCATCATGAAGGCTAAAGCCACTAGCACCGCAAAAAGCACACTATACACGGGGTTCTTGACATAAACACCTAATAAGAACATATTTCCTAGCGTTACAATCAACGCTTGCCCAATGCTTACGACTAAATAAGTCAGCATACGAGCACCAAATTGTTCACGTTTCGTGTATTTGCCGCGGTCCTTTTTGTCTAAGAAAAATTCTGTGGTCGTAACACTTGAGAATAATACTGCGCCCACCCATAAACACAAAGCGGTATAGAATGGGGTACTGGCAGAACCGTTATTCTCGATTGGATACATCGTATTGGTTTGCAGATCTACCGGTGTCGTAAAGAAATCACTCTCTTTTTGCGCGTCCAGCTTCAACAGTTTCAAGACTTGACCAAAGTCGATCGTTTGATCCCCTTGTTGGATTGCATTGGCAGCTTTTTGAATTCCTGCACGCAAGGATGGGTAATCATTTTTGATCAGATCTGTCGCAAGGTTCAGAGCACTTTCTACCTCGGGCATTTTATCATTCGCTACTTTTAATCCGCCTGTTAGATCGCTTTTCACACCCGGCCAATCATTCTGCATAAAGTCCGCAGCCAATCCTAATTTCTGTTCGACAACGGGCAATTCATTGTTGTAAAGATCTACGCCGGTATTGATACCATTAACGATATCGTTCATATGACCATTTAATAGTACGTTTGCATCGTGCACTTCTTGACCAATTGCTGGCAATTGTTTTTGATATTTCTCTAAGAAGGCAATGGCATTGCTGACAGTTCCCTCAGTAGAGTTCAGCAGAGAAGCAAAATCAATTTGCTGTGCTTGATTCAAAACGCCTTGCGCAGTAGTAATCGTCGCTATCAATTTATCAAGGATCGTGTTGACCGTTTGTCCAATTTGCTGTGGATTGATGCTGTTGACAAACTTCGCTATTTCACCTGCAGCATTGTTGATTTTACCTAAATATTGTTTAGCCTCTTGAGGTGTACTGTTTTGAACCAAATCATTCAAATGATCAAACCGATTACTTAAATCTCCTAAGGAATTCCTCAAATCTCCAAGTTGTCCAATAATAGTTCCCAAATTTTGACTTGCTTCTGCATTGCCATTATCATCCGCAGTTTTCTTCAAATCATTCAAAAATTGGGTGAGCTTATCAATAGCTGATTGTTGGTCAGCCAAATTGTTTCTAAAATCATTAATGATAGAACCAATGTGCGCTTTTTCATCCGGTGTCAATTCTTCTTTATCTAACAAAGCAGATAAATCACTCGTAATAGATTGTGTTGTTGTTGCCACCTGACCAATCGACTCCAGCGTCACTTGAACACTGCTTGAGATACTTGGAACAGCTGTCTTCAATTTTTCAGCACCGTCTTTTGTCGTAGAGGCTAAGTCGTTCGCTTGATTGCCTAATTTTTGAATGTCTGGCAGAATCGTTTGGACTTGCTGGATGATCGTTAACCCTTGCTTGGCTTCGTTGATGCCGTCATTCAGCGTTTTTTCGATTTGGGCAAAGTCACTATCCACTTGCGCCAATTGATTTCCCGCCTGTTGAATCTCTGGTATTTTTTGCTGCAAGGTTAAAATCACACTTGCCTGTTGTTTGATCTCCGGCATTTTTTGATTCAATGCGATCAATTTTTGGCCCATTTCATCAACTTGCGGCAAGTATGCCTGCAATTCATTGGCTTTTGCCAGCTTGTCCTTTAATTCCGGTAATTTTCCTTGAACTTCAACTACTTCTTGTGTGTATTTATCGATTTCGCCCAAATTATCATTGGTTGTCAAAATCAGATTTTTTACTTTATTAATGCTGACTAAATTTTCATCAATGTTGTAGCCAATCTCATTAAAAACCTTTAACAATGTTGAACTAGCCGTTTTGATAAATTCTTGACTGATTTCTTGCTGGATCGAGCCAGCTCCCTTGTCGGTAATTTTCGGTGCGATCGCATTGATTTTTTGGTTCAAATAATATTCGATCTTCGGCTTTTGTATATCTCCGGTAGTAAAACTCAGCAGATCTTTGGAAAATTCTTTTGGTAAATAGATCCCCGCGTAATACTTGCCGGACCGGACACCGTCCACCACTTCTTTTTTTGAATCGACAAAACGCCAACCTAGTTGCTTGTTCTCATGAAGATTTTTGATGACTTCATTCCCGATTTCTACATCCTTGTCTTGGAATTTTGCTCCAGCATCCGCACTGTATACGGCGATTGGAAGCTCCCCAGTATTGGAATACGGGTCCCAAAGTGCCTTGATATTAAACCAGGCATACAATGATGGAATGATGATTAATGCTGCCATTAACAAAACAGCGATCGGGTTTTTAAAAATTCGGCGCCAGTCTAATAAAAAAAGACGCCACGTATGTTTAAGAGATTGAATAACTTTCATTGATTTCACCTACTATTTTTTCTCGCTGAACTAATGTAGCATGGAATTTCGGCTAATTTCAATTCTAGTGAGTGCCTGAAATCACCTTTTTTGACATTCCTAACGATTTGTCACAATTGTATCCCTTTTCAACAGCGAAATACTAAAGAAATGCTTAAAGACTAAGGTTTTTAATCTTTATGAAACGGTCTAAAAGCTGATCTGTCAGCTCTTCGATCTTCTCGCCGTCGCCCGTTTCTTTGGATAAATTTAAGATTGGGTTTGTTTCTAAATCTCGTAGACGGACTGGTTGGACTTGATTTCCTTCTTGGCGCAAGGTCACCTGCGGATGAGGCAGCTTGTCACCACATGGTCCAGCCGTTAAATACGCTAGCTGATACTCCCCGCCCTCTACTGCGCGCAACCGATAATAACCATCGGCTAAGTCTTCCGTTCCCTCAAAATTTGCTGTTACTAACAGCCATTTTTGTTGATCCATATCATTCCATCCTTTTAATAATGATTTTTCCTGCTGCGGGATGCCCCTCAACGGTTTCATGCGCTGCGATCACATTGGCTAAATTGAATTGACGTACCTCCGCAATCGGCACATGAATTTCATCTGAAAGTTCTGTCAATGCAGTCAACGCTTCGGCATCTGAATAGTCTTTGGATGGACCGAAAGCAACATAGTTTCCAGCTTTCTTCTGCTCTTTTGGCAACTCGTTCAGCGCTACGAAGTTTCCTCCAGCCTTCATGATTTTCATTCCTGCCTCACTGGCACGTCCACCTTTAGTGGCATCAATTACTGTATCTGCCATGTCTGCAAATACCTCTCCTGCATCCACTTCGTCGTAAGCAGCGAATTGATCCGCACCTAGCTGACGTACAAGTGCTTCATTTTGTTTAGAGGCAGAAGTTAAGACCCTCTTTCCTTGATGTTTTAAGAATTGAACCAGCAATGAGCCTACTGCACCAGAGGCACCTTGAACCATTACTGTCTCGCCAATCCGATCCTTCAATAAATGAGTAGTCAGATTATACGTTGTCAGCCAAGGTGTCACTGCACCAGCCGCGGATTCCCAAGTCATTGATGCGGGCTTCTTCACTACTTTTTTACCAGGAACGACAATTTCCTCCCCGTAAGTACCACTGACTGCATGAACGATCACTTCGTCACCCACAGTTACATGCGTGACCGCGTCGCCCACTTCTGTCACGATGCCTGCACCATCATTTCCTAAAACGTAAGGAAATTTCACGGTTCGAAACGCACGCATCGCACCTTGCCGAAGCGCGATATCATAAGGGTTGATCGCAAATGCTTGTATTTCTACACGAACATGGGTCGCATCGACGGTTCGGGGCTCTGCTTCGATCGTGATCATTACATCCTTCGCTACCCCGTAGTCTTTTATCGCAAAACGCTTCATTATATACACCCTCTCTAAAAAATCTCTCTTTCCATTTTAGCGGTATACACCGATTTGTACCAATCATATCCATTTAAAAGAGATATTTTTTTCGATAAAAAAAAGCGCGACTTGCAAATGCAAGTCACACTTCCGAAAAAAGTCACTAATCTAGTTCCACTTTTCCTGTGTACAATTGGTAATACATGCCGCCTTCTGCCAGTAGACTGTTATGGTCTCCTCGTTCAATGATTCGTCCATGATCCATCACCATGATGACATCCGAATTTTGGATTGTCGACAAGCGATGGGCAATCACGAATACTGTGCGCCCTTCCATTAAACGATCCATTCCTGATTGCACGATGCTTTCTGTTCGAGTATCGATACTTGACGTCGCTTCGTCCATGATCATTACTGGCGGGTCAGCGATGGCTGCACGGGCAATGGCTAGCAACTGCCGTTGTCCCTGTGACAATCCTTCGCCATCACCAGTGATGACCGTCTCATATTTCTCTGGTAAATGCTGAATAAATGTATCGGCATTGGATAGTCTTGCTGCTTGATAAACTTCTTCATCCGTTGCTCTCAGATTTCCATAACGAATATTCTCTTTCACGGTCCCTGTGAATAGGTGCGTGTCTTGGAGTACGATCCCTAACGAAGCGCGTAAAGAATTCTTTTTGATTTTCTTCACATTCACACCATCGTAGCGGATTTTTCCTTCTTGAATATCATAAAAACGATTGATCAGATTTGTAATCGTCGTTTTACCTGCACCTGTCGCGCCTACAAAGGCCACCTTCTGCCCTGGCTCAGCGTAAAGATTAATGTCATGCAAAACTAAATGATTATCTGTATAGCCAAAGTTAACATCCTCAAAGCGGACATCTCCTGTCAAACGAACATAAGAAATCGTTCCATCCTCATGAGGATGTTTCCATGCCCAGATTCCTGTTCGTTCCGCAGTTTCGACGAATTCTCCATCCACTTCTTTGACATTTACCAATGTAACGTACCCGTCATCCACTTCTGGTTTTTCATCTAGCAATTGGAAGATTCGATCTGCACCCGCTAATGCCATAATAACGAAATTAATTTGTTGCGAGATTTGACTGATCGGGCCATTTAGCGAGCGGCTTAATTGTAAGAAAGAAGCAATCATTCCGACTGTCAATGCAGAAACACCATAAACCGCAAACAGCCCACCGATAATCGCAACTAACACATATTGAATGTTCAAAAGGTTCATCATGATCGGCATCAAGGTATTCGCCGTCGCGTTGGCCTTAGCTGCACTTTCCTGCAACTGGTCATTGATCACATCAAATTCTTCCATCGCTTTTTCTTCATGATTGAAGACTTTTACTACTTTTTGTCCGTGCATCATCTCTTCAATGTAGCCGTTGACTCGCCCAAGCGAACGCTGCTGTTCCCCGAAATAACGCCCGCTGCGGTTGGTAATGAAGCGCAACATCACAAACATCAAAGAAACAGAAACAATTACAAAACAAGTCAAAGGAATACTTAATGAGAACATAGCGATAAAGACCGAGATGAAGGTCACGAGCGCCATCATCAAATTCGGGATACTTTGCGAGATCATCTGTCGCAAGGTGTCCGTATCATTGGTAAAATGACTCATGATATCGCCATCAGCATTTGAATCAAAATATTTTAGGGGCAGCGTTTCTAAATGCTCAAACATCTGATCACGAATTTTTTTCTGAGTTCCTTCTGATACCTTTACCATAATCAGATTATACGAGAGTGTTCCTATGATCCCCACGACATAAATCAATGCCATCGTTGAAATTGCTTTTAACAACCCGCTGAAATCTGGATTGTTCTGACCAACTAGCGGCGTGATATAATCATCGATCACGACTTGCAGGAATAACGAGCCGCGAACATTGGCAAAGGCACTCAGCAAGATCATAAAAAAGACGATCACTAACTGTGTTTTATGTTCCTTTGCCATGATTTTCAGCAGACGTTTGATGGTTTTTACAGAACCGGATTTGGGTGCTGGTCGTTTATTCATCATGATCACCAAACCCTTTCTGTTGTGAATTGAAGACTTCTTGATAGATCACATTGCTTTCCATCAATTCTTCGTGTGTGCCGATACCGTTGATTTTCCCATCATCGAGAACAACGATGCGGTCGGCATCTTGGATCGAACTGATTCGCTGAGAAATGATGAAAGTTGTCGTCCCAGGAATTTCCTTGGCTAAGCCTTCACGAATCGCACGGTCTGTTTTTGTATCCACCGCACTCGTTGAATCATCCAAAATCAGAATTTTCGGTTTTTTCAGCAATGCTCGCGCGATCGTTAAGCGTTGCTTTTGCCCGCCGGAAACATTGTTCCCGCCTTCTGAGATCATCGTGTCATACTTATTTGGAAACTCCTGGATGAATGAATCTGCTTGAGCGATCGTCGCAGCACGAACGACTTCTTCTTCAGTGGCGCGCGCATCTCCCCAACGCAGATTATCGGTGATCGTCCCGCTGAACAGAACATTGTTTTGCAGAACCATTCCGACTTGATCTCGAAGTGTCTCCAAATCATAACTGCGTACATCATGCCCGCCGACTTTGATTTCCCCGTGGGTGACATCATACAGTCGAGGAATCAACTGAACCAAGCTGGATTTCGAACTGCCGGTTCCCCCGACGATCCCAATCACTTCACCAGAAGCAATGGTCAAATCAATGTTCTCCAACACTAATTTATTCATATCATCTTTGTAGCTAAAACAAACGTCGTTAAATTCCACCGAACCATCCGGCACTTCAGTTAACGGCTGGTCCCCATTTTTCAAATCACTTTCTTCACTCAAGACTTCTGTGATTCGCTCAGCAGAGGTACGAGCAATCATCAATTGCACAAATGTCATAGACATCATCATTAAACTCATTAAGATCTGCATCGTGTAGTTGAACATGCTGACCAATTCACCCGTCGTTAAATTCCCTTTGTCTACGATCAATTCAGCACCCAACCAAGACAACAGCAGCATACAGGTATACACTGCGATCTGTAAAAGCGGCATATTAAATGCCACGATCCGTTGCGCTTTCGTGAAATTATCATAGACCTTCTTTGATACTTGTCTGAACTTTTCTTCTTCATGCTCTTCCCTGACGTAGGACTTCACGACCCGAATCCCTTGAAGATTTTCTTGCACGACATTGTTCAAACGGTCGTATGTCCGAAAAACCTTTTCAAATAATGGATGGGCAAAACGAATGATCAAGCCCAGCCCCACGATCATGATCGGCACAATCACCAAATAAATCATGGACAATTCTCGGTTGATATGGAACGTCATCACCAACGAAAAAATTAAAATCAGGGGCGAACGAACCAAGATTCGGATCACCATTTGATACGCATTTTGTACATTGGTCACATCTGTCGTTAAACGAGTGATCAAACTCGAACTTGAGAAACGATCAATGTTTGAAAAAGAAAAACTCTGAATGCGTTCGAATAAATTATGGCGCAGATTTTTCGCAAAACCAGCTGAAGCAATCGCCGCTGTTCGCCCGCCCAAAGTTCCCATTGCTAAGGCAATTAGCGCGCACAAAAAAAGCAAACCGCCATAGCGCAGGATCGTATTCGAATCACTTTTTTCGATTCCATTATCGATCAATCCCGCCATGATCAAGGGCATGATCACGTCCATCAATACTTCCCCCATTGTAAATAGAGGCGTTTGCAAACTTTGCTTTTTATATTCACCGACATTTGCCAGTAATTTTTTTAACACGTACTCACGTCCTTTCATTAACAATTGCTTACTATAGTATAGAGAGTTTTGCTCAAAAATTCTAATAAATCATCTCTTTTCTCATAAAAAAGAACCCTCCTGCTTTTAGGAAGATTCTTTCTGCCTGCTGAATGGTCATTCCTCGTTACAATCACTCATTGGCCACGTTCGTTGTTCGTCAAAATAACGCGCCTCTGCCCGTGCCAGATCTACTATTTTTTTGGGATAATCCATTACTTCTAACAATGCTAACGCGTTACGCGTAACTGCTGGTCCTTGTTTTAGTATGTAATCAAACGTAATCCCTTTTCCTTCTTCTATAGTTTCTTCAAAATGCACATTCTCGCAGTACTGCTTCAGCATCTCGGTCAGCTCGATATCATGGGTCGCTACAAAACTTAGGCTTGAATACTCATTCAACCACTTGACCACACTGGAAGAAGCAGCTATCCGTTCAATCGTGTTCGTCCCTTTTAATATTTCATCAATAAAGCAATAGCATCGTTTTCCTTTTTCCACTTGGTCTAGCAGCCGTTTAATCGACTTTATTTCAGCTACAAAATAACTATCCCCAGCCAAAACGTCATCCTCAACAGCCATTGATGTTAACACATGCCCCGGCTGCATAGTAAACTGCCTTGCTATTGCCGTGTTAATTGTTTGCGCTAAAATTGCACTAATAGCGATACTTTTAACATAGGTTGATTTTCCAGAAGCATTCGAGCCTGTAACTAAGGTGTTTTTTTGCCAATCAACAGGATTCACCACAGGATAGTCCACCAATGGGTGATAGATATCTTCTGCTTGAATACCACCTTGAGCATACTCAGGCTGACAGGTCGAAGGGAAATATGTTCGAAAGTTCAGTATTGCAGCGGAGACTTCCAGTTCACCTAAAAGTTTCCATAAATTGATTGCTTCTTGACTATAGTTGCTCAACCGGGTAAGCACAAAATTGTATGAGATGAAAGGAATCATAAGGGCCAAATTAAGGTATTCAAATACGATATCCGCCTCGCTATTACTCTTTATTCGAAATGAAAATCCCCACTTGGCAATCCCTCTCAGTGGAGCAACATTTTTAACAATCTCATCTTGCAGTGGCGTAACGATCGTACTTAATTTATTGGCTAATGAAATGGATTGAACCAGATATCGCATACATTCCAGTTCGGTTTCAAGCCTATTCTTATTTATCATATAAAAAATGACGTTAAACATGATCGAACCCAATAGCAGAAAAATCCCGACTGGACTGATTGTAACAAGTACAATTATGCTAATGAGCGGCAACATACCCAGAAGGACGTATAGCCATAAGTTACCTAATTTTTCTTTTTTACCATTTGCAATATATTGCTTAGTAAAATTATTATCTTGCTTCCCCAAACTAGCGAAATGAAATTGAATCTTCTCTCTGGTTTCAGGATTATCTTGATAAAAGTGAATCAATTCTTCTAAATCACCTGACTGATAGAAATTATAATTTCGCAAGCGCTGATAAAGTGCTTCTGAACCAATACTGGAATATGTTCCATTGATTAATTCAAAAATCGCCTGCATGTCCAGATCGTACCAAGTTAAATCATCAATCTCGCTCTCCCATCCATGGAATTGCTTTTCAATCTGCCATGCCGCTTTTAAACTTTCCTCTTTATCAAATCGAGTTTGTTGAGGAATTTTTCCCCAACATTTCCGAATATGTATACGCAATTTATACTTAAAAAAGAGGTCCATTAACGTCAAAATGAACGCCATTATCACTATTATGCCAATTACTACCACCCATACTTCCATCTTCTGCTCCTCACTTAAAGAATGTTAGTACTAGTTTAACGAAGTTTCAGCAGTATTGAAACCTTCACCTTAAAAAGGAGACTCTCAGAGAGTCTCCTAGCGAATTTCTTTTACAAATGTTCCGATAGAGGATAGGTCACTTTCTGTTAAAAAGTCATCAACAATTTTTAGGTTTCTGTAGGAGTAATTTTTGATTGGATAGTTTGCAATGACAAGATCGTACGCTTTGAAACTCTCGTCGTGTTGGAAATCCAATGCCGAACCTTTATGCGTCTCAATGACGACTCGATAATAAAAGCGGCTTCGGATCAGTTCTGCGATCATATTCGCATGACTCTCTCCAGAATCACTTACTACGAAAATCTTGACCTTCGATGAATGAACATCCAGGGAATGCGCCAGTCCCTTCCACTCCTTAAAGAGAACCGTTAAGACTGAAAAATAAAATTGGCTGAACCATGGATCGCCTGTCGTTCGTTCCATTTTCAAAAGCAGCTGTTGAATACATTTAGTAAAATGCGGGTACTGTACCTTCGCATTCCGAGAAAAGTAAGCGGCTGAATCAAATAAGATTGAACGCGGATAGGGACACACTTGATACGCTGCTTGAATTTGCAGAAGCTTTTGCAGCATGCTTTTCCTTCGTTTGCCAGATAGCGTCAACCCATAAAACTTTGACAACTCATCTAAAAAAAGTTCTAAATATTTTAATGTCAACGCGCAACTAGGATCAAACCTGCTAATAAAACACGCACAAAATAAACTGTTCGCGACCTCATAATGCCAATCCTTTATCACGATGTATTCTGAACCTTCCACCGTTTCATCTGCTATAGGCCGCAGGGACAAGAGCGCAGTGATCATAGGCGGTTCCAGCTCCAATTTTTCGTGTTCTGTCAAAGCGAATCCCTGCGAAGCTCTCACGATGATCACTGCCAATAGGTAACTGCTCTCCAATACTTCGCGATCGTTATAATCCATATCGAATGAGTGCGTCGCAACTCTGATAAAATCAATGATCTTCTCGCGTTCTAAATTAAATGGCCACTCATTGACACCATACTTTTCTAAAAACAATTGCACATAAAATACACGTACCCATCCTTCATTTTTCGCAGTGATCCGAAATGGTCTACGTTCAAGAACAAGTCCTTTTTCTTTCAACACTTTATCAAGTTGTTTGATCATTCGATAAAAGGTCGCTTCACTGACAAATAATTCATTGATCCAGTAATCCATATCCTCATTTGGCTGGAAGAATATTCTTTCCAAAAAAGTAAATGCTTCCGATTCATCCATCAAATCTCGCGCTAACTGACGCGTCTTATTATTAAGAGCATCGTTTAATCTTAAGCCATTCGTACGGGAATACTCAACGCCAACATGTTCTCCCCAATGATCATTGATTGCATCAACATCTGATAAGATTGTTTTTACGGAACAATCTAATAGATCTGCAATCATTTCTGGATTCTGCCACCCTATTAAATCTCTTAAAACACCGATGATGGCTAGACGCCGCTGTGTTGTGTTTTTAAGTAATCTTCGCACAAAAGTCCCCTCCTAAGCCGATCGTCATTATTCTTCAAAAACGATAATATTTTTTCATTTTTTGGATTATAACATTACTTGGTCATTATATCATAAAATAACTCTACGAAAACGGAAAAATATCGGTATTTATTTAACTAAAATTCACAAATAACAACCAATATTAATAAATATGTTATTTTTATTTTTTCTTTTTTTGCCCTGCTTTATTATCTAGGCAAATAAGAAAAAGGAGTGTTTTTCTTGAAAATCCCCAGAAGAAAACAATTCATTACTTCCGTTGTTATTGTATGTCTCTTATTACTGGCTGGTCCCTTCCACTTTTATTCTGTCGCTGAAGCGAAAGCGACCCCTAAAGACAAAACAGCACAGGAAAATCAAGTAAAAATCCATGGTGATGATACCATTACGATCGTACCAACCGATTCCTTTCACCCTTACCAATACTACAAAGCGGTTAACGAAAACCTCCGTCCAATAAAAATGACCTTTAATACGATCGATGCAAGCAAGCCAGGACACTATGAGTTGACCCTGAGTGCTAAAAATAAGCAAGATTACGATGAGCGGAAAGTTTCGATCATTGTTGAAGAGGCAACTACCGAAAATAAAGCGGCGGCAAATCAAGTAAACGAATCGTCCATTGCAAAACCAAGTGCTCCAGAGCCTTCATATCAAGCGCCAGTAGAAACAACAACACCAACTGAAACGCAGCAAAAAGACAGTGAGGGAACACAAGAAGCACCTCCTCAACCAGAGCAATCCAATACACAGCCGTCGGTTCCACCTCAAGAAACGCCACATGAAGCAAAGACAACTGAACCCACGGTACCAGAGACACCCGCAATACCCGCAAATCAAATTTCATTTTTAGGCTATTCTCTGCCTTATCAAAATGCCGGTCAGGGGAGTGGGCAAGGAATCATTGATGGCGGCGGTACCGCAGCAACTTGGGGCGGCAGTCCAATACAATCCGGCAGTGACAATCAAAACACTCATTTCATCGGACATAACCCAGGCGTCTTTTCAGCGATCCTATCCCTCAGCGCAGGACAATCCATCACTGTTACTGATCAAGCGGGCAACGCGGCATCCTATGTCGTAACTGGCGTAGTCCAAGTAGACGACAGCGGACGAGATATTCATTCGGGTCAGGATCATTGGGGCCAGATTACTTCAGCCGGCGGCGGGGAACGCATTACCTTGCAGACCTGTTTAAGTGATACGGTTAATCAAATCGTCTTTGCACAAGGATAACTAAAAAACAGTCTGACACTTAATTCATGTCAGACTGCCTTTGTACTTTTTTCTCTAAAATAAAACGGATGATATGCGCCAAAATCATCGTAGAAAAGACGAGAATCGTTATGAGTTTCAACCATGCCGGGATATAGCCAGTAGGAGCACCAATTCCTCTCATGTGTCCAATAAGGATCAAACACAAGCCGCCCAAATTATACGTGACTAGCAATAACTTATTGAGTATCCTGATCTTTTCCACGCTCTTCTCCTCCTTCTAAAAGAGATAGGCCATCCAATCCAAAACCTCTTACGACACTCCGCGGATCTGTTAAATAATCCAAAAAACTAGGTTTGGCTTGTCCCAACAATGCATCTGTACTTTTACGGAAAATTTTACTCAGAGCAATCAATTGATCATAATCTGGCGCGCTTTTGTCCAACTCCCATTTTGATACTGTTTGTGGTGTGACATGCAAACGGTTCGCGAGTTGTTTCTGACTCATTCTCTCCTTTTGCCGAAAATATCTAAGCTGTGATCCGATCTCAACCATGATTTCCCCCACCCATCTCAATGTTCCTTCTATAGATAGTATACAACGAAATATTTCTATGCAGCTACAAAGGAGCGGTAGACAATTCATTGAGTGGACGAAAAAAGGACGCAACGAATCGTTGCATCCTTGATATTTAGCGAATGTAAAAAATAATACCACTATACACACGTCCCTAATTATACGAACTGATTGAAAACACAAGTTCCGTACAGGCAGAATAATTAGATCCGCAAATCACTAACATTTGGCTCTTTTATGTAAGGTTCGTAGTAACTGCTGACATCGTCTCGATGCCAACGCTGATACGCAAAGCCGCATCCACTTCTGCCATCAAACAGCGATCCAAGTGGCAAACCTTTTCCTTCAAGCGAGATTTATCGATGGTTCGAATCTGCTCTAATAAAATGACCGAGTCTCGTTCGATCCCCGTACCGTTTGATTTGATCCCAATATGTGTCGGTAATTTAGGCTTTGCCATTTTAGCCGTGATCGCCGCAATGATAATCGTTGGACTAAAATGATTGCCTAAATTATTCTGGATCACCAACACTGGTCGGATCCCCCCTTGTTCAGAACCAATCACTGGCGATAAATCTGCGAAATAGATATCACCACGCTTAACCATATTTTTCCTCCCAAAGTTTCGTAATAGTTTCATTCATACTTACTCTTGATAAATTCTCGGTACACGTTCTGAAAGAATACAACATACTTCGTAATGAATCGTTCCTAAATGATTCGCAACGTCTTGCATCGTGATTTCTTGCCCATTGTTCCTACCAATCAATGTCACTTTTGTACCAACCTTGAATTCATGAGGCAGACGAATCATTAATTGATCCATACAAACACGCCCAATAATTTCACAAAATTCGCCGTCAACTAATAATGAAAAACCTTGCATCTTCCGTACCCAACCATCCGCATAGCCGATTGGCACCGTTCCGATCCATTCCCTTTCAGGCGTATCGTATGTTTTCCCGTAACCAACACCTTCACCACTTGGCAGCTCTTTAACTTGGATCAGCTCAGAAACCAGTTCCATTGCCGGGATTAATGGATAGGTCTCAGGTAATTCATGTCCAGATGGATTCAATCCATACATCCCGATCCCATACCGAATCATGTTTCCAGGCATTTCTTTGTCATGCCATAAAGCCGTCGCACTATTGCTTGAATGAACATAACGAGGTAAATGAGCCAAAGCTTGAATAATTCCATTGAAACGATCTGCTTGTTTGTGCCAATAAGAAGTGTCCTGCTCATCAGCCGTAGCGAAATGCGTAAACAATCCCTCCCAAATCATATCAGGGGACGCTTCGATAAACGCAGCTGCTTCTTTGACTTCGTCTGCTGTCAAGAACCCAATTCGTCCCATCCCAGTATCTGCTTTGATATGAATTTTTATTGGAGCAGTCGTTGTTTCTTCTAGATCGTTCAACACTTTTTGTGCTTCGATCAACCAGTCCTTTGTTGCGACTGTGATAGATAGATCATAATCAATGACTAACGATAAATAACTTGGAAACACGACACTTAATACTAAAATCGGCTCAGTGATTCCTGCTTCCCGTAGTTCAATCGCCTCATCTAATGTCGCGACGCAAAAACCAGTCGCACCCGCAGATAAAGCAACATGCGCTGTCGCTACCGCACCATGGCCATATCCGTCTGCCTTAACAACAGCGAACAATTCAACACCTTCTGGTAACCGTTCGACTTCATTTTTGATGTTCTCTTTCATTGCTTTCCTATGTATGATAGCTCTCGTAGGTCGATGATACGTTACAACCATAAAGTACGTGTCCTTCTTTCTATTCCTCTAGCACTACTTGTGCAATTGCTAGCTCCTCTGTGTGCGTCAAACTGACAAACACGTTTCCCTTGTGAGGTGATTTTGTAAAGGCCGGCGCACCATGATCATCGCGCAAAATTTCTAACTCTTGAAAACTAACTTTCCCAATACCTGTTCCCCAAGCTTTAGAAAATGCTTCTTTGCATGCATACCGTCCTGCTAAAAATTCTACCTGACGATGGGGAGAATGGCTAGCAAAAAGGGTCTGTTCTGCCGGAGTTAATATCCGATCCACAAAATGCGGTCGACGTTCTATAATTTTGGCGACCCGATCAAGCTCTGTGGCATCAATTCCAATTCCTTTAATCATGCAATCCTCAACCCTTTCAAGTAACACTCTTATTTTACCAAAGACTTCTTTAAATGCTACGATTTTTTTCAAAGAATCTTTTCAAAGTCTGTCATAACAAGAAAAAACCATCAATCAAAAAGATTGATGGCTTTGATAGTCGCTGATAATTAGTCGTTCGAGTTCGTACGAATCACGAAACCACGTTTTTTATCATTGCTGCGGTTTGTATTTTTGTTGTTGTTGCTGCGTTGCTTGTTGCCACCGTAGTTTTTATTTTTATTACGGTCGCGATCACCGCCACGGTCTTTACGGTAATTATCTTTACCACGGCCGCCACCACGGTTATTTCCACCGCTGCGTTTTCCTCCGCCACGATTGAAGCCGCCTTTTTTATTTGAAGGCAATGGGCGTTCTGGAGTGATTTTTACTGGTACAGCATCTGAAGGATCTTTTGCTGTCGTTTTCAACAATAGAGCAACAAGCTCTTCTGGTGAATACGCCGCTAATAATTCTTTAGCAGACTCATTGTATTTTTCAAGGCTGTCGGAATTTTCTTCCATCTGACTTTGAACTTGTTCCATCGCTGCGCCCAATTGGCCTTTGAAGGCTTCTTTTTCGGTTGGCGGACGCATTGGGTTCATGCGTTTTTTCGTCAAGTTTTCAATCACATGCAAGTAGCCCATTTCGTTTGGTGTAACGAATGTGACAGACATTCCGCCTTTACCAGCACGGCCTGTACGACCAATACGGTGAACATAGCTTTCTGGATCTTGTGGAATATCGTAGTTGTATACGTGGGTAACGCCAGAAATATCCAAGCCGCGAGCTGCTACGTCTGTCGCTACTAAAATATCAAGATCGCCACGTTTGAACGAACGTAATACGCTCATCCGTTTTTGCTGTGACAAGTCGCCATGGATACCTTCAGCTTTATAGCCGCGTGCTTCTAAGCCACGAGCCAATTCGTCTACACGGCGTTTTGTACGACCGAAAACGATCGCTAGGTCTGGTGTTTGAACATCAAACAAGCGCGTCATGACATCGAATTTTTCATAATCTTTTGCCCGAACATAATATTGATCGATCAAATCAGCCGTCATTTCTTTGGCTTTGATTTTCACGTGTTCAGGGTCTTTCATGAATTTCACGCCGATTTTTTTGATTGCATCAGGCATTGTTGCTGAGAACAACAATGTTTGGCGTTCTGCAGGGACCTTACTGATGATTTTTTCGATATCTTCTAAGAAGCCCATGTTCAACATTTCGTCTGCTTCATCCAAGACCAATGTTTCAACAGTTTCTAATTTCAATGTGTGACGGTTGATGTGATCAAGCATCCGTCCTGGTGTTCCTACAACGATATGTGGACGATCTTTCAACCCACGAATTTGACGGCCAATATCTGCGCCACCGTAAACTGCTTGTACACGAATCTTTTTGTCGCGTCCTAGACGATACAGTTCTTCTTGCGTTTGAATGGCAAGCTCACGAGTTGGTGAGATAACCAGACCTTGTAACCCATTTTTCGTTGTATCGATTTTATCTAGCATTGGCAAGCCAAAAGCGGCTGTTTTACCTGTACCTGTTTGTGCTTGACCAATAACGTCTTTTCCGACTAATGCTAAAGGAATAGTTTGTTCTTGGATCGGTGTTGCTTCTTCAAATCCTGCGCGTTCAACCGCTAGTAATAGTTCTGGTGCTAATTTTAATTCTTTGAATTTCAAATGATATCCTCCTATTGTCTGTTGACCTTATCATTTAGAGCGTGTGGTTTGGTATCTGCGTTTGGTCTGCAACGGTCCCTTTAGTTGCCGACCTTGGCGATACTACCGAAAAACCGCTCCGCGAAGTCAGGCGGAAGGATCATCTCTCACAAAAAGGGGCTGCGACATCGTTCAACTGAAAAATGCCCCAACCGCTTCTCAAAAATAATTGGTAAGCCAGCGAAACATTCGCTAGCGAATCTTTAATTTATTGGATGACTCATTCAATCATTACTTCATTTCTCGGCAATGGCTCATTTTAGCACATCATTTCGTTTTCTGCAAGTTTTCACTACGACTGCAAAGTTTCAACAACTTCGATCAAGCCCATCCCGTTACTGCCTTTTAGAACCACACTGTCTTGTGCTTGCAAACTCTTTTTGACAGCGTCCATCATTTGCTGTTTTTCTTCTTTGTTGAAGTAATGAACAGCCAAAGCTGGATAACGATCTGCTAAAGCCACCTTTAATCCCTTTATGTCATTACCATATAAAAATACTTCATGAAAATCACGATCATTCAAATGCTCCACCATACTGGTGTGAAGAGAAAAGGAATCGGAACCCAATTCCAGCATATCCGCTAACACGGCCAAGCGGCGGCCTCCTGTCGGAAGTTTGGCAAATGTATCTAGTACTAGACCCATCGCCGTTGGATTCGCATTGTATACGTCACTTAAAATATCGGCGCCATTACTAGCCTTTAGCCACTGCGTCCGGTTTTGCGTGACCTGTACATAGGCTAATCCTTGAAATATATCATCATTGGACAAGCCAAACCAGCGGCCGATTGCCATAGCGATCAGCGCATTTTGTACATTGTAATTTCCTGGCAGAGGAATTTGATAGCCCTTGTCATCTACCGAAAATACGGTTGCCCCTTTGTCTTCATTTAGGATCGTAGCAGAAAGATCGCCTGCTTGGATGCCAAATGTTTCAATTGTTTGAGGCAAAGAGCGTATACGCTCCTCTAATAGAGGTTCCGCCGCCGGAATGATCAATAATCCATCTGAGGCTAATCCTGTCGTGATCTCCATTTTCGCATCAGCGATTTTTTCACGGGACCCTAGGTTTTCAATGTGTGCTTCCCCAATAATGGTGATCGCAGCAACATCCGGTTCAGCGAGTTCAGACAACACACTGATTTCACCCGCATGATCCATTCCCATTTCAAGAATCAGTTTCTCTGTTCCTTCTGGCATATGTAAAATTGTATAAGGCAACCCAATATCATTGTTGTAGTTCCCTTGTGTTTTATACGTCCGAAACGTTTGACTCAGGACCGATTCAGTCATATCTTTTGTCGTTGTTTTGCCATTCGAACCAGTAATCGCGATCACATCTGGATTTTCCTCCAGTAAATAGTAACTCGCTAACGCTTGGAAAGCAGACAGTGTGTCTTTGACCAAGATCACTGCAATCCCTTCAGGGGCAGTTGCGGGATCTTGACTCCATAGCGTAGCCGTTGCGCCATTTTCGATCGCCTTGTTTACAAACGTATGGCCATCATTCGTTCCCTGCAATGGGACGAACAAATCACCGGCTTCAATTTTTCGTGAATCGAATTCGACACCAGTAACGGTCACCTCATTTTCCGCCAATACTTCACCTTGAACGGCCTTGCTGATGATTGTCGTTGTAAAATTCATGGTGTTCCTCCCAAATGTTGTTTCTGACTATAGGCGTTGCCAACGTACTAAATTTTGAGCAATTCGTCAAAAGTTAGCCCGGCAAGCCAAACGATAAAATGAACTTGAGACCGCCTCTTTAAGAAGAAGATCTCAAGTTCTGCTAGTAGTGATAAACAGCGGCCGGACTATTCAAATGCGGCTTGCTGTTCGTAACGCTTCAGGCCTAATTGAATCAATTCTTCTATTAAATCACCGTATTTTAATCCCATATTTTCCCACAATAATGGGTACATACTAAATTCAGTAAAACCAGGCATCGTGTTCAATTCATTCAAGAACAATTCATTCTTGTTCGTCAAGAAGAAATCAATCCGAGAAAGTCCCGAACCACCAAACATGGTATAGGCAGATTTAGCATAATCTCTTGCTTTTTGCATAACCTCTTCCGGCGCTTCCGCAGGTATAGCCATTTGTATTGTGTTGTCAATGTATTTGGCATTGTAGTCATAGAAAGCTTCTTCTTTGACAATTTCTCCTGGTAACGTCGTCCGCACATCGGTATTTCCTAAAACTGCTACTTCAATTTCACGCGCGTCGATTCCCTGTTCCACTAAGGCACGAGAATCATAACGATACGCTTCTTGTAATGCATTTTGCAGTTCTTCACGATTTTCGGCACGAGAGATCCCTACGCTTGAACCCATATTTGCAGGTTTTACAAACATTGGATATAGCAACATGCCTTCGCATTTATCAAAAATTTGTTTTGGATTTTCTTTCCACTGGTTTTTCAAAACAGGCACATAAGGAACCTGTGGGATTCCTGCCGCTTGCAAGATGTATTTGGTCATAATTTTGTCCATAGCACAGGCACTTGTCATAACACCCGCACCGACATATGGCATATCCAATGTTTCAAGAAATCCTTGGATCGTTCCGTCTTCTCCATTGGGTCCGTGTAAGACTGGAAAGACGATCGCGTCCTCTTCTTTGATATCACCAGGCGCAATGACCTTGCCATTAAACCCTTCAACTTCATGCCCTGTTGGGTCCCAAGTTAAGCGCAACGTCTCATCTGTTTCTGGTGCTTCTGTCAACAACGGGCCTTTGACCCATTGACCGGTCTTATCAATATAAACAAGTTGTACTTGATAATAATCAAAATAAACCGCAGAAATTACTGAAAAGGCCGACAAAATTGATACATCATGTTCTGGACTTTTTCCACCATAAAGTAAAATAATTTTCAACTGAGTATCCTCCATTACTTTCTGATCCCTCATATTTTAGCACAAAAATCAAAATCCCCAAAAAGAAATTTTACAAGTGTTACAAACCTTATCATTTAGATTACATTAAAGTCTGTTGAATCAAGCTTTTCAGGACCTCTTTAAACTGTTCCCGATCCTCATTCGTAAAAGGCTTCGGTCCTTTCGTACGCTGCTTCGCTTGCCGCATTTTACTTCCGATAAAACGCTGTGTCAATAAGGCGTCTATATTCATTTGCGTATATTCCATCCCAGATTGATGCAGGACATGCGCCGCTTTAGCCAACGTCAAAGAAGCTAAACCGTAATCCTGTGTGACCAAGATATCTTCTGGCTGGATGACCGAAACAATCTTAAAATCTGCTGAATCTGCTCCACGGTCAACATAAATGAATTCCACAAAAGCTGGGTATTCTTTTTTTGAATAGTGATCGATACTTGTTACGATAACCACTGGCAAAGCATATTCTTCAGCCACTTCGATCGTGGTATCTTTTACTGGCGAACCATCGCCATCAACGATCAAACGCATGTTTCCCCATCCTTCCAACTAGCCAGACTCCAATAAATAGAATGATGATTGAGCTGAATTTAACGATGTCCATAGTCATAAGAATATCCGAACCATGCAAATGACTCAGTAGAAATATATCTTCTAAAGGCAGTTGTTTGATTCGTAATGTTACAAGCAGCAAGAGCATCAAGATAAACTGATGCGTGATACTTCCCTTATTGGATGTAGAGTATTTTGCTGTGAGCCGTTGCTGTTGCTCGATGCTTTCTGTGTCATAAAATAATCGATTCAGCCAACCGCTCGTTCCACTTTGGAAAAAAGTCAACACTAGAATTGCCAATGGAAACAGAACACGGACACTCAACAGCAACAATCCAGCTGCTAATCCAGCCAGTTGCACCTTTAACGGATTGTTGAACGAGCGGCGTATTTTGCCAGCAAAGAGGATCGAACTGATCATCCCTAAAAGATAAGGCAGAAACAAATACACGCCCTGTGAAGCCGTCCCTTTATAGACTGCGATATAAAAAGCACCAAATAAAAAGATGAAATTGCCCAACATCCCGTTAAGGAACGTTAGCGCATTTTGCCAAAGCGGAAGCTTCCACCGGTTTTTCACCTGATTAATAAGGACTACCGCCACAATGAAGACGCCCGCAAATAATAGAATCCCTTGATTCAATAAAGACTCATTAAATAATAATCGTCCGCTTCGCAACAGGAAGAGTGCGATAAAAAACAACAGAAACCATATTAATTCTGAAACAGAGAAAACATGCTTTGTTAATTCTTTAAAATCCATTTCGTAGTGTGGATAATGCTTCACCGTATGATAAGCACAAACAAAATAAAATGCAACCACACTTGGTACGATGACTGATTGGATCGGAAAAGACAATGTTGTAGTAACTAATAACGGTGTCAAAACAAGCAGGGCGATCAAATAACCTTGATTGCTCATTGTTAGATACCCTTTAGATTTTTCATAGAAAGTCACGCTGGTATTCGCAGGAGGCAGCCAAGAGGCACTCAACCCCCACAAGATGCTGCCCAACAAATAAAATGCAAAATTAATTGTACCCATCAACGTCAAAAATGACCCAATCCCCCCCAGTAAAAGAGAAACCATCAATAACGTATACTGATCGATGGATCGGTACAATCCGCGAATCAGAAAGACACCTGTCACTCGAAAAGTATAAAAAAGCACAAACGGCAACACTGTGACAGACTGCTTCGGGTCGAGCAAATGCATAAACAATAAATACGGAATGACGATCATCGTGTTCGCTAACACAAACGGGGTCGTCTGAGTAAACTTTAGAAAAAATTGTTTGATTGTTTCCATTAGATATGTATCCTCCTGCTACTAATAAGAAATCAACGTTAGTGATTTTTTAAATTCTTCGATCAGATGTTTTTCTTTATACGCATCGAATTCCGTCCGATGTTCGTTTAATAACCGACGCATCTTCATAGGAATAAACACCTCTGCCAAATGATTATCTAAAATAAAATCACGGGTGATTCCCCACTCGTAATAATACCCCAATGGCCGACAGCTATAAACCGTTCCTTGAATCGTTTGGTCAGAAAATCGTCTATGGGTATGTCCAAATACAACGTGTTGAACATTGGGATATTGATCCAATAATTCACCTAACGCTTTAGATCCTAAAAAAGCATTCAATTTATTCCAAATTTGATAGTCACCATCCAAATGAACGATGAACTCTTCTTTTGGGACGAAATGAGTTGCTAAAATAACTTGATAGTTCTTCTTCGCTAAATCATCTAATGTACGGCGTAACTGTCCCAGAATCTCGTGATCTACTGACTGATCATCAGAAAAGCGTTCAATGATACGGTCAAACCAATAAATATTTTTTATAGAACGAATTTGCTTTGGATCATTTAGCTCAGAGAAGCCATAATCATACCAGCCGTTAAAGCCTAGCAAGACCGTTTTCTCATTCAAGGCTAGATAGCGAAGATTTAAGAAATGACTATCTGGATAATGCTCGATCATCTGCTCTCCTTTGATATTTCCCATCTCGTGATTGCCCAAGTTAAACGTCGTCGGGAGTCCACGTTTCCGAAAAAAATCATTGATTGTCAGTGTCTGAGCGATCTTATTGGCAGTATCACCAGCAAAGTGAAGACGCGTGACGTCCTGTTCCTTCAATAAATTAAAAAGCTTTTCTAGTTCCTTTACGCCAAAATGATTGATATCCGCGTGCAAATCTGTGATAACAGCTAATTTCCCCATTTTGCCGCCTCCTTCCCGTTTACTTTACACAAATCAATCTAATAATGCGAGTCAAATGCTGATTTCTCCGTGAGTAATTTTACGTCTGTGCTATACTTATTTTGAAGAGATTATTAAAGGAGGGAACGCGATGGTCACCTATCAAAATTTACAAACCGATTTATTACAAGCGCTTGATTTGCACATTGATATCCTAAAGGAAGTCGATGATATTGAAAAAGAGGAATTGCCTGGTTTCTTATTCATGATGAGGAGTTTAGGCTTTATGCTCGACCGCGCAGCATTAGTTTTAGCAAGCAAAGATGACGAAGAAATGTATTACATGATGTTCCAATATTATAGTTTGCTAAAGGAATTGAAATTGAATTTGGCGATGCATTTTCCTCGAGCTACTATCCAAGGTGAGCCTCTGATTGATATGGTCCATCGTTTTCCAGATACTTACGGAAAAGAGATGCGGGCGTGGTGGGAAGCAAAGACTGGCTTGACTGTCGAAGAAACAAAGCAAACGATTGAATTGAACGACTGATGTGCTTCGAAAATCATTGTCAAAATCACGTTCTGCGAAAGCTATTTTAAGGAGGAATCGGCATGCGCATCGCTGTTTATTGCGGCGCACACATGGGAAGTGATCCCGCCTATCAAGCAGCTGCAAAAGACCTGGGGCACTGGATCGTTCAACATAACTATGAACTCGTATATGGCGGTAGTAAGCTTGGTTTGATGGGCGTTATAGCAGATAGTGTACTGTCCGCTGGTGGTTCAGTAATCGGGATCATCCCCGAATTCTTGCGTGTACAAGAGCGCGTGCACACAGGGCTGACGCGCTTGATCACCGTGAATGATTTAGATGAACGAAAAAAAGCAATGATGGCCTACGCAGATGTCTGCTTAGCTTTGCCTGGAGGAGTCGGTACGTTAGAAGAAATCACGGAAGCCTTCTCTTGGGCTCGAGTTGGTCAGAATAATAACCCGTGCATCTTTTTTGATGTAAATGAATATTATTTTCCCTTGCAACATTTTTTTGATCAAATGGTCGAGCAAGCTTTCTTATCGAAAGAAGACCGTGAGCGCGTACTATTCTCAAACTCTTTAGCCGAGATCGACAAATTTATCCATACAAAAAAATAAACCGGGCCGCTTACGCAGTCCAGTTTATTTTTTTAGATCGTCATTTCTGGATATAAGAAACGCAATACATCCGTAGTTAATCGGCGGCTTTTGCCAATGTAGGGATAAATATGCATGTGCATCATCGGATTGAAATTTGCTTCGATAATCCCATAATCTTCTGCTGTTTCGTAAGGTTTGTCCATGTTCGGAATGATCAAATCAATCCCGCTGATACGGGCGCCCAAAACAGCCACTGCTTTGACAGCAAGGTCCTTATAGCTGTCATGCATCTCATCAGTCACATCGATGGAGTCGCCGCCCGTCGAGACATTTGAGTTTTCTCTTAAAAATACTTGCTGATCTTTCTTAGGAACGCTGTTGATCTTCAAGCCTTGTTCCTTTAGCATCAATTGCTCCAATTCGCCCAATTGGAGTTTTTCCAATGGTGAACGGTGGTTATTTCCTCGCAAAGGGTCGGCGTTTTTCTCAGCCACTAATTCTTCAATCGTCTGTTCTCCGTCTCCAATCACATTGGCAGGAATGCGCAGCAGTACCGCCTTCACTTGATTGTCGATTACGAAGAAACGATACTCCGTTCCCGGTAAGAATTCTTCAATAATGATCTCATCGTCTTCCGCAAAAGCGATCGATAGACCACTATTAAAATCCGCGATCGAGGTCTCGCCTTTGAAAATCGTGATCCCCAGTCCATAATTCGTCGATTTTGGTTTGATGACAAACGCTTTTTGAGCAAACCTAGGATAGGCCTTTTTTGCTTCCGCCATCGTACCAAAGGTTTCACCATCTGGCACTCGGAAGCCCGCACGCGCCAGCATTATTTTAGTTACTGTCTTATTTTCCATCAGCAAGGGGGCAATGTACGTGTCCTTACTTGTCATATTTCCGTTTTTTACTAATTCTTGGTGTTCTCCATGCTGCAGCTTCACAAATTGATCCTGTCGGTCTAGCACTTCTGTCTCGATCCCTTTTTGAATGGCATCGAACAAAAGATTTTGCGTCGACAATTCCATTTCTTTGAAGCCCGCTAGCTGGTAAGGATGCGCCCAAGCCTGATCATAAAATTGGCGTCCCAGTTCTACTGCCACTGCCGCTTGTCCTTCTTTTTCATCTAAGGCAAGAATTCGTGCAGCCAACGTTTCTTCAGGATGATCTAACCAAGTCTCATATCTTTTAAGCAGGTCAACACCCTCTAATTCCAGTTCACTCATCATTTCTAGCATCTCAGAAAAAATCATCTTTCCTTCTGCCAGATATGCGGTCGGTTTAGCTGGATGTTCCATAGAAACGGCGTCGCTGATGTCATTTCCTTCGGCTACCCATTCATCCGCTGCTAACTTCTCATCGGTCCATAACAAGTACAGCATGAATAAATGAATGAACGCAATCTCATCTGCATCAATCCCCACACGGTCAAAAGGGTTCAAATCAATGTTACGCAATTCTACGTAGCGAATCCCTGTATGAAAAAGATCTGCAACCTTTTTTCCGCCCCGCATTCGAATAGGTGCGTAGAATTCTTTCTCTTCGGATAAACGTCCTTTTGCAACATTCTCAGCTAAATCTTCACTATATCGAGTCAATGTCGCGTAAGAAACTTGTACATCTGGTTTATTTACATATCCATAATGACTCGTCCGAATACTGCGAACTGGCTCTTTTGGACGATCCTCATCCTCAAAATACCGTGCCTCGCTCAAGGGGCTTGCTCCAAATAAGTAGGTCAGCAACCAGCGATACCGTAAAAAATTACGCGCGATTTTCATATATAAACGAGTCTTAAAGTTTTCCATTGATGCTTCTTCGGTTTGTGCCAAAAATAATTGCTTGATCAGGTCCAAGCCATATTCAAAGTTAAAATGAATTCCGCTTACCATTTGCTTACGTTTGCCGTATTCCCGCGCTAAGTAGCGACGGTACAACACATCTGCATGGCGCTCCAATTTTGCAATATGGATGGCTTCTTCTTTTTCAGGAAGCGCTGGCGGCATAGAAAACGGCCACATCATTTCCTCTTTTGACATACTTCGTTGAGCCACATCATGGATCGCTTCTAAATAAGCCAAAACTTCATCTACTGATTCCGTGACTGGCGTAATCAATTCTAATTGTGATTCAGAAAAATCTGTTTGGATATAGGGATGGAAGCTGCGATTTCCCACAGAAGCTGGATGATCCGTCTGTACCAAATCTCCCGCTAGTGTGACTCGTTGACTTTCCTTTTCAATCCCATACCGTGCTTGCATTAAAAAAGGTTTGACCTTTTCGTATGCCATCATTTCTTTTGTATTCATTTGTCCACAACCCTCCCATGCTACATTATATAGAAGAACATTCAGAAACAGAACGGAAATGCTTAAAAAAAGCATAGCATTTTAAATGAGAATATGATTAACTATTAGTAACAAATTAATAAATGTACAAATGAAATCAGCTAGTGATTTCTCACTTAGCAGAATGGAGGACTTCCTCATGTACGGAAATTTACAGACCACCACAAATGATCCAGCTCCCCTAAATCAGGAGACCCCTGATACAAAAGAGATCGTCTTATTACGGCCGCACCAACAACATCAATTTCATTGCGACGAGGTTCATCGGATAATGGATATCAACATGCGCTATACGGATATCAGCCTCCACTTGCCGCCTTATTTTCAGAATAAAAAAAAGGACTGCTGAGAAAAAAATCTCAACAGTTCTTTTTTACTCTTCTTTCAATAAGCCCTTAAATAATCCAACGGCAAAGTCATTGGAATCAAATGCTTCTAAATCATTGATCCCTTCTCCTAAACCAACCAGTTTTACTGGCAGATGCAGTTCATTTCGAATCGCCAAGACAATCCCGCCTTTTGCTGTCCCGTCCAATTTTGTTAAGACTAGGCCAGTAACATCGGTTGTTTCTTTGAACTGACGTGCTTGTACGAGTGCATTTTGCCCGGTTGTCGCATCGACCACTAATAATACTTCATGAGGGGCTGTTGGAAATTCCCGCTGGATCACTCGCTTGATTTTCTCCAGCTCATTCATCAAATTGACCTTATTTTGCAGTCGTCCTGCTGTATCGATCAATAAAATATCGTAATTTTCCTTTTTAGCTTTATCTACCGCATCAAAGACTACAGCTGCCGGATCGCCACCTGCATTGCCACGAACAACTTCTACACCAGAGCGCTCGCCCCAGACGACTAGCTGATCGATCGCACCTGCACGAAATGTATCGGCTGCAGCTAATAATACCTTCTTGCCTTCATTTTTGTACTGATTGGCTAGCTTTCCGATGCTCGTCGTTTTTCCTGTACCGTTCACACCGACAAACAAAATCACGCTCAAGCCGTCATTCTGCAAATTAATTTTATTATTTTCGTTGATGCCTTCCGCTTCATAAATCTCCACAAGCTTCTCAATAATAACATTTTGAATCTGTGCTGGCTTTTTGGCGTTTTTCAATTTAACTTCTTGCCGCAATGAATCTGTTAATTTGATCGCTGTATCAAAGCCTACGTCCGCTCCGATCAGAGTCTCTTCTAATTCTTCAAAGAAGTCTTCGTCTACGCGGCGGAATCGGGCAAACAGCTCATTCATGCGATCGCCAAAGGATTTTCGAGTCTTTTCTAATCCCTTATCGTATTTTTCTTGCACGGTTTCTTCTGACTGATCCACATCAGAGGACTGCTCGATCTCTGGTTCTGCTTCTGGAATCGTTTCTTCAACTTCTGGTGCTTTCTCATCTTCAACGGCTTCATTTTCTGTTACAGATGTATCGTCATCCTCATGAGTCGGTTGTGCCACTTCTTCCGTTTCTTCAGTTAAGTCGGGAATTTCCGGTTCAGCAGGCAACACTTCTTCTGCGGGTACATCTATTGTTTCCGCCGCTTGTTCTAGCGCTTCTTCCTCTTCTTCTGCACTTCTTTCAGCAACCTCATCAGTCTCTAGCGCGTCTTCACTGTCTGTATCTTTCGTTACTTCCGTCGTTTCGACGCCATCGCCATTCTCAGAGGAATCTTTCGTCTCCTCAACGACCTCTTCTTGCTTTTCAGGTTCGTCTGTTTGCTCACCGGTAAAGGCTTTTTTTATGCGGTCAAATAATCCCATTTAAAATCCCCCTTATATCAAATCTGATCCATCGAATACAAATTTTTGGATCGCATGTGCCACACCATCCGCTTGGTTCGTTTTCGTAACAAAGTTCGCAGCAGATTTTACACCATCCGTCGCATTTTCCATCGCCACGCCCATTCCTGCGTAAGTGATCATGGACAGATCGTTTGCTTCATCCCCTAAGGCCATCATTTCTTGAGGTGTGATTCCCAGACGTTCACCTAAAACAGAAAGGCCAAATGCTTTCGTTACACCCTTTGGCATAAATTCTAATAAATTCGGACGCGTTTTAAAAATCTCAAAACGCTCATATTCTTCTGAGGGAATCAAGGGGATCTGCTGATCTAGATACTCAACATTAACCGCTGCGACAACTTTATTGTACAGGGCTTCTTCCTTTAATCCTTCTATTGTTTTAGGAACATAGGTCAACGCTTTATTCAACGTTGGATAGATAGAAGGATGATCCTTCGCTGTCTCAAATTGTAAACATAGAGCGTCTGATAAAACATCCATTGGCAACTGAATCTTGGTCAACAACTGATGGAGATGGGTGACATCGGCTAACTCCATCGCCGTTTTGCCCAGAATCTCTCCTGTATTGGTTTGAATCAACCCGCCATTAAAGGTAATCGAGTAGTCATCTGCATCAAGTAAATTCAATTCTGCTAGATACTCCTTGATTGCAATCAACGGACGACCGGTACAAATGACGATCTTCACTCCTCGAGCTTTCGCTTCGACAAGGATTTTCTTGTTTGTATCAGAAATAGTTTTCGCATCCGTCAATAAAGTCCCATCTAGATCAATCGCAACTAATTTTATCATTTCAGTGTTTCCCCTTCCTTCATTTGGAATTTCCCGTCATCCTTCACTTCTTCAAGGCGCACCGAAATAATTTTTGAAACGCCTGACTCTTGCATGGTCACACCATAAAGCACATCTGCTGCTTCCATTGTTCCTTTACGGTGAGTGACTACAATAAATTGCGTATCGTTTTGGAACGCGCTCAAGTAACGGCCAAAACGGGCTACGTTGGCTTCATCCAAAGCTGCTTCGACTTCATCTAGCACACAGAAAGGTACTGGGCGCACCTGAATAATCGAAAACAGCAGCGCGATAGCCGTCAACGCTCGTTCCCCACCTGAAAGCAAGGACAAGCTTTGTAGTTTCTTACCTGGCGGCTGTGCCTCGATTTCGATACCTGTGTTCAACAGGTCGCTTGGATCTGTTAAGACCAATTCTGCTCGACCGCCGCCGAACATATTGGGAAAGACAACATTAAATTTCTCGCGAATCGCTTGGAACGTTGTATAAAAACGTGTTTTAACTTCATCATCCATCTCATCCATCGTTTCAAACAGCTGCTCTTTCGCAGACAACAGGTCATCCCGTTGTGTCGTTAGAAAATCATAGCGTTCTTCGACTTGCTGGTATTGTTCAATCGCATTTAAGTTGACTGGACCAAGTTTTTCAATCGCCTGTTTCAAGCGACTCACTTCGTTTTGAGCAATTTGCTGATCAATTTCATCATCAGCCTGCGTCGCGGCTCCTTCAAAGGTCAAGCTATATTCCTCCTGCAGGTAAGCCAACGCATTGTCCAATTTTAGTTCGTAACGATTCTTCTGGACATCTGCTTGTGATTGTCTGGCCAGCAATTGTTTTTGATCGCGGTTCGCCTCTGTTAGCGCACTATCCGCCTGATCCACTTGCTGCTGCAGACTCTGACGATTTTCTTTCCAAATCATCAACTGCTCTTGCAAGTGTTCGCGGGCAGTCGCCAGCTCTGTCAATCGTTGATTCAGACTTTCTTCTGTTTCTTCGTGATCTGAAGAATCATTTGATAACGCAGACAGATGATTCTCCAGGCTTTTGATTTGTCTATCCAGCTCATCGATCTGATTTTCAAAACTCAAGGACTGCCGTCCAAGATACAGCAGACGTTCATCCAGTACGGCGTAATCCGCTTGTAAACGGCTTAATTCAGCATTGATAGCTGCACGCTTTTCTTCTAGCTGATCACTTTCCTCATTTAATTGTTGGATTTCTTGATTGATTTGCTCTTGTTTCGTTTTTAATTCCACTTGTTTAAATGCTAATTCTTCTTTTTGTACCTGATAATCGGTTAAGAAACTTTCCAATTCCTTCGCTTCATAAGAAAATAACGTTTGCTCCTTATTTAAACGAGTCAAATCAGTGTGTACATGTTCTTCGATGCTTTGCGCTTCTTGATAAGATAAACGTGTCTGCTCCCCTTGCGTTCGCAGCATCTCTAAGTTTTCCGTTTGTTCCGCCACTTTTGACTGCAACTCTCGGACAAATATTTCCTTTTTCTGCAACGCTTGGTTGATTTCCTCATAACGCTTCGTCCACTCCGCAAGTTCATGCCCTTGATTAAACAAGTTTCCACGATTTCCTTGTTTCGTCGCACCGCCGGTCATAGAACCACCGGCGTTCATCACATCGCCGCCTAAAGAAACTACTCGAACTTGATAACGTAACTGACGAGCCAATTGGTTGGCACTGTCCAAATCACGAGCAATCACGATCGCACCTAGTAGATTCTGCATAACCGGCGCAACGTTTTCTGAGAATGAAACGAGTTCGCTAGCAACGCCTAAAAAGCCATCTTGCTCCTTAATCGCCTGATACTGATGCGTACCGAGACTGCGAGGCTTGATTGTAGTTAACGGTAGAAATGTTCCACGGCCACTGCGTTGTTTTTTTAGAAAAGTGATCCCTTGACGCGCATCTTTTTCAGTTTCTACAATGATATGCTGTGCCGAAGCACCAAGCGCCGTTTCGATTGCCAATGTATATTCTTGCGGTACCTGGATCAATTCCGCCACGGCCCCAACGATTCCGCTTAATTGGTCTTTATGCTGCAAGACGCTGCGGACACCTTGATAAAAGCCGCTATAATTTTCTTGAATCTCTTGTAAACTTTTTTGACGCGCACGGGCTTGCTGAACCTGACTCATCAGGTCATACATCATTTGCTGTTCTTTTTGCAATTGCAGTTGTGTGGCGTTCTTCTCTTCAGTCAAACGTCGATACTGTTCTTGCTCTTCGGTTAATCGACCTTCAAGCTCCTGTGTTTTCGCTTGTGCGTCGCTTTGCTTAGTCGTCAACTCTTCCAACTGCTCCCGCAAAGCTTCATAGCGTGTGACACTTTGCTGATTTTTAGCTGTTTCCTGAGTGTACTGACGATCTAAATATTTCAGCTCATTACTGACATTTGCCGACTCTTGCATTAGTTCTACATAAGTCCCGCGCAATTCCTCTAATAATTCTTTCGGTGATTTTTTGTATTTCTCTGCTTCTGCTGTCAGCTGTTGAATTTTTTCTTCTAATTCACGCTTTTCCGTTTGTTTTTCATCTTGCTGTACTTGCACTTCTTGCAAGTTCAATTGAGCTGCTGTTTGTTTTTTACGATGCTCAGCTAACGTTGTTTGATACTCTGAGCTAGTCTTCAATGTGTTCTTTGAGCGTTCGCTTAGTAAGTCCTTTTGACCTTCCGCTTGCTTCAAGGCTTCTGACAGGTGAAGCAATTGCTGCTGTCCGGTTTCTAATTGTTCATCTAAAGAACCACGTTTTTCTCGCAGCTTTCCTAATTGTACTTCTGTCTGCTGGATAAAACGGCTTTTTTCTTCGGTTGTTGCAGATAGTTCATCAAAATCCGTCTTTGCTGATTGCCAAGAATCTCGTGTTTTTTTGATTTTCGCGACGGTTAAACTGACATCCGTTGCCGTCAATTCTTTTTTTAACGCCAAAAACTCCTTCGCTGCTTCACTTTGAGCAGCTAAAGGAGTCAGCTGATCTTCTAATTCATAAACAATGTCTTGAACCCGACTCAAATTATCCTCTGTCTCAAAAAGTTTCTGCTCCGCTTTGCGCTTCCGCTGTTTATATTTCAAAACACCCGCAGCTTCTTCAAAAATCCCACGACGGTCTTCTGGCTTACTGGCAAAAATCGCCTCGACTTTCCCTTGGGAAATGATTGAAAACGATTCTTTCCCTAAACCAGAGTCCATAAATAAATCCTGAATATCCTTCAACCGGCAGGCTTTTTTATTGATAAAAAAGTCACTTTCACCCGTTCGACGATACCGTCTGGTCACACTGACCTCGCTAAAGCCCAGCGGCAGATAATTGTCAGTATTATCCAATACCACTGTGACTTCCGCAATATTTAATTGTTTTCTTGATTCCGAACCCGCAAAAATAATATCCGGCATCTTGCCTCCGCGCAAACTCTTCGCAGATTGTTCCCCAAGGACCCAACGAATCGCTTCGGTAATATTGCTTTTCCCGCTGCCATTTGGTCCAATGACCGCAGTCACGCCTTCTTCAAATTCGATCTTGGTCCGGTCGGCAAAAGATTTAAAGCCGGCGATCTCAATTCGTTTTAAATACAAAATGTTCCTCCTAAATTTCATAAAAAGCCACACGAACTCGCGCAGCAGTGTTCAAAATTATTTGTTAAGCCGGACGTAAGCAGTGACTGGCAACAGGATCTGTCGTGCGCAGTCAGTCTATTTTTCTCTATACTCGATCAAATAAACTATTTTTTCGCAAGCTTTGCTAATGCTTTCTCTGCTGCATCTTGTTCAGCTAATTTTTTGGATTTCCCTTGACCTGATCCGATCATTTGATTGTCGGCATAGACATCGATCGTAAAGATTCGTTCATGTGCGGGGCCTTCTTCATTGACCAATCGATAATCGATCGTCACATCGCCGCTTTTTTGTAGAACCTCTTGTAGGCGAGTTTTATGATCCATTTCACGTGTAAAAACGCCTGCTTCGATTTTCGGAAAAACAACCGTTTTAATGAAGCTTAAGGCCATGTCATATCCCTGATCTAGATACAAAGCGCCCAAGAATGCTTCAAACAAGTCACACAAAAGCGCCGCACGATCACGACCACCAGAGTTTTCTTCGCCTTTGCCTAACATAATATAGTGATCAAAATGACACTCTTTTGCAAATTTCGATAAACTTTCTTCGCGTACGATCGCCGAACGTAAACGTGTCAATCGACCTTCCGGCAAGTTGGGATAGTGGTGATACAAATAGTCCGATACTTGAATTTCTAAGACAGCGTCCCCTAAAAATTCTAACCGTTCATTATCTGAAATATTCATGTTACGGTGTTCATTCACATATGATGAGTGGGTAAACGCCTGTTCCAATAAGTTCACATCGTGAAAGACGATGCTATAATTTTCTTTCAATTCATTGATCAACTGTGTATCCATGGGCTCATTCCTTTTTTTGAGATTTCCATCACGCTTTATTATACTGTTTTTTCCACAAATTTTAAATCAGAAGTGATGATAGTAAGAAATTTTCAAAGATTCATCGAACTTTTTCCTTCTTATCCAAAAAAATGATAGAGTGGACAAAACGAGTGGAGGATGTTCAATGGAAAAGCTGTCCGACGCATTACTGATCATCGATTTGCAAAAAGGTGTTTGCTTAGAGAATGGAACGATTGATCATTTTGCTGAGTTGATCGCGCTCGTGAATGAAAGAATCAACCGGTATCGTAAACAGGAAAAACCGATTATCTTCATTCAACACTGTGACGAGGACCTTCTCGAAAATTCAGAGGCGTGGGAGATCGTAGCGGAACTAGATCGACGACCCGATGACCTGACGCTTCAAAAAACGCATGCCAATTCTTTCTACCACACAGAGCTGCAAGAGCTCTTGCAGCATCTTAAGATCCAAAGCCTGGAACTTTGTGGTGCCCAGACTCAATATTGCATGGACGCTACCATAAAATTTGCGCACGGATCAGGATACTCCTTATCGATGGCAAGACAGGCTTCAACTACCTATGACAATGAGTTTCTCTCAGCAAAGGATACTATCTCTTTCTATGAATCCATTTGGGACAAACGGTTTTTAACTTTTATACAATAAAAAAACTTCGTCCGCTGCGACGAAGTTTTTTCTTTATTTTCCGTACCAAGCAATGCCCTCATAACGCCAACCAACTTGTTTTAAATGATCGCGCTCGTTTGTGTTCAGCGTATAATGATGGGTTCCTGTCTTCGCATTTGGATTATACAATCGATACAACGGTTGCGTACCACCTGAGTACCAAGAAATCCCTTCATAACGCCACCCCGCTCTTTTCAAGTTGTCTCGTTCTGCGGCATCCAGTGTATAGTGATGGTCTCCTGCATTTGGATTATACATCCGATAAACCGGCGCACCACTTTGCGGAGCATTCCAAGCGACCCCTTCATAGCGCCAGCCGGCTTGAAGCAGCGTGTTTTTCTCGTTGCTATCTCGAGTATAAAAATGTTCGCCGCTATTTGGATTGTATACTCGATACATGGCCTCTGTTCCAATCGGTGTCGGATCGGATTGAAAAATCCCTGTATAATCCGCAGAAACATCAAAAGTCCCATTAACATTTGGAAAACTTACCAGTGACGACCACTGCCACGCACCGTACTCTGTGTAAAAGTTTTTGGCAGATAAAGAATAGGGATAGGCTGCAACCCAAATGTTTTTATTTCCTAGTGCATGTGCATCTAATAGTCCTTCATTAAACCAACCTAAACTAGCATAATGTCGGACATTTCCATACCCCATTCGGTTCAACTGATTCGCAAACGAGGCAGAGTCATTCGTGTGGTTCCCTTGATTTCGAATAGTCGGTGCCTCAATGTCATTGACCATCACTGTTGATGAGGATAAACCCAATTGGCTCGCATAAGATGCAAAATAATTTGCCTCGGCTCTTGCACTTGCATCTGAAGTGAACCATGCATAGTGATAGGCTGAGACTTTTAGTCCTGCTGCTTTAGCATTCACGATTTGCGTTGCTGCGTAAGGATTCTGATAGGAGGTTCCCTCTGTCAGCTTCACTACAACACCGCGCACCCCATAAGCTTTCATTTTTTGAAAATCAGCTACACTAACGTTCCCATTATAAGAAGCGACATCAACAAAACTTTTTGAAGGCAAATTTGCATCCGCTGCGGATACTGAGGGCAATGAGTACAATTCTAAAGCAAAAAAATTAGCTGCTTTCCCTTGATTCGCTTTTTGCAAATCTGAATGTTCTGTTCCAGCAGGTAAATAATAACTCCCTGCTTCGTCTTCACCGCTGATTAGATTCGGATCGGCTTCAGGATCTTTTTCTTCAGCGGTCTTTTTGGCTTGCTCGACGTTGCTTTGTACGCTCGCTTGCGCCTGTTCGTTTTGTTGCTTCACCGTTGCTTGATCTAGTCCGTCTTTCTGAGCTTGATCCGCAACTTGCTGCTGTTCCGAATACTTAGTATTTTCGTCTACAGGACTGTTTTCTTCAGCGGCGACATTCCCCACTGGAAAAAGCCCCAGCAGCAAAAGAATGCTTATCCATCGTTGCTTTTTTTTCATTGCTTGCTTACTCCAAACGTTTCAAATTATGTTCACTATACGCTCAAGTAGTTGACCTGGCAAATCCGCATCGTTTTTACTCTTTTTCACTAAAAAAAGGATAGCAATTCTGGAAAAAACAAGTACACATTCGCACGCCTTTTTCTTTTACGGGATCATTCAAAAATGTACAAAAAAATACACCGGCATTCGCCAGTGCATCCGTTTTGTTAAGCTTGGTTGTTTTCCATAATGTAATCAACTGCAGCTCCAACAGTTTCAATTTTTTCAGCATCTTCATCAGAAATTTCTGTTCCGAATTCATCTTCCAATTCTAGAACGAATTCCATGATACTGATTGAATCTGCATTTAAGTCGTCTTTGATACTCAATCCAAGAGTCACTTTATCTTTATCGATTTCAAAGTGATTTGAAATTATTTCAGCAACTTTGCTAAATACTTCTTCACGAGTCAACAACATTCACCTCCACTTGATCCACTATTATTCGTCTATGTTTTACCAGAAGGTCAATGTTCATTTTACTGGTGTTTGCCCTCTTTGTCTACCTTTTTTAGCAAAATTGCCGAGGGGGCTATTCGCCTTTTGGGGTTTCAAAAAATGCGACTAATTGTCCAACGACATCCGTATCAAGCATCGTATGAATTTGGTCGATCGTATTCGCTACCGCCTCTGGTCCAGTTGATCCATGCGTTTTGATTACAGGAGCTTTCAAACCAAATAAAACTGCCCCCCCATGGGAAGAGTAATCCAGTTTATCTTTTAGACCATACAGCGTATCTTTCAACATTGCCGCACCGAGTTTTCCTTTGACGCCCGCATCGTTGATACTGCTTTTTAAGAGGCTCATCAAGCCCATCGCTGTTCCTTCAATCGTTTTTAAGACGGCATTGCCCGTAAACCCGTCAGTTACGACAACATCCGCAGCACCATTTAATAGCTCACGCGCCTCCACATTGCCAATAAAATGAATACTTTCTTCCGCTTGTAAAAGTTTGAAGGCTTCTTTTGTCAATTCACTGCCTTTGTTTTCTTCCGTACCGTTGTTCAATAGTCCAACACTCGGATTCGCGATTCCCCGGACATGCTTGGCATAGAAGGAACCCAGAATAGCATACTGATGAATGTGCTCTGCTTTATTTTCCGCATTTGCACCTAAATCCAGCATATCAAATCCACTGTCGCCATTTAAAACAGGGAGTGTCGACATCAATCCCGGACGTTCGATTCCTTTGATTCTTCCTACTATAAACAATCCCGCTGCTAATAAAGCTCCGGTATTTCCGGCTGAGAAAATCGCATCGGCTCTGCCTTCTTTGACCGCTTGCGCAGCTAGAACCATTGAAGCATTCTTTTTACGGCGAATGGCTTTGACGGGTTCGTCGTCACTGTTGATTTTTTCATCTGTATGAATGATCGTGATATTGTTTTCGTTCGTTACATATTCACGAATCGCTTCTTCTTTTCCATATAATTGAAATTCAATTTCTGGGTGTTTTTTTTGTGCTAACATGACACCTTCCACGATAGCTTTTGGTGCAAAATCGCCACCCATTGCATCTACAGCAATTTTCATGAGAAAAATCTCTCCTTTTAGTTGTTCGTTATGTTCTTAAATTTGATTTTAACACTCTATTTAAACAGAGTAGCAATGAACATAACACGCTAATTTTTTTATACAGTATAGCACACACTAGTCAAAGTATGTTTCCCCAGTTTCAGTTGGTTTTAACGTCTTGGCTAATGGGGCAAAGGCTGGCTGTTCTCGCCAATCTTCCACTTGCCAAATTTGATTAGCCTCATCTCGCGCCACCTCTAATACATTGGCGTCGTTCACAAGATCGGCGATCAGAAATTGCGGCAAGCCCGATTGACGAAAACCAAATACTTCCCCAGGGCCGCGCAGCTCTAAATCTTTTTCACTCAAGACAAACCCATTGGTCGTCTCTGTCATGATCTTCATGCGTTCTTTACCCATTTCATTTTTAGGACTAGCCACCAAGATACAATAAGACGCATCTGAGCCGCGTCCGACCCGCCCGCGCAATTGATGCAGCTGGGCAAGACCAAAGCGGTCGGCATCCATGATAAACATGACTGTCGCGTTTGGAACATTGACGCCTACTTCAATAACAGTAGTTGAAACTAATATCTGACTTTGATTGTTCTTAAATTCCTCCATGATCGTCTCTTTTTCAGCATTCTTCATCTTTCCGTGCAGGAGACTGACTTGGTAATTCGGCGCATAGTATTCGTTTAAATGCTCATAGATCTCTGTCGCATTCTTTACATCTAACGCTTCGGATTCTTCAATCAAAGGACAGATCACATACAGCTGGTGTCCTGCCTGCAGCTCTAATTTTGCCCAATCCAGCGTATGCTCTAATTGTTTCGGCTTGATCCAACTTGTTTTAACAGGAATCCGCCCTGCCGGCATTTGATCGATGATCGAAACGTCCATCTCCCCATAGGCAGTAATTGCTAACGTTCTGGGAATGGGTGTTGCAGTCATGAAAAGAACATCTGGATGAAGTCCTTTTTCTCGTAACACTCTTCGTTGGTTGACCCCGAAACGGTGCTGCTCATCCGTGATAACCAATCCAAGATTCGCAAATTGTACGTCGTCTTGAATCAACGCGTGTGTCCCGATCACAACATCAATCTCACCATTTTGCAGACCAGCCAAAATGGCGCGGCGTTCTTTGGTCTTGGTAGAGCCAGTCAGTAAGGCTGTAGTCATTTCCAACGGATCAAACAAATGATTCAAGCTTTCCAGATGTTGTTGCGCCAAAATTTCTGTCGGTACCATCAAAGCGCCTTGAAAACCCGCAGTCATCGTAGCATACAATGCAATGGCCGCAACCACTGTTTTCCCGCTCCCAACATCTCCTTGTAATAACCGCTGCATATGTTTCTTGCTGCGTAAGTCATAACAAATTTCATTGGTTACACGTTTCTGGGCATCTGTAAGCTCGAAAGGCAGTTGCTGTGTAAATCGCTTGAGACGCTCAACGTCATAACGAATCGCAAGCCCATTTTTTTCGCTTCGTTCGCTTTTCTTTAATCCTTGCATCCGCATTTGGAATAAGAAAAACTCTTCAAAAACTACGCGGCGTTTTGCTTGCTGATTCTCTTTTGGATCTTTGGGAAAATGCATTGCCCGCATCGCTTGCTTGCGTGGCATCAAACGATATTTTTCTAATAAATAGTCCGGCAGATTTTCCGTCACTTGATCGCCGAATTTTTCGAATCCGACTTTGATCAAATCAACTAACGTACTTTGTCGAATCGACTTTGTCACATGATAGATCGGCGCATATTCTTCTGTTTGTTTGCCGCCTAAAATTTTCATTCCTGTGAGGGATTTACGCTTCGCATCCCATTTTCCATAAACAGCTAATTCTTCTCCGACTTCGACTTTGTCTTTCAAATAAGGCTGATTGAAGAAGGAGACCATGAAGACTGCATGATCTTGCATCATACGAAACTGCAGTCGACTCTTTTTGTAGCCGAAACGGCTAACCACCGGTGCCGAGACGATGACACCCTTTAAGGTAACTTTTTCTTGATCATTGATTTCCAAAAGATTTTTTTCTTGGATATCCTCATAGCGAAACGGATAATAGCTTAATAGATTTTCAATCGTAACAATCCCTAACTCAGCTAACGTTTGCGCTCTCTTAGGGCCGACTCCAGGCAAAACCGAAACAGTTTCTTCAATCGACATCGAAATCCTCCTTTCAATAAAAATAGGCTTCTCACCACGCATACGATTCCACTAATTGCGCTGAAGCGCAAAGTGGAACTCGCAGTAGTTTCATTAACCTGAATGAATTTTCTTGAGAAAATTCTCTTACGTTCGACCACATATCATTATGCTAAACTGCACATTTATCTATTTGCCATCAACACAAACAGTCATCTTCGATTGTTAAATACTGCAAAAAGCATAACTGACAAAAACAGGAGCGAGCCAGATATTCTTGGCTCGCTCCTCCGACTTTTTCTCATTATTCTGCTGAAAGCAAGTATGGGTAGACTGGTTGTTTTCCTTCGTGGATCTCTACTTCCAAATCAGGATAGCTTGCTTCAATTGCTTCGCTTATTTTTTCAGCTTCAGCTTGCGTACCTTCTTCACCGACGATGATCGTGATGATTTCAATATCTTCACTGATCATTTTAGTCAATGTGTCTAACGTTGCTTGGTACTTATCTTCTTCAGAAAGAACGATTTTACCATCGATCATTCCTAAGTAGTCCCCTTCGTGGATCTCTACTCCGTCGATAGAGGTATCACGGATGGCATTGGTGATTTGTCCACTGACTACAGAATCAAGCATTTCAGTCATCGCTGCTTTGTTCTCTTCTAAACTTTGATCCCCATTGAAGGCCAGCATCGCTGTCATTCCTTGAGAAACAGTTTTACTTGGTACAACTGCTACAGGAATATCCGCTACTTCTGCGGCTTGATCTGCTGCCATAAAGATATTTTTATTATTAGGTAAAACAATCACTTGGTCCGCATTGACTTCCTTGACTGCTTTCAAAATATCTTCCGTGCTTGGATTCATCGTTTGTCCGCCGCTGATGACATAGGCAGCACCTAAACTCTTGAACAATTCTTGAACACCTTCACCAGCAGCGATCGCAATCACTGCATACGGTTGATGCGCAACTGGCGCTGCTTCAAAAGCGGCTACTTCGTCATCGTGTTCTAAAATTGTTTCATGTTGTTGACGCATATTATCGACTTTGATTTTAATTAACGCACCAAATTTTTGACCATAATTCATCACTTCGCCTGGATGTTCTGTATGGACATGCACTTTAACGATTTCATCATCGTTAACGACTAATAATGAATCCCCGATACCGTCTAAATAATTACGGAAGGTATCATAATCAAAATTACTGTCCACAGTAGGACCTTCACCAAGACGAACCATGATTTCTGTACAATAACCGAATTTGATATCTTCGGTTGCTAGTTGTCCTTGGACGCTGCGGTGATGCTCTGCATTGACCATTTCATCCATTTCAGCCGGACTTGGTTCATAGGCATCATCCACTTGGAATTCCCCATTCAATGCACTCAAGAAGCCTTCATAGATAAACAAAAGACCTTGACCGCCACTATCGACAACGCCGACTTCTTTCAAAACAGGCAGCATATCAGGGGTTTTGTCTAATGCTTTTTTCCCGTATTTAACGACCGCTGTCATCACTTCGATCACATCGTCCGTTTGTTTAGCTTTGCGTTCACCCGCTTTTGCGGATTCACGAGCCACAGTTAAAATAGTTCCTTCTACAGGCTTCATTACTGCTTTATAGGCCGTTTCAACACCATGAACGAGCGCTTTCGACAGATCCTCTGCATTTAATGTATCTACCTCTAAAATCGCTTTTGAAAAGCCGCGGAATAACTGAGACAAGATGACGCCAGAATTTCCTCGCGCCCCCATCAACAATCCTTTTGCTAATACATTGGCTAATTCGCCGACTTTCTCTGAGGTAGAGTTAACAACCGCAGTCGCGCCGCTGGTCATAGATAGATTCATGTTGGTCCCAGTATCGCCATCAGGCACGGGGAATACATTTAATGAATTGACATATTCTGCATTGACTTGCAGACGTTTAGCGCCAGCCTCTACCATTTCTTGGAATTGACTCGCGCTGATCTCTGTTACCTTCACTTACTTAGTCCTCCTTAAGAACGCTGCCTTTAGTCAGGCAGAACACGTACACCTTGAACATAAACATTCACTGAGTTAGCTGTTACTCCAAGCATCGTCTCCAAATTGTATTTCACTTTTTCTTGGACATTGCGCGATACTTCTGAGATTTTCGTGCCGTAGCTGACGATCGTATAGACGTCGACTGCGATTCCGTTCTCTTCTTGACGTACAACGACGCCGCGTGAATAATTTTCTTTTCTTAAAATCTCTGTAATATTGTCTTTGATTTGTTTTTTACTAGCCATACCAACGATACCAAACACGTCAGTAACCGCACCGCCGACAACCGTCGCGATGACGTCGTTTGAAATTTCGATCATACCAGTCTGTGTATTGATTTTCACAGCCATAGTTGTTAGCCTCCTTAAATAGGCAAAAATGCCCATTTTTTCTACTATAATAGTTTATCATAGCCCCATGACAAATAAAAGAAAGTTCCATTGCGTTTCGCTGATAGGGCGATCCCTGCTTGCCACAAAATTATGCTGACTTTCTTACATCAAAACTTTTACTAAAAAATTTTATGCTAACAGACTATAATTTACCTTCAAATGCACTGAATGTCAATCTTTCTAAAAAAATTCACTTGCACATCTTGTTAAGATGTGCTATTTTATTTTAGTATGAGCCAAAGAAGCGCTCCAATATCAAGGCTAAAGGAGGAAACAACACATGGCAAAAGTTTGCTATTTTACTGGTCGTAAAACAAGAAGTGCAAATAACCGTTCTCACGCTATGAACGCTACGAAACGTACTGTAAAACCTAATTTACAAAAAGTTCGCGTTTTGGTGGACGGAAAACCTAAAAAAGTTTGGGTCTCAACTCGTGCTTTGAAATCTGGAAAAGTTGAGCGCGTTTAATATTATCCAATCAATCAAACCGTTCGATGACGAGCGGTTTTTTATTTTTTGTGAGAAGTATTAAGCACGCAGCGATTCCATTAAAAATCTACATATAAAAAAGCCGACAGTGTCGGCTTTTTTTGTTGCTTCCTTTTATAACAGCGGCAATAAAATAAGGGCAATTCTTTGTCTGAGTTTCACACCTCTTTCACAATATTTTTTTGTATCTATGGTAAAATTTGGATAGTCTGTTGAAAGAAGTTTGGTGATTTTTATATGAAAAACTATCTCAAAGAAAATCGTTGGTACTTGTTGTCCAGTTTTTTTCTACCGCTCGCCTTGATGGTGATCGTCTACTTAACGATCGGCATTTATCCTGGATCGAGTCGTAGTGTCTTAGCCAGCGATGCCTTTTCGCAATTTTCAAATTTCCACGCAAGTTTTCGCAATATGCTCTTAGGCAAACAAGGGCTTTTTTATAATTGGAACGCATCCATGGGATTGAATTATCTTTCTCTTGTTTCCTATTATCTTGGCGGCTTTTTTACACCGCTGGTTATTTTCTTTCCAAATCAACTGATGCCTGACGCGTTATATTTTTTAACACTGTTAAAAATTGGTGCCGCAGGACTGGCTTTCTGGTTCTACGCCAAGGGAAGCTTTAAGCTGCCCGACTGGTCAAGAGTAGCTCTCAGTGTTTCTTATGCGCTCATGTCCTTTACCATCGCGCATTCTGAGATCATCATGTGGTTGGATGCCTTTGTTTATCTGCCTCTGATCATTTGGGGAATCAATCGTGTGATGGACCTGCGAAAGCCGACGGTACTTTTTGTTTCCTATTTAATGTTGTTTTTAACAAGTTTTTATATGGGCTTTATGATTGGACTTTTTTCCGTTCTTTATTACGTCGCACGACTGCTCACGAATTGGAAGCTTTATAAAAAAAGTATTATCCCTTACGGCTTTACTTCCCTCTTGGCTGGCTTCGCCTCAATGATCATGATTTTACCGTCCATTCTGGATTTGCGGACGAACGGGGAGGAGTTAACACAACTAACGACCTTTAAAACAGAAGCCACTGGCTGGTGGGATTTTGTTGCTAAGAATATGATCGGGTCTTATGACACGACAAAATATGGCTCCATCCCATTTATTTATATTGGACTGTTACCATTAGCACTATGCCTGTTTTTCTTTATCTGCAAAAAAATTCCATGGAAGGATAAAATCGCCTATGGAGCGATCGCTGCAATTCTGATCGCAAGCTTCTATATCCAACCGATGAACTTATTCTGGCATGGAATGCATGCACCAAATATGTTTTTATTCCGCTACGCCTACCTACTCTCCTTCTTAGTGATTACTTTGGCTGCCTGGGGATGGGAAAAAGTAGACCGTGATAACATTTTGCAGTTAGCCGCTGCCTGCCTGCTATTGATTGCTGTTTTCGCAATCTTCTGGGGGATGAAAGGAAAAGACTACAACTACCTTAAAAATATCTCTCTTTATATCACGATCGGCTTTTTGGCCGTGTATGCGTTGGTACTCACAGGGCATTACTTCAATAAGATCCCTTTAAAAGTATTGAGCATCTTGCTCTTGCTGTTGATGTCTACGGAAGCCTTTGTCAACAGTGACTTTATGGTACGTGGTATCTTGAAGGATTGGAATTACGCTTCTCGAAGCTTGTATACCGAACCCTATCCTTCCATCAAGGCGTTAGTCGATAAAACAAAAGATGAAAACGACAGCTTCTATCGGATGGAAAATCTCGATCCAGTGTCTTCAAATGATGCCTTTAATTACGGCTATAGCGGCATCAGCATGTTTTCTTCGATTCGTAACCGGCATTCCTCTGGCTACATGGACCAGCTCGGATTCCGTTCAAGAGGAACAAGCTTGAACATTCGCTATCAGAATAATACGTTGCTCGCAGATGCCTTTACAGGGATCAAATACAACATCGCAAAAACAAAGCAATTGAATAAATATGGTTTTGACAAAACGGACACTGTTGGCGAGTACAACTTGTTTGAAAATAATTACGCATTGCCGTTAGCCTTCACAGCCCCAACCACGATCGATAAATTAAAAGCTTTGCCAAACGATAACCTTGGGACACAAACACAATTATTCAATGCTTTATCGCAAGAACAGTTTCAATACTTCCACTTCTTGCCGATCACACAAATAGATACAAAAAATGCGAACGTTACAAATGCAGGCAATATTATGACCATTGCAGAAAAACAAGGGAATGTTGCAAAAGACGTTACGTGGAAAGTGCAAGTTCCCGCGAATACTCAAGCTTATTTGAGTCTCTACCCGTATGACTTTGCTGAATTAGAAAGCTCAACCGCAACCGTGACTGCAAACGGTCAGACACGACAAGCCCAAATCGGTATCAGCGGACAGTATTATGATCTAGGCTATTATCAGGAAGCGACTACGGTCACATTCACAGCGAGTTTTTACGGAACCAAATCAATCAGTTTCCAAAATCCGCAAGTCCTTGCTTTAGACACCGTCGCTTACCAGTTAGCGGTTGACAAGATCAAAGAAAATGCCGTAGATATGAAGGTTGGCTCCCGTAGCGCTGAAGGAACAGTAGATGCAAAAGAAGCTCGAACGCTAGTTACAACGATTCCTTACGACGAAGGCTGGACAGCCAAAATCGATGGAAAGAAAGTTGATACGAAAGCCTTCCAAAATGCGTTCGTCAGCATCCATGTACCAAAAGGCAAGCATAAAGTCACCTTCAGCTATCTGCCTAAAGGCTTTATCGCTGGAGCGATTTCCTTTGTCGTTGCGATCGCTATGTTTATTCTTTACCTGCGAGCCTTAAAACCTAAAAAAAATCACCGCCATTAACGTACAAAAGGAAGAATCATTTCTGATTCTTCCTTTTTAATATTTCCGAATACACGCCTCGACTAAATCCCAAAATGTTTCTGTATCTATTTTCTTACCAACTTTTGCATTCGCTTTTTGCTCTAAAACATTGAGCTCATCGCAAACCGTCCGACCATAACAAGGTCCGCGATTGCTATCGACTTCAACATACATTTCCTGTGTTTCAAACGCTTCAGGAGAAATCAGATACCCCACGCAGGTGGCATCATGTAACGGCCCCGCTTCCAAACCAAAGCATTCAAACTGACTCTTTAAAGTAAAGCGCATGATGTCACCGAATAGTTTCCCCGCAACATTTCCCGCTGCTTCCATTCGTTCAATGATCTCCAGTGTACAAAGTGTCTGATTCGTCAGATCAAGCCCCATCATAACAATCGGTGCCCCTGAGGTAAAAACCACATGTGCCGCTTCTGGATCAGCAAAAATATTAAACTCGGCAGAAGGTGTGAAATTGCCGGTTCCATAAGCCCCACCCATCAAAACGATTTCATTGATTTTCGGAATGATCAATGGCTCCATTCGCATCGCAACAGCAATATTTGTTAATGGACCAACAGGCACAAGTGTAATATCCCCCTCACTTGCCATCAATGTATCGACGATATAGTTAACCGCATTTGTCTTTTCTGCCTGACGATGCAATGGACCAAAGACCGGACCATCTAAGCCGGACTCTCCGTGAACATTCCCCGCTACCACTTGCTCCCGTACTAGTGGCTTTGGCATCCCAGCATAGACATTTGCATCAATTCCTAATAACTGACAAACATTCAAGCCATTGACCACTGTCTTGTCCAACGTTTGATTCCCAGCTACAATGGTGATTCCTAACAAATTAATTTTCGGGTGTGCCGCCGCCATCAGTATCGTTATGGCATCATCATGCCCCGGATCACAGTCTAAAATAATTTTCCGTTTCTCCATTTGAAAGCCTCCTAAGAAAATATTGTTCCTTTATCTAGTTGCATTATAGTAAGTTCCTGCTTATGATAAGTATGAGAATTCTCATATAAGGAGGCAGAAAAAATGAAGAAGTTGCAAAATGAAAAATTGAAACAGCAGTTCATTCACTCCTCTGACTACCTTGATCAATTTTCCTTCGATATCAGTTTGGACACACACTTGTTTTTCTTCCCAGCCAATAGCTACATCGTAAAAGAAGACAATCCGCCTTCCCATTTATTTTACTTAGTAAAGGGCAAAGCGAAATTGTATGACACCTTAGCAAATGGAAAAGTCGCGCTGATCGATTTCTTTTCGCCCCCTTGCTTTATCGGTGAGATGGAACTCGTCGATGAAAATCAGACTGCCTTTAGTGTACAAGCGATCGAAGACTGTTGGTGCTTGGCTGTCGCAAGAAAAGATTGCCAGAAACGCTTACTACAGGACACACTTTTTCTTCAAAAGCTTTGCATCTACTTCGCCCATAAAAATTATCGCAATATCAAAGCTTCGACCCAAAATCAAGGCTTTCCGCTTTCGCAACGTCTAGCCTCTTTTATTTTATTGACGCAAAATGAAGGAACCTATCGCGAACAACACACACAGGTCGCCGAATATCTGGGCGTTTCCTATCGCCATCTACTCTTTGTGATCGCTCAATTTGTAGAGGAGGGATATCTGGAAAAAATAGAAAAGGGCTATCTCATTCTAGATATTGAAGCATTGACCCAACTGTCGAACGAAGTGAAAGCCTAACTGACAGCTAACTCAGAGTAAGGAATTTATTTTTCGAAGTCCGCGAAAAAATGAAGTGATTTTCGGCCGCATACGATTAGGCTAACTGCTTGTTCGCTATCTTCCTAAAAATCTATTATTGCTGCTCAAGTTCAACAAACTGCGAAAAGCCTAACTCGCAAAAAAAAGCATCCACCAACAATCAAAAGATTGTTGGTGGATGCTTTTTTGTCTAGTCATATTTTACTTCTGCCAGGTAGAGCCCCTCTGGATGGGCAGTTGGTCCTGCTGCATTTCGGTCCTTTGCTTCAAGTATTTCAGGAATACTGTCCGCTGGGATACGGCCGTTCCCAATTTTTAGCAATGTACCTACTAAGATTCGGATCATTTTATACAAAAAGCCGTTCCCGCGAAAAATGAAGGTCAATTCTGTCTTCGATTCATTCACCTCTAGATCCGCTTGATAAATCGTGCGGACTTTATCTTCAATGGCGCCGCCTGTCGCACAGAACGACGTGAAGTCATGCGTGCCTACTAAATCGGATAATGCCCGTCGAATCAATTCTAAATCCAATGGATACGGATAATACGCCGCATAGTAGCGTCGAAACGGACTGCGAGGCTTTGCGATCTGGACTTTAAAATGATACGTTTTCTCCACAACATGATAGCGTGCATGAAAATCATCCGCCACGATCGCTACAGAGGACACAGCAATATCCTCAGGAGTTTGGGTGTCCAATGCAAATCGCATCCGTTCCAACGGACGCTCTTGCGGATAATCAAAATGAATCACTTGCCCGATTGCATGAACACCCGCATCGGTCCGACCTGAACCAAAAATCGTTACCGGAGACCCATTATTCATTTTTTTCAACGTCTTCTCCACTTCCTCCTGCACGGTTCGTCCATTCGGTTGTCGTTGAAACCCGTTAAACTGTGTACCATCGTAAGCAATCACTGCTTTATATCTGACCATGTTAGTTCTCCTTTTTTCTATTGCAGGAGTCATTATAACAGCTTTTCTATTCGGATTCCAACGCAATCAGAACCATTTGAGACCTCGGAAAAGTTTCCTCGCGGTACTGAAGTATGAAGTAAACGCTCCTCTCTGCTGATGTAGCCCTCTCATTAATTTTACTTGCCGAAAACATAAAATAAAGCGCAAAAAAAGCTTGGATCACTCCAAGCTTAACTGCGTAAAAAGACTAAAACAACCGTTACCGCAGCAAAAACTACCAAGACAAGGGTATCACGAGACGCCCATTGCAGTTTTCGATACTTACTACGTCCTTCGCCGCCACGATAGCCCCGAGCTTCCATGGCAGTCGCAAGATCTTCCGCTCGGTTGAAACTGCTGACAAATAAAGGAATCAGCAATGGTACGATTGCCTTCACCTTTTGAATCAAGTTGCCATCATTGAAATCCACCCCGCGAGCGCGTTGCGCATTCATGATTTTTTCTGTTTCATCCATCAATGTTGGAACAAACCGTAAAGCGATGGATAGCATCAAAGCAATTTCATGTACCGGTAAATGAATTTTCTTCAGCGGGTTTAATAAAGATTCGATTGCATCAGACATTGATAACGGCGGTGTCGTTAATGTCAGTAAGGTCGACATAAAAATAATCAAGACGAACCGGCAAAAGATAAACAGTCCATTCTGTATCCCATAGGAAGACAAGCTGAAAACACCCCAGGACCAATACAATGTTCCGCCGCGAGTAAACAGCATTTGCAAGGCAACCGTAAAAATAATCAACCAAATCAACGGTCTCACGCCTCGTAAAAAGAAGCTTATACTTATTTTTGATAAAAATACCGCAAACATCGTGAAAATCCCCAAAAATAAATAGCTTTGCCAATTATTTGCTAAGAAAATAATCCCGATAAAATAGAAACTAGCAACCAATTTAGCACGAGGGTCCAGACGATGGATGACTGAATCTCCCGGTATATAGCGGCCAAAGATCAATTTATTCATCATGAGCAGGACCTCCTGCAGCTTTTACGATCCAGTCCGCTAATTCATTTTCAGTCAATGGCAGCTTTTCAAAAGAAGCACCCCTTGCTTGCATCTTCTCAGCAAAAGCACTCGCTTGCGGCACGCCTAATTGCTTTTCCTTCAGCCATGCAACATCTTGAAAGACCGACTGTGGATTTCCATGCTTCACCACACGACCTTTTTCCAAGACATAGACGTAATCTGCGAAATTTGCAACGTCATCCATCAAATGAGTCACTAAAACGATCGTTATATTCTTTTCATGATGCAAACGCCAAAACATCTCCATCATTTCTTTTCGTCCAAGCGGATCTAAGCCCGCTGTCGGCTCGTCTAAGACTAGCACTTCTGGCTCCATAGCCAAGACACCTGCAATAGCAACACGCCGCATCTGACCCCCTGAGAGCTCAAAAGGGGAGCGCTCAAGATATTCTTCCTCTAAGCCAACCATTCGAAGATTTTCCTTCGCCAAAGCATAAGCTTCTTCTTCACCGACTCCAAAGTTCTTTGGACCAAAAGCGATATCTTTAGCCACAGTTTCTTCAAACAGCTGCGCTTCAGGAAATTGAAAAACGATCCCAACTTTTTTGCGGACTGGCTTCAAATTCTTATTATCTGTCGTTGGAGTGATTGTTCGATCACCGATGACCACTTTTCCATCCGTTGGTTTCAATAACGCGTTCAAATGCTGCAATAATGTAGATTTCCCACTACCAGTATGGCCAACCAACGCTGTATAAGATCCTTCCTGGATATCTAGATCGATATCATAAAGTGCCCGTTGTTCAAAGGGCGTGTTGGGTTGATAAACGTAGCTTACTTTTTCAAAACGGATGCCCATAACCAGTCCATCATCCCTTCTTCATCTAAATAGCCCTTAGGAACCTGTATACCGCGTGCGTTTAATGCAGCTTTCAGCTTCTCAGGAAATGGCAGATCCAATCCCAGCGAAACCAATTCTGGTCCCGCAGAGAAAATTTCATCCGGTGTTCCTTCTTGATAAAGTTCCCCATCTCTCATGACCAAGATTCGATTCGCACTAGCCGCTTCATCAATATCATGAGTAATTGAGATCACAGTCAAATCGCTCTCTTCTTTTATCTTATGAATCGTTGAAATGACATCATCTCGTCCTTCAGGGTCTAACATGCTTGTCGCTTCATCCAAAATAATGATGTCTGGACGCAAAGCCACAACGCCAGCAATCGCCACTCGCTGTTTCTGTCCACCAGATAAACGTGCAGGCTCTCGCGTCGCAAATTCTTGCATTTTTACTTTTTCCAAAGCATCCTGAACTCTATGCTGCATTTCACTTCGTTCGATCCCTTGATTTTCCAAACCAAAGGCAACATCATCTTCAACTGTTGCACCTACAAATTGGTTGTCAGGATTCTGGAAGACCATCCCTACCATTCGGCGAATATCCCAGACCGATTCCTCAGAGAGTTGCATCCCGCCGACAGCAACGGTTCCCTTTTGCGGCAAATGAAGACCATTGATCGTTTTTGCTAACGTTGATTTTCCTGATCCGTTATGACCGACGATCGCTATCCATTCACCTTTATTAATTGAAAAGCTGACATCCTTCAAAGCAGGTGTCGCTTCTTCTTGGTAGCTAAATTCAATTTGATTGATTTCAATAATTGGCTTCATGTTTGCACCTTTCCACTTCTTTGCAAATCTGTTCTAAGCCTAGCAAAAAAGTACGGTTTTATCAATCCTTGATACTCAATAAAATGCTTTTGTATACCGACCTGTCTTGACAGTATTTTTGGGTATAAAAAAACACTTTATGATGAGTGCCGGCTTCCCAGACATTCTGGGAAGCGGCGCTGAGCTAGACTCGGAGAAAATCTCCAACATCATAACACTCTAAAAGAATCATCTATAAAGTGAAGAGTGATTATTATACAAGTTCTAAAACGACCATAGGGGCGTTGTCGCCGCGACGAGGTTCAGTTTTTAAGATACGAGTGTATCCACCTTGACGTTCAGCGTAACGAGGAGCGATGTCATTGAATAATTTTTGTAATGCAGATTCAACAACAACAGCTTCGTTTTCTTCGCGAACATCAGCGACTTCATTACGTACAAAGCTAGCAGCTTGGCGACGTGCATGAAGATCCCCGCGTTTTCCTAAAGTAATCATCTTTTCAGCAGTTGAACGAACTTCTTTCGCACGAGCTTCAGTCGTAACGATACGTTCGTTGATAATTAAGTCAGTTGTTAAGTCACGCAACATTGCCTTACGTTGGCTAGATGTGCGTCCTAATTTACGATAACTCACGTAGGTTTCCCTCCTTTGTCAACAATATTAATCGTCTTTACGTAGTCCTAAGCCAAGATCATGCAATTTAGCTTTCACTTCTTCAAGTGATTTACGTCCTAAATTACGTACTTTGATCATTTCAGGTTCGGACTTATTCGTTAATTCTTGAACCGTGTTAATACCAGCGCGTTTCAAACAATTATACGAACGTACAGACAAGTCTAGTTCTTCGATGGTCATTTCCAACATTTTTTCTTTTTGAGTTTCTTCTTTTTCAACCATGATTTCAGCATTTTTAGCTTCATCAGTAAGATTTACAAAAATATCTAAATGTTCTGTTAAGATTTTTGCTGCAAGACTTAATGCTTCTTGAGCAATAATAGATCCGTCAGTCCAAATTTCCATCGTTAATTTATCGAAGTCATCACGACGACCAACACGCGTATTTTCAACTTGATAGTTGACTTTACGTACAGGTGTGTAAATAGAATCGACTGGAAGCACACCGATTGGCATATCTTCCTTTTTATTTTCGTCTGCTTGAACATAGCCTCGACCAGGTTTTACCGTTAGGCGAGCATGGAATGTTGCGCCTTCAGCAACAGTACAAATGTACATATCTTTATTTAAGATTTCAACGTCGCTGTCAACGATAATATCGCCGGCAGTTACCGTAGCTGGTCCAGTAATATCGATCTCAAGGGTTTTTTCTTCTTCCGCAAATAATTTCAACGCTAAACCTTTGATATTCAAGATGATTTGTACAACGTCTTCTCTTACACCTTTGATGGTTGAAAATTCGTGTAACACCCCATCGATTTGAATATTGGTAATGGCCGCGCCCGGTAAAGAAGAAAGTAGAATACGACGTAGAGAATTACCTAAAGTAGTTCCATAACCTCTTTCCAAAGGTTCAACAACGAACTTGCCATAATCTCTGTCTTCATCAATTTTTGTGATTCTTGGTTTTTCGAATTCAATCATTCTTGTCTTTTACCCCTTTCAAAACGAAAAGTGTCTTGTTCAATGACATTCCTGTAAAACTCATAGAGTTGGGCACTCATTAAACACGACGGCGTTTTGGAGGGCGGCATCCATTATGAGGTACTGGAGTCACGTCACGAATTGCTGTTACTTCTAAACCAGTTGCTTGCAATGAACGAATCGCTGCTTCACGACCAGAACCAGGTCCTTTAACAGTTACTTCAACACTTTTCAATCCATGTTCCATTGCAGCTTTTGTTGCAGTTTCAGCAGCCATTTGAGCAGCGAAAGGAGTTGATTTTTTACTACCTTTGAAGCCTAATGAACCTGCAGATGACCATGCGACAGCGTTACCGCTAGCATCAGTAATCATGATGATTGTATTATTGAAAGTCGAATGAATATGAGCAATACCTGTTTCAATATTCTTCTTCACACGACGTTTACGATTGACTTTCTTTGCTACCATGAAGATTTATACCTCCTTCACTAATTATTTTTTCTTGCCTGCAATAGCGCGAGCTGGGCCTTTACGAGTACGAGCGTTGTTCTTAGTGTTTTGTCCACGTGTAGGCAAGCCACGACGATGACGGATTCCACGGTATGAACCGATTTCCATCAAACGTTTGATGTTTAAGTTAGTTTCACGACGAAGATCGCCTTCAACTTTTAATTTATCAACTTCAGCACGGATAGCGTCTGTTTGTTCATTCGTTAAGTCACGAACACGAACATCTTCAGAAACGCCTGCGTCGGCTAAAATTTGTTTCGCTGTAGTATTTCCGATACCGTAAATATAAGTAAGTGAAATTACCACGCGTTTATCACGAGGAATATCTACTCCTGCAATACGAGCCATACTTAATTACACCTCCAATTATCCTTGACGTTGTTTATGTTTTGGGTTTGCTGGGCAAATCACCATAACGCGTCCATTACGACGAATTACTTTACAATGTTCACACATTGGTTTTACTGATGGTCTTACTTTCATGATTATACCTCCTGAAGTTTTACGGAGTACAACTTACTTAAAGCGATAGGTAATGCGACCACGACTTAAATCATACGGAGAAAGTTCTACTGTAACTTTATCTCCAGGTAAGATTCGAATATAATACATCCGGATTTTACCAGATACGTGTGCAAGAACTTCGTGTCCGTTTTCCAATTCGACTTTAAACATTGCATTCGGCAAAGTTTCGACGACTGTTCCTTCGATTTCAATCATATCTTCTTTTGCCACGCAGAGTACCTCCTTGTAGTTGTTTCGCATTTTCACACGATAAAATGGCGGAAACTGCAGTTCCCACCCTAATTCTAAAGTTAACTCCTAAAAAAGCTAGAAGTCGGACTGACAAATTCTATCATAAAACATCGAACTTGGCAAGATAAACTGCATCTCAAGTCGGCAGGCAAAATTATTTTTTGATAATCTTTTCTACATCCGCAAATACGGCATCAATTTCACGATCTCCATCAACTGGATACAACAGACCTTCTTCATCATAGTAAGCTAAAATTGGTTCGCTGTTTCTAATGTTTACAGACAAACGGTTTTTAACAGTTTCTGGCTTATCGTCTTCACGTTGATAGAACTCATGACCGCCGCAACGATCGCAAGTGTCTTCTACTTTCGTAGGGTTGAAGATTTTATGATAAGTTGCACCGCAGTTGCGGCACATGAAGCGTCCTGCCAAACGTTCAACTAACACTTCTTCTGCTACTTGAATTTCAATAACAGCATCAATTTTTTTATTCAAGTCCGTCAACATTTCAGCTAATGCTTTGGCTTGATCTAAAGTACGAGGGAAGCCATCCAATAAGAATCCTTTATCCGTATCCTTTTGGGCTAAGCGTTCCTTCACGATACCGTTAGTAACTTCATCTGGAACCAAATCCCCTGCATCCATATATGATTTTGCTTTCAATCCGAGTGTTGTCTCGTTTTTGATTGCTTCTCGGAACATATCCCCCGTGCTGATGTGCGGAATATTGTACGTTGCAACAATTCTTTCTGCTTGTGTCCCTTTTCCTGCTCCTGGCAGTCCCATTAAGATCAGGTTCATTGCTTTCCCTCCTAAATATTCGAAGCGAGAACGGCGTTGAGGAAAACCCTCAACACACGAATCTACTCTTCATCCATGAATCCGACATAACGTCGTTTCAACATGAGTCCTTCTAGTTGTTTTGCAGTTTCTAATGCCACCCCAACAACGATCAAAAGACTTGTACCACCTAATCCAATTGATTGAGGCAGGTTCCAAACCATTTGCGCGATAATTGGAATCAAGGCAATCAATCCTAAGAAAATAGCACCGACTACACTTAAACGCATTAAAATTGCAGAAACATATTCTTCTGTTCCTTTACCTGGTCTTACACGAGGAATGTAACTTCCTTGTTTTTGTAAGTTCTCTGCTAATTTTTCAGGATTAACCTGGACAAATGCATAGAAGAAGGTGAAGGAAACAATTAGAACAGTATAAATCGCAGCACCTGGAACCGTGTTGTAACTAAATAGTTTAGTTAACACATCGTACCAGCCTTCCGCGCTATATTTGCTAGCTAATGCTTGCAACACCGCGTTGGGTGTAGCAATGAATGAACTGGCAAAGATAACTGGAATAACTCCGGCAGCATTTACTTTTAATGGTAGATAACTGCTTGTTGGTGCACCAACGACTTGTTTTGTATATTGAATTGGAATCTTTCTTTCCGCTTGTTGAAAGTACGTTACAAAAACGACGATCAACACAATAGCGACAAGTAAAATTACAACAAAAATGATTGATTTCCAAAGATCACTAGATTCGATATTGACGAAATAATCATCATAGATATCTTTGATACTTTGTGGCAACCGTGAAATGATCCCCGCAAAAATTATCATTGATACCCCATTACCGATTCCTTTTTCAGTAATCTGTTCTCCCAACCAAGTAACAAACATGGTACCTGCGGTAAGAATAAGCCCAATCGTAACGAACGTTTGAACATTACGGTTTGGCACAAATCCAAATTGTGCAAAATAATCAAAACCAGCTGTAATACTTACAGACTGAATGAAGGCTAGTACCAAAGTTAAATAGCGAGTGGCTTGATTTAACTTTTTACGACCAACTTCTCCTTGTTTAGACCATTCGACAAATTTAGGAATAATATCCATCTGCAAGAGTTGGATAACGATTGAAGCCGTGATATACGGGGAGACCCCCATCGAGAAGATCGAAAAGTTTTGCATTGCTGAGCCACTAACCATATTCAGCATTCTGAAAAATGGCATTTCACTCAACCCTTGCAGTCCTTGTGCATCGACTCCCGGTACGGTGATTTGCGCACCTAATCGGAAAACGAATAGCATTAAGACGGTAAACAAGATCCGTGATCGGATGTTCTGAACTTTGAATGAATCCTTTAAAAGTTTGAACATTAAATCACCTCGATTGAACCACCGGCAGCTTCAATTGTTTCTTGAGCATGTTTAGAGAATTTAGCTGCTTTAACGGTTAGTTTTTTGTCTAATGATCCGTTTCCTAAAACTTTGATTCCAGCTTTTTCATTTTTCACGATTCCAGCTTCGACTAAAGCAACAGGTGTTACTTCAGTACCATCTTCAAAACGATTTAGGACATCTAAATTGATCACAGCGTATTCTTTACGATTCACGTTAGTAAATCCACGTTTTGGCAAACGACGGAATAAAGGAGTTTGACCACCTTCAAATCCTAGACGTACACCACCGCCTGAACGAGCCTTTTGACCTTTTTGACCACGTCCGGCTGTTTTTCCGTTACCTGATGAAGTACCACGACCAACGCGGTTGCGAACTTTACGTGAACCTTCGGCAGGTTGTAATTCATGAAGTTTCATTATATTGGGCACCTCCTTAGATTTTAATCATCATTGTTTTATTAAACTTCTTCTACGTCCACTAAATGAGACACTGTGTTAACCATGCCTTTGATTGCATCATTGGCAGGTTTAACAACTGTGCTGTTCATTTTTTTAAGACCCAACGCTTTAACAGTATCACGTTGGTTTTGAGGACGTCCGATAACACTGCGTTTTAAAGTAATTTTTAATTCAGCCATTTCTTTCGTCCTCCTTAGTTAGCTAAGTTTTCAACAGAGATGCCACGTAATTGTGCCACTTCTTCTGCTTTTTTCAATTGAGTTAAACCTTCAACAGTTGCACGAACAACGTTGATTGGTGTGTTTGAACCTAAAGATTTAGAAGTTACATCGGCAACCCCAGCTAATTCCAAGACGGCACGAACTGGTCCACCAGCAGCAACCCCAGCACCTTCAACGGCAGGTTTCATTAAGATACGTCCGCCGCCGAATACACCAATAACTTCGTGAGGAAGCGTAGTTCCTACCATTGGTACTTCGACTAGGTTTTTCTTAGCGTCTTCGATTGCTTTACGAATTGCTTCAGGTACTTCTTGAGCTTTACCTGTACCAAAGCCTACGTGGCCGTTCTTGTCACCGACAACTACTAGTGCTGCGAAACGTAGACGACGTCCACCTTTAACAACTTTAGTAACACGGTTGATCGCTACAACGCGGTCTTCTAATTCCAAATGTTTTGGATCGATATAAACCATGAATGGTGTTCCTCCTTCTCCTAAAATTCTAGTCCATTTTCGCGAGCTGCTTCAGCTAAAGCTGCTACACGGCCATGGTAAAGGTATCCACCACGGTCAAAGACTACTTTCTTAATACCTTTTTCTGAAGCACGTTCTGCTACTAATTTCCCAACAGCTTGTGCTTGTTCAGTTTTGTTTCCACCTGAAATTTCTTTATCCAAGGCAGAGGCACTTGCTAGCGTCACACCCGCTACGTCATCAATAATTTGAGCGTAGATGTTTTTGTTAGAACGAAAAACGTTCAAGCGTGGGCACTCAGCAGTACCAGAAATTTTTCCGCGAACGCGCATGTGGCGTTTTTGGCGTGTTTTATTCTTGTCTGGTTTTGTAATCACAATTGTCACCTCTTTAATTAAGCTGGCCTAAGCCGCGTGTAGGTTCGACCTACTATTTACCAGTTTTACCTTCTTTACGACGTACATATTCGCCAACATAACGAATACCTTTGCCTTTATAAGGTTCTGGAGGACGAGTTCCGCGGATTTTCGCAGCTAATTCGCCTACTACTTCTTTGTTTGATCCTTTAACCACTACTTGAGTGTTCGCAGGAACTTCGATTGTAACGCCTTCTGGAGCTACGATCTCAACTGGATGTGAATAACCAACGTTCAATACAAGTTTTGAACCTTGTAATTGTGCACGGTACCCAACCCCGATTAATTCTAATGCTTTTTGGAACCCTTCTGAAACACCAACAACCATGTTATTGAAGTTTGCACGAGTTGTTCCGTGGATTGTTTTCATTTCTTTGCTGTCGTTTGGACGAGTAAATGTTACTTCGTTTCCTTCGATGCTCATTTTGATATCAGAAGAAAAAGTACGAGTTAATTCACCTTTAGGTCCTTTAACAGTCACATCGTTCCCGTTTTGAGTTACTTCAACTCCAGCAGGTAAAACGACTAATTTATTACCAATACGGCTCACTTAAAGACACCTCCTCGTGGATTGTTTGATCTTACCAAACGTAAGCTAGCACTTCGCCGCCGACGTTTTTACCTCTAGCTTCTTTGTCGGTTACTAAACCTTCAGAAGTAGAAATGATTGCGATACCTAAACCGTTTAATACTTTTGGTACTTCGTCAGCTTTGACATAAGCACGCAAGCCTGGTTTAGAGATACGTTTTAAGTTTGTGATAACACGTTCGTCATTTTTACCGTATTTAAGGAAAACACGGATCATGCCTTGTTTGTCATCTTCGATGTATTCAACATCACGTACGAAACCTTCACGTTTAAGGATTTCTGCGATGTCACGTTTGATTTTTGAAGCAGGTACTTCCACTGAATCGTGCTTTACCATGTTGGCATTACGAATACGAGTTAGAAAATCTGCAATTGGATCTGTCATGACCATTGAACTGTTTACCTCCTTTATGCGAGTTTATTTTACCAGCTAGCTTTCTTCACGCCGGGAATTTGACCTTTGTAGGCAAGTTCGCGGAAGCAAATACGGCAAAGATGAAATTTACGATAAACTGAATGTGGACGTCCGCAACGTTCGCAGCGAGTATACTCTTGCGTTGAATGTTTTGCTGGGCGTTTGTTTTTAGCAATCATTGATTTTTTAGCCAATTTTTTCGCCTCCTTGATTATTTTTGGAATGGCATTCCAAGTTGTGTTAATAATTCGCGAGATTCTTCGTCTGTTTTAGCAGTTGTAACAACAACGATATCCATACCACGGACTTTATCAACTAAATCATAATCTACTTCAGGGAAGATCAATTGTTCTTTCACACCTAAAGTAAAGTTACCACGGCCATCAAAGGATTTTTTGCTTACTCCGTGGAAGTCACGTACACGGGGAAGTGACACAGTCACTAATTTGTCTAAGAATTCGTACATTCTTTCTCCACGTAGTGTTACTTTCGCACCGATAGGCATTCCTTCACGTAAACGGAAACCAGCGATTGATTTTTTAGCTTTTGTGATAATTGGCTTTTGACCAGAAATCAAGGCTAATTCTTCAACAGCTTTGTCTAAGTTTTTTGCGTTTGATACCGCATCACCAACACCCATGTTGATGACGATTTTCTCAACTTTAGGAACTTCCATAATTGAATCATAGTTAAATTTTTCCATCAAAGATGGTGTAATTTCACTTACAAATTTTTCTTTTAGGCGGTTCATCTATAAGATCCTCCTTCCTTGTTTAATTATTTATCTAAAGCTTCGCCGGTTTTCTTAGAAACACGGACTTTCTTGCCGTCAACCATTTTATAGCCAACGCGTGTCGCTTCTCCATTTGAAGGGTCGATCACCATAACATTAGAAGCATGAATTGGTGCTTCTACCTCTACGATTCCGCCTTGAGGGGCTTCTTGAGAGGCTTTTTTATGTTTTTTCACGATATTGACGCCTTCAACAACGACTTTATCTTGTTTAGGAAGGGCTTCTAATACTACGCCTTCTTTATTTCTGTCTTTACCAGAGATAACTTTTACTTTATCGCCTTTTTTAACGAACATTACTGTTGCGCACCTCCTTTGGTTGAATCTTTCGATTATAATACTTCCGGTGCCAATGAAACGATCTTCATGAAATTGCCTTCGCGTAGTTCACGAGCGACAGGTCCGAAGATACGTGTTCCTCTTGGGCTCTTGTCATCACGAATGATAACAGCTGCATTTTCATCAAATTTGATATAAGAACCGTCAGTACGACGAGCGCCTGATTTAGTTCGAACGATAACGGCTTTAACAACCTCACCTTTTTTGACAACACCACCTGGCGTTGCTTGTTTAACCGTAGCAACAATCACATCACCGATATTTGCAGTTTTGCGACCAGATCCGCCGAGAACTTTAATAGTTAAAATTTCACGTGCGCCTGAGTTGTCCGCGATTTTTAAACGGCTTTCTGCTTGGATCACTTGTGTATCCTCCTTTCAGATTTAAAAAACATCTATATAGGAAAATCTCGTGTGATTAGATAATCACTGCTTTTTCAACGATTTCAACCAGACGGAAACGTTTGGTAGCTGATAATGGACGAGTTTCCATGATTTTCACGATATCGCCAATTTTTGCTTCATTGTTTTCATCGTGAGCTTTGTATTTTTTAGAATACTTCATACGTTTACCGTAGATTGGATGGTTCTTTTGGGTTTCAACGACAACAGTGATCGTTTTGTCCATTTTGTCAGATACCACGCGTCCTTGATAAACTTTACGTTGATTTCTTTCTTCAGTCATACTGGAATGGCCTCCTTCCACTATTTGTCAGCTTGTTCATGCAACACAGTTTTAATGCGTGCAATCGATTTACGTACTTCTTTAATACGTGCAGTGTTCTCTAATTGACCTGTTGCTAATTGGAATCTAAGATTAAACAATTCTTCTTTTAATTGTTTTTCTTGATCAATCATTTCGGCAGTGGTTAATTCTCTGATTTCTTTAACCTTCATTCGATTCACCACCCATTTCCTCACGTTTTACGATCTTAGTTTTCATAGGTAATTTGTGAGAAGCAAGACGTAATGCTTCACGAGCAACTTCTTCAGGTACGCCGGCGATTTCAAACATGATCTTGCCGCGTTTAACTGGTGAAACCCATCCTTCAGGAGCACCTTTACCTTTACCCATACGTACGCCGATGGCTTTAGATGTATATGATTTGTGAGGGAAAATTTTGATCCATACTTTCCCACCACGTTTCATGTAACGAGTCATGGCGATACGTGATGCTTCGATTTGGCGGTTAGTAATCCAATGTGATTCAACAGCTTGTAAGCCGAATTCACCAAATGCGATTTCTTTTCCACCTTTAGCTTCTCCACGCATTTTTCCGCGGAATTCACGACGGTGTTTTACACGTTTAGGTACTAACATGTCTATTTCCCTCCTTTCTTAGTGTTTTTCTTTGTAGGAAGAATTTCTCCACGATAAATCCACACTTTAACTCCTAGTTTTCCGTATGTTGTATTCGCTTCTTCCCAAGCGTAGTCGATGTCGGCACGCAATGTATGAAGAGGAACAGTTCCTTCAGAGTATCCTTCTGAACGAGCGATATCCGCACCATTCAAACGACCAGATACTTGAGTTTTGATTCCTTTAGCGCCAGAACGCATAGTGCGTTGGATCGCTTGTTTTTGTGCACGACGGAAAGCAACGCGGTTTTCTAATTGACGCGCGATTCCTTCGCCGACTAATTTAGCATCTAAATCTGGTTTTTTGATTTCAACGATGTTGATGTGAACTCGTTTACCAGTTAATTTATTCAATTCTTTTCTTAGGCTTTCGACTTCAGATCCGCCTTTACCGATAACCATACCAGGTTTGGCTGTGTGGATTGAAATATTCACACGGTTTGCAGCGCGTTCGATTTCAACAGTTGACACAGCGGCATCAGCAAGTTTCGTTGCGATGAACTTACGGATTCTCAAATCTTCGTGTAGAAATTCAGCATACTCTTTTTCGGCATACCATTTAGCATCCCACTCACGGATGATGCCTACACGCATTCCAATAGGATTTACTTTTTGACCCACTGATTATCCCTCCTTATTTTTCTGATACCACAACGGTGATGTGACTTGTACGTTTGTTGATTGGTGAAGCTGAACCTTTTGCACGTGGACGGAAACGTTTCATTGTTGGTCCTTCGTTAACAAATGCTTCAGAAACTACCAAGTTCTCAACATCTAAGTCAAAGTTGTTCTCTGCGTTAGCAACTGCGGACATCATCACTTTTTCGATGATTCCAGCAGATTTGTTTGGTGTGAATTTCAAGATTGAAATTGCTTCTGCTACGCTTTTTCCTCTAATAAGATCGATAACTAAACGTGCTTTACGAGGAGAAGTGCGAACTGTTTTTGCAGTTGCCTTAGCTGATGTAATTTGTTCTGCCATGTTAATATCCTCCCCTCAAAATTAACGTCTTGTTTTCTTATCGTCGGCGGCATGCCCACGATAAGTTCTTGATGGTGCAAATTCACCTAATTTATGTCCTACCATGTCTTCTTGGATGTAAACTGGCACATGTTTGCGTCCGTCATAAACAGCAATAGTAAATCCTACAAAATTAGGAAAAATTGTTGAGCGACGAGACCAAGTTTTGATAACTTTCTTCTTTTCAACACCTTGTTGCGCTTCGACCTTCTTCATCAAATGATCATCAGCGAAAGGTCCTTTTTTCAAACTACGACCCATGGTGTACCTCCTCTCAAAATATGCGACACATAGTCAATGATATTATTTAGTCTTACGACGTACGATAAGCTTGTCTGATGCAGCTTTCTTATTACGCGTTTTGTAACCCAATGCAGGTTGTCCCCATGGAGATACTGGCGCTTTACGTCCGACTGGAGCTTTACCTTCACCACCACCGTGTGGGTGATCGTTAGGGTTCATTACGCTACCACGTACAGTTGGGCGTTTGCGCATCCAACGAGAACGTCCAGCTTTACCAATGTTGATCAATTCGTGTTGTTCGTTACCAACAGAACCAATAGTTGCACGGCAAGTAGCTAAGATCATACGAACTTCGCCAGAATTCAAACGTACTAATACGTATTTTCCTTCTTTACCAAGTACTTGAGCACTTGTACCGGCTGAACGGATCAATTGTCCGCCTTTACCAGGTTTCATTTCGATGTTGTGAACAACAGTACCAACTGGAATGTTTTCCAATGGAAGAGTGTTCCCAATTTTGATATCTGCATCTGGTCCAGAAACAAGTTTCATGCCAACTTCTAAGCCTTTAGGTGCTAAGATGTAAGCTTTTACTCCGTCTGTATAGTGAACTAATGCAATGTTTGCTGAGCGGTTTGGATCGTATTCGATCGTTTGTACTGTAGCAACCACGTTATCTTTGTTACGTTTGAAATCGATAACACGGTATTGACGTTTATGTCCGCCACCTTGATGGCGTACAGTGATGCGACCGTTGTTGTTACGACCGGCGTTGTTTTTCAATGGTTGTAAAAGTGTCTTTTCAGGCACTGAAGTAGTGATTTCAGCGAAATCAGAACTTGTCATATTACGACGACCATTTGAGGTAGGTTTGTACTTTTTAATCGCCACGTCTAGTTTCCCTCCTATTTACTAGTGATTTTCTAACGCTTATTCAGCAGCGTCGAAAAGTTGAATTTCTTTTGAATCTTCAGTTAATGTCACAACAGCTTTGCGACGTTTTTTTGTGAAGCCTTGGTATTTACCCATACGTTTTGCTTTTGGTTTAGCATTCATAATGTTTACATTTTTTACTTTAACGTCGAAAGCAGCTTCAACCGCTTGTTTCACTAAAGTTTTATTCGCACGAGTGTCAACTTCGAAGGTATATTTCTTTTCGTCCATGTCTAACATAGATTTCTCAGTGATCACCGGGCGTTTAATTACGTCTAGTAAGTTCATTATGCAAGCACCTCCTCAATTTGAGTAAGAGCAGTTTGCGTTGCTAAGATTTTGTCATTAGCGACTACATCTAATACAGTAACGTTGTCTGAAGTAGTAACAGTTACATTTGATAAGTTACGAGCAGCTAAGCCTGCAACTTCGTTTTCTGTTTCTAAAACAACCAATACTTTAGAATCAATAGACAAGCTAGTTAAAACTTGCTTGAATTCTTTTGTTTTAGGTGCGTCAAAGCTTAAAGCATCAACAGCAACTAAGTTATTTTCAGCAACTTTTTCTGATAAAACAGATTTGATTGCTAAGCGACGAACTTTTTTAGGAAGTTTGTAGCTGTATGAACGTGGTGTAGGTCCGAAGACAACGCCACCTCCACGCCATTGTGGTGAACGGATAGAACCTTGACGAGCACGTCCAGTTCCTTTTTGACGCCATGGTTTGCGACCACCGCCACGAACTGCGCTACGATTTTTCACAGCGTGTGTTCCTTGTCTCAATGAAGCGCGTTGCATAACGATTGCATCGTAAACAACACTTTCATTTGGTTCAATTCCGAAGATTTCTTCATTTAAAGTGATGTCACCGTTTTGAGTTCCATCTTGTTTGAATAATGCTACAGTTGGCATTCCTTAGTTCCTCCTTTCCTCTAACTAATTATTTAGCTTTCACAGCTGATTTGATAGTGATTAATGATTTTTTAGCGCCAGGAACATTTCCCTTAACTAAGATAACGTTGCGGTCAGCGTCTACACGAACAACTTCAAGGTTTTGAATTGTTACGCGATCGCCGCCCATGCGACCAGCAAGTTTTTTATTTTTAAATACGCGGTTCGGTGCAACAGGACCCATAGATCCAGGACGACGGTGGTAACGAGAACCGTGGGCCATTGGGCCGCGGCTTTGTCCGTGACGTTTGATAACGCCTTGGAATCCTTTACCTTTAGTCGTTCCGGTAACATCAATGATGTCTCCAGCTTGGAAAGTATCAACTTTCACTTCTTTACCTACTTCATAGTCTCCTAGCTCAACATCTTTGAATTCTCGAATGAAGCGCTTAGGAGCCGTGTTTGCTTTTGCAACATGACCTTTCGCAGGTTTGTTAGACAAAACTTCACGCATATCTTGGTAACCTAATTGAACAGCTTCGTAGCCATCGTTTTCCATTGTTTTCACTTGTAAAACAACGTTTGGAGTAGCTTCGATAACAGTTACTGGAATAAGTTCACCAGATTCTGTGAAGATTTGAGTCATTCCCACTTTTTTCCCTAAGATTCCTTTGGTCATGATTACACCTCCATCTTCTTATTATAGTTTGATTTCAATATTCACACCTGATGGTAAGTCAAGCTTCATTAAAGCATCAACTGTCTTCGGTGTTGGGTTCACAATGTCAATTAGACGTTTGTGAGTACGCATTTCGAATTGTTCGCGTGAATCTTTGTATTTATGAGTCGCACGGATAACAGTGTAAAGACTGCGTTCAGTTGGTAATGGAATTGGACCAGACACGCTAGCTCCAGTTCTTTTTGCAGTTTCAACGATTTTATCCGCTGATTGATCTAAAATACCATGTTCATACGCTTTTAAACGGATACGAATTTTTTGTTTTGCCATCTTGTTCCCTCCTTCGCCTATTTTAAAAGTAGACATAGCTCCACGAAAATCTCCGTCACGCTCGTTCGTGGCAAAGCGTCCGGGCGTGTCGCAACCTCTCGTTTCAAAGCCGGCGGATTCATACTTGAACCCCCCAGTGTTATTCACACTCCTGTAAACAGCACCTTTATGATTATATTACATGGGGTCAATGATTGCAAGGATTTTCTAAGTGAATTTCGATTCTCTGTCAAATTTTCAGAAAACGCTCAATTATCGGTTGTATAGAATAAATGTGTTTCTTCTATAATAGTAGAAAACTCAATAATTTTGTTTCAAACGTTGATAAAACTTCTTTGCAAAAGTATGGGCGTCACCTGGCCATCGTGCGGACACATAATTGCGGTCTTCAACCACAAAGGCTGGTCCCTCATTCTCCAAGGAATCACGATTCATTGACAAACTTCCCGATTGAAATTGACGTACGTTTTTCAGGACTGATTTTACTTCACCCTCTACAGTGATCGAATAGGTTCGATAGTAATCCTTCAACCATAATGCTGTTAAATAATACGCACCCATTTCCTGAACTTTAAGCAACGACGTTGTTTCATAATCATAAAGGACGGATTTATTTGTTTTCGAATTGATCGATCTAGCAGCTAAAACAGTCCCATGACAGATAGCACCAACTGTTTTTTCGGTTAAAAAGAATTCAGAGACTTTCTCTTGCAACACTTGAGATTCCAAGTATGTCTTCATACCCTTATCATGCCCTCCTGGCAGCAGAACTCCTTCAAAGTCGCTTGGATCAATATCAGCGTAACGAAGCGGCCGCTTGAAGGATTCGCTTGCAATCATCCTACGATAATTAGTCAAAGCATTCGAATCTGCCATGAGGAATTTTTTTAATGGTCCAAATCCTCTTCCAGTAAGCAATCGTTCATCGGCAGACGCCATTTGACCATCTGGCGTCGCAAAAACGATTTCTACTCCCTGCTTGTCTAGATAGTCCCATGGAACAGCAGCTTCTGTCGGATCGAAGCCATAGTGGGGTACAGGAATAACAATCACATTCATCATCCTTCCGATTTTCCTTCTGCCATCGTACTGAAATTTCTTTCAGATATAAACTGATAACCATCGGAATTTCCAACTCTCTTAACACTATCAGAGAAGCTTGCTGCAGGAGTATCTTTCAGGATCACAAAAAAAGAGTCACCGGAAATCCGGCGACTCTTTACGTCCGAGCATAAATTATTAATTGATTGTAGAGTTGATTAAGCTTTGATTGTAGTTACAACGCCTGAACCAACAGTACGTCCGCCTTCACGAATAGAGAAACGAGTTCCGTCTTCGATCGCGATTGGGTGGATTAATTCAACTTCCATAGTTACGTTATCACCAGGCATTACCATTTCAGTACCTTCTGGTAGATCAACTACACCAGTTACGTCAGTTGTACGGAAGTAGAACTGAGGACGGTAGTTAGTGAAGAATGGAGTGTGACGTCCGCCTTCTTCTTTAGTTAAAACGTAAACTTCTGCAGAGAATTTTGTATGTGGAGTGATTGAAGCTGGTTTAGCCAATACTTGTCCACGTTGGATGTCTTCACGTGCAACACCACGTAATAATGCACCAATGTTATCGCCAGCTTCAGCGTAATCTAACAATTTACGGAACATTTCAACACCTGTAACAGTTGTTTTAGCAGTTGCTTCAGCGATACCTACGATTTCAACTTCGTCACCAACGCGAACTTGTCCACGTTCAACACGACCAGTTGCAACAGTACCACGACCAGTGATTGAGAATACGTCTTCGACTGGCATCATGAATGGTTTGTCAGTATCACGAACTGGTGTTGGGATGTATTCGTCAACAGCAGCCATTAATTCTAAGATTTTTTCTTCGTATGAAGCGTCGCCTTCTAAAGCTTTCAAAGCTGAACCTGCGATAACTGGAGTGTCGTCGCCTGGGAAGTCGTATTCTGTTAATAGGTCACGAACTTCCATTTCAACTAATTCAAGTAATTCTTCATCGTCAACCATATCCATTTTGTTTAAGAATACAACGATGTAAGGAACACCAACGTTACGAGATAACAAGATGTGTTCACGAGTTTGAGGCATAGGGCCATCAGCAGCAGAAACTACTAAGATAGCTCCGTCCATTTGTGCAGCACCAGTGATCATGTTTTTAACGTAGTCCGCGTGTCCTGGGCAGTCAACGTGAGCATAGTGACGGTTTTCAGTTTCGTACTCAACGTGAGCAGTGTTGATAGTAATACCACGTTCGCGTTCTTCAGGAGCTCCGTCGATTTGCGCGTAGTCCATAGCTTGTGCTCCGCCTTGTTTAGCAAGTACAGTTGTAATTGCAGCAGTTAAAGTAGTTTTACCATGGTCAACGTGTCCGATAGTACCAATGTTAACATGGGGTTTTGAACGGTCAAATTTTTCTTTAGCCATTTAAAATGTTCCTCCTAAGTAAATGAGTTTAGTTTTTTTATCTGATAGGTCCGTACCACAACAGCAGTACGAGCCCATATCATCAGTTAATTATTTTACATGAAACGTTGTTAAAAATACAGTTCTTTTAGAAAAGCTGTAAAAAACAGCTAATTCTTAAAAATTAGTCGGCTTTACCGCCATTTTTCTTAATAATTTCTTCTTGAACTGATTTAGGTACATCTTCATAGTGGTCAAAGACCATCATGAATGTTCCGCGTCCTTGAGTAGAAGAACGAAGCGTTGTAGCGTAACCAAACATTTCAGCTAACGGCACAATTGCGTTAACGATTTGCGCGTTACCATGTGCTTCCATTCCTTCAACACGTCCACGACGAGCAGTTACATGACCCATAACATCACCTAAGTAATCTTCTGGAACTGTGATTGTAACTTTCATCATTGGTTCAAGGATCGATGGGCTAGCTTTCTTCGCAGCCGCACGTAGAGCCATAGAGGCAGCTACACGGAAGGCTGTTTCATTTGAATCGACATCATGGTATGAACCATCATAAAGCTTCGCTTTGATATCAACCAATGGATAGCCAGCTAATACACCGTTTGCCATTGCGTCTTCTAATCCTTTTTCAACTGCTGGAATGTATTCACGAGGAACCACACCACCAACGATTGCGTTTTCGAATTCGAAGCCGGCACCTTCTTCGTTTGGCGTAAATTCGATCCATACGTGACCGTATTGACCTTTACCACCAGACTGACGTACGAATTTACCTTCTGCATTGGTAGCAGCACGGAATGTTTCACGATAAGATACTTGAGGCGCACCTACGTTAGCATCCACTTTAAATTCGCGACGCATACGGTCGACTAAAACGTCCAAGTGAAGTTCACCCATACCAGCGATAACAGTTTCGCCAGTTTCAACGTTTGTTTCAACGCGGAATGAAGGATCTTCTTCAGCAAGTTTTTGTAATGCGACACCCATTTTATCTTGGTCAGCTTTTGATTTAGGTTCAACAGCAACTTCGATAACTGGATCAGGGAATTCGATTGATTCTAAGATAACCGGTGCATCTTCAGCACAAAGAGTATCTCCAGTTGTTGTATCTTTCAATCCAACAGCGGCAGCGATATCTCCTGAGTAAACAGTATCGATTTCTTTACGTGTATTCGCGTGCATTTGCAGAATACGTCCGATACGTTCACGTTTGCCTTTAGATGCATTCAATACATATGAACCAGAGTTTAAAACGCCTGAATAAACACGGAAGAATGTTAAACGACCTACGAATGGGTCAGTCATAACTTTGAACGCTAGTGATGAGAATGGTGCAGAGTCATCAGCTGGACGTTCTGTTTCTTCGTCTGTTTTAGGGTTGAACCCTTGGATCGCTTTAACGTCAGTTGGCGCTGGAAGATAGTCGATGACTGCATCCAACATCAATTGAACACCTTTGTTTTTGAAGGCTGATCCACAAAGAACTGGGTAGAAGTCTACAGATAGAGTAGCGTTACGAATTCCTGCTTTTAATTCTTCGTCGGTGATTTCTTCACCTTCTAAGAATTTCATCATTAGGTCTTCGTCAGTATCAGCAACAGCTTCTACTAATTTTTCACGCCATTCTTCAGCTAATTCTTTATACTCTTCAGGAATTTCAGTCTCTTGGATTTCAGTTCCTAAGTCGTTTGTGTAGATTTCAGCTTTCATTTTAACTAAGTCGATGATACCAGTGAAGTCATCTTCAGCACCAATTGGTAATTGGATTGGATGAGCATTCGCTTGTAAACGATCGTGTAAAGTGCTTACTGAGTAAAGGAAGTCCGCACCAATTTTGTCCATTTTATTACAGAATACAATACGAGGTACTTGATATTCTGTCGCTTGACGCCAAACAGTTTCTGTTTGTGGTTCTACACCTGATTGTGAGTCCAATACAGTTACTGCGCCATCAAGAACACGTAATGAACGTTGTACTTCGATTGTGAAGTCCACGTGTCCTGGAGTATCGATAATGTTTACGCGGTGACCCTTCCATTGTGCTGTAGTAGCAGCAGAAGTGATCGTGATACCACGTTCTTGTTCTTGTTCCATCCAGTCCATTTGAGAAGCGCCTTCGTGCGTTTCGCCGATTTTATGGATTTTACCAGTGTAATACAAGATACGCTCTGTTGCTGTAGTTTTACCTGCATCAACGTGGGCCATGATACCGATATTACGAGTGTTTTCTAGAGAAAATTCTCTTGCCATTTCTTTGTTTGCTCCTCTCTTAAATTAAATTTAACATTGTCTGATCGTTTTTCCGCTGACGATCGCCAGCAGAAAAAATCTTACCAACGATAATGAGCAAATGCACGGTTGGCTTCCGCCATTTTGTGTGTATCTTCGCGTTTTTTCACAGAAGCGCCAGTGTTGTTAGCAGCATCCATGATTTCTTTCGCTAAGCGTTCTTCCATTGTGTGTTCCCCACGCAAACGAGCGTAGTTTACAACCCAACGAAGACCTAAAGTAGTACGACGTTCTGGACGTACTTCAACGGGTACTTGATAGTTAGAACCCCCAACACGGCGAGCTTTAACTTCTAATACAGGCATGATGTTTTCCATTGCTTGTTCGAAAACTTCCAATGGGTCATTTCCTGTTGATTCTTTAATAGTGCTAAAAGCGTTGTATACAATATTTGAAGCAGTTCCACGTTTTCCGTCAACCATTACACGGTTGATCAAACGAGTTACTAGCTTAGAGTTATACATAGGATCAGGCAAAACGTCACGTTTTGCGATAGTTCCTTTACGAGTCATACGTAACTCCTCCTTCCGAAAATATGTCTTATCTATTCGTTTGATTAAGCTTTAGGTTTTTTAGTACCGTATTTAGAACGGCTTTGTTTACGATCGTTAACACCGGCAGTATCTAGTGCGCCACGAACGATATGGTAACGTACCCCTGGTAAGTCTTTTACACGACCACCACGTAATAGAACAACACTGTGTTCTTGTAGGTTATGGCCGATACCTGGAATATAAGCTGTTACTTCGATCAAGTTTGACAAACGAACACGAGCATATTTACGCAATGCTGAGTTGGGTTTCTTAGGTGTCATAGTCCCCACACGTGTACAAACTCCACGTTTTTGTGGTGAGTTCACGTTTGTTTGAGCTTTTTTAAAGCTGTTATATCCTTTGTTCAATGCTGGTGAATTTGATTTTTCCACCTTTGATTTACGAGGTTTACGTACTAATTGATTAATTGTAGGCATTCCTTGTTTCCTCCTTCCTCGATTCGCTTTCTAGTACCACACATCCTGGTGGTTCTTTTTCAGCGATAAAAAATAATGCATCCCTGCATTCTCTATCAAGCGTACTTCGACACAGTCAGCACGTCTCAGTCGAGAGACCTGTTCACAAAGCACCTTTGATAGCATACCATGATTGATTTTTACTGTCAACAAACTATTTAGACTTTTTTCTTCTTTTAGAATAAAGACGTTCTTTCTGTGAAATTCGTCCAGATAAGAGAAATCTTATTTCCATCCAAAAAATTTTTATTCCTTGAAATGACAATAAATAAAACGCCTTCAATTTTTTGGTCTTTTTTACTTAAAAGGCTATCTTTTTTCTTTTTTTACTATTACAATGAACGTAACTTAACAAAAGGTGGGATTTCTCAATGAATCTAAAAGAGTTAGTTGGAGTCGAGGCAGCAAAATTTGTCAAAGACGGAATGGTCGTTGGATTAGGCACTGGATCGACTGCCTATTATTTAGTAAAAGAATTGGGTCGCAGAGTGAACGAAGAAGGCTTGAAGATCACGGGTGTTGTGACGTCTTCAAAAACAGAAGAGCAGGCGAAGGAATTAGGTATTCCCTTAAAAGCAATTGACGATGTAGAATCCGTTGATATTACTATTGATGGCGCGGATGAAATCAGTGATGACTTCCAAGGAATCAAAGGTGGCGGTGCCGCCCTGCTTTTCGAGAAAGTAGTCGCAACTTACTCAAAGGATTGTATCTGGATCGTTGATGAAAGTAAGATGGTTCCTAAGCTGGGGGCATTCCCTCTTCCTGTAGAAGTCGTCCCTTTTGGAAGTCGCAACGTTTTCCGTTTGTTTGAATCCAAGGGATACAATCCTACATGGCGTATGAATGCCGAAAACGAACGATTGATAACGGACGGCGGACACTACATCATCGACCTTCACTTAGAAGTGATCGAAGACCCGCACGCGCTCGCATCTGAGTTGGACACGTGTGTCGGTGTTGTTGAACACGGTTTGTTCATTGATATGATTTCACGAGTAATCGTCGGTACACCAGAAGGACCCAAAATTTTAGAGGTTCCTTCAAAGTAATTTGATTAAAAACCCTTTAAAGCTCACGATTTGGCAAAAAACACGCTCAATTTAATGGAAATCATGGCAGAAACATTGTACAATGATTCAGGAATTGAAAATTTCAGAAATTTCAAAAGGAGAGAATGTTATGCCAAAATTAGTTTTTTCTCGTCACGGCTTAAGTGAATGGAACAAATTGAACCAATTTACAGGCTGGGCAGACGTTGACTTGGCTCCAGAAGGTGTCGAAGAAGCAAAAGAAGGCGGACGTAAAATCAAAGAAGCGGGAATTGAATTCGATGTTGCCTATACATCTGTTTTAACTCGTGCGATCAAAACATGTGACTTGCTCTTAGAATACTCTGATCAACTTTGGGTACCAACTGTAAAATCTTGGCGCTTAAATGAACGTCACTATGGCAAATTGCAAGGTTTGAACAAAAAAGAAACCGCTGAAAAATACGGGGACGATCAAGTTCATATCTGGCGCCGTTCATACGACGTATTGCCTCCATTGATGGAAGCAACTGATGAAGGTTCAGCAGCTCAAGACCGTCGCTATGCAATGTTAGACCCTCGCGACATTCCTGGTGGCGAAAACTTAAAAGTTACTTTAGAACGTGCGTTACCTTTCTGGCAAGATGAAATCGCTCCTGCATTGAAAGATGGCAAAACTGTTTTAGTAGCAGCACACGGAAATTCATTGCGTGCGTTAGCTAAACACATCGAAGGCATTTCTGATGAAGATATCATGGACTTAGAAATCCCAACAGGTCAACCACTTGTTTATGACTTGAACGATGACTTAACAGTTGCTAAAAAATACTATCTATAATATTTGTTCCCGGTTCGTTTCTGAACCGGGATTTTTTTATTATTTGCACCATCTTTTCTGTCATAACTATTTTTTTATGCTAAAATAGAAAAGTACTTCTTTTGCGGTCGTGGCGGAATTGGCAGACGCGCTAGCTTCAGGCGCTAGTGGTAGCAATACCGTGGAAGTTCGAGTCTTCTCGGCCGCATCAAAAAAAGCACGACAGAAATTTAACCATTTCTGTCGTGCTTTTTTTAGTCGTGATTCAAGAAACTAGCTACTTTGGTCGCAATCAAATCGATCGCTACATGATTCTCTCCGCCTTCAGGCACGATGATATCTGCATAACGCTTGGTTGGCTCGATAAACTGATGGTACATTGGCTTCACCACTGTCAGATATTGTTCTATGACAGATTCCAGTGTCCGACCACGCTCGTTCATATCGCGTTTGATTCGACGAATGATCCGAATATCGTCATCTGTATCTACATAGATTTTAATATCCATCATGTCCCGCAGACGCTCGTCCTCTAAAATCAGAATCCCTTCCAAAATAATTACTTCTTTCGGCTCTTGCACATAAACTTCGTCACTGCGTGTATGAGCGACATAATCATAAATCGGCACTTCCACCGATTGATAGTTCGTCAATTCTTTTAGATGCTCGATCAATAAATCCGTATCAAACGCAAAAGGATGATCGTAATTTGTTTCTAATCGTTCTTCAAAGCTGATCCCGCTTTGATCTTTATAGTAAGAATCGTGCTCCAACATCATAATCGAATGATCAGGAAATCGATTGAAAATCGCACGGCTGACGCTCGTTTTTCCACTTCCTGAACCGCCCGTTACGCCAATAATGATCGGCTTGTTTTTCATGCAAATAAAACCTCTTTCGTTTTTCATTAGTCCTATTATAGCGAAACATTGTCAAATTGCTATCAAAATCCTAAAATTCTTCTAAAATCTGGTAGAGATCGGTTAATTTTTTGATCTGATACGTCGGTTGGACAGCATCTGCCTCTTTTTCTTGAGGGTTCATCCAAATGGTATCAATGCCCGCTGTCTTTCCTCCCAAAATATCTGAGGTCAAGGAGTCGCCGACAATCACTGTTTTCTCTTTATCCAAGCGTGGGATCTCAGAAAAAACAATATCAAAAAATTCTCTCATAGGTTTATGAACACCCATTTCTTCTGAGATAAAGAATTTTTTGAAGTAAGGTGCCAGTCCGGATTTCTCCAGCCGTTGATGCTGCGTCACGGAAACACCATTCGTTACGACGTAAAGATCCTTTTTCTGACTCAACGTATCGACAACTTCCAAGCTGTTCGTCATCAATTGATAGCCTTGATTCAAATAATGCCGGTACCGTGCCTCTGTTTTCGGACCATCCACATCACGCTCATACATTTCGAAAAACAGACGAAAACGATTGTCCAGTAATTCTTGTCGAGAGAGTATGCCCGCTTCGTGATCCCGCCAAAATCCTTGGTTCATTTTTTTGTACTTTTCTTTCACAGCCAACGTCGGTTCAATATCCATATCTTGAAACAACCATAGTAACGCTTGTTCTTCTGCTGCTTTAAAGTCTAACAGCGTATCATCAATATCAAATAAAATCGTTTCATAGCTCATCTTCAAACCTTCTATCTAAAGTATATTTTTAATTGCTTCAATTCATCCAATGTTAGCGAACGATAGCTTCCTACTGGCAGTTCTTCTGGCAATCGCAAGGGTCCCATAGAAAGACGCTCTAAACGCGTTACTTTTTTCCCACGGGCCAAAAACATTTTTTTAACCTGATGGAATTTCCCTTCTTTTATTGTTAATTCTACTTCCGAATTTCCTGGTTCAGATTGTAGAATCGTCAGTTTTGCAGGCTGGCAGCGAATGGCGCCATGAAAGACAATCCCGGCTTCAAATGCTTCGACATCTTCTGAGGTCACCCGTTCGTTCACTCTAGCACGATAGATTTTTTCAACCTTTGCTCCTGGCTGCAAAAGGTCGTAACCCAATTGACCATTGTTGGTCAAAAGCAACAATCCTGTCGTATCCCGATCTAAGCGTCCTACTGGATAAAGATTCTCTGGTCGTTCTTTTTCTGCTATTAATTCTGTAGCTGTTTGAAATTGGTCGTCTTTCTTTGCTGTCACAACACCCGCAGGCTTATTCAGCAAATAATAGACGTGAGTTGTTTGTACGCTTTGTCCGTCTACTTGAATATCATGGAGCTGACTATCCACATTACGCTGAGGATTGCGCTCAACGCTGCCATCAATAAACACTTTTTTCATTAGAAACAAACGCTTCATCTCTTTGCGTGTTGTTTTCAATTGCTGTTCGATCACTTTGTCCAATCGCATGTCTTTGCTCCCTCAAATCTATCGGATTTATTATACCGAAATTCCATTAAAAGACAAACTCTCCAAAGCTGTTCGAGCTCTTTGTTTTCATTTTATAAAAATCATTTGATGCTTTTTGCTTAAATACAAAAGCGTTTTTCCTTGCAATTTGTCTGAAGGAGTCCTACACTTTTAATATATGAGTTAGAAAATTCGTATATTAAGTGAATCGACACTCTTGTGTCAAAGGTTTCTCATACACAGCGTTATGACCTGGTAGAGAAAGTTGAACTCAGACTTTTTTTGGACAGTTGTGTATTCGACTGTCTTTTTGCGTTTTCGCAAAGCCATTGTGCTGAGAATAACCTATCACTTAAATAAAATCTGTCTGAACAACCACAGACAGTCACATTTTAAGGAGGAATTTGGTTATGGCAGTATCATTGAAAGTAGAAGAAAGAGCAACTCGTCCCCGTTCCCTACGCAACAAATTGCGTCACGAAGGAAAAATCCCAGCAGTCGTCAACGGATACAAAGTAGAAAGCACAACGATCTCAATCGACGAACGTGAATTTTCTAAATTATTGCGTGAAAATGGCGCAAACACTGTATTTGCAATTGAACTTGGCGGAAAAAAGGTTAATACCTTATTACGTGAAACGCAAGTAGACACCTTTACACATGATTTAACACACGTTGAATTATTATCCGTAAACTTAACAGAAGAAACAGAAGCTGAAACAGAAGTAACACTTGTTGGTGAAGCTGCTGGTGTGAAAGCAGGCGGCGTTTTAACACAAACACTTTATACAGCTACTGTATCTGCAACACCAGAAAAATTACCAGAAGGCATCGAAGTAGATATCTCTGGATTAGAAATCGGTCAATCCATTTCAGTAGGTGACCTACCTAAAAATGCGGACTACACCATCGTAACAGATGCAGAAGAACAAATCGCAGCGATCCAAGAAGCCCAAGAACTTCCTGAAGAAGAAGAAGTTGCTGAAGGCGCTGAACCAGAAGTTATTGGTGAATCAACAGAAGAATAATCCATTAACTGGGTGTGCCGATGGTTTATCGGCACGCCTTTTTTTAACGACTTCTCCCTTTTTAAATGAGGATGGTTTGTTTTTTAGATACGTGATACTTTTACTTTTTCTTATACATCAAGCACTATGAGTGGTTTTTTTCTCTAAAAAGAATTACAATAAGTCACTACAAAGCTTATTTGTACTTTAAGTAAGTGATTCCAACTAAAGGAGGAAAATCTATGTTTGAAACATTTGATTCTAAAAAAAGTCGTTACGCCTCTGTCGGTGTGGTGTCCAGCTTGCCAGGCGAGCTGATTGATAGTATCTGGTATATCATTGACTTAGATTTAAAGGGATTAATTCCATTAGACAATATCTTAAGTTTCGATCTTCTTAACAATGAGGGGCGTGTCACGATGTACTTCTCACAAGAGGGCAGTGAAGTTGAGATGGGGATCGACTTACCGTTTGGCTATTCATCGGACTTTCCACAAGAAGTCTATGCATATGATGACGGAAGCCGTCAAACGATTTTATTACCAAATGAAATTCGTCAACGTTAAATTAGTAGGCAGCCTTTCTTAAGGGTTGCCTTTTTTTCTTAACTTTTTACGCGAGACCCTTGCTTTCAGAAAATTTTGTGGTAATATCAATCAGAAAATTTTATTAGAAAGCGGGAAAAAGATGAAAGAGTTGACTCATGGAAATCCGGCAAAGCTGATTATTTTATTCGCCTTGCCTTTGTTTGTAGGAAATGTATTTCAGCAATTTTACAGTATGGTAGATATGGTCGTCGTTGGTCAAACGTTAGGAAAAGATGCTTTGGCTGCTGTGGGTGCCACTAGCAGCGTCAGTTTTTTAATCATCGGTTTTGCTCAAGGTCTAACTGCAGGATTGTCGATTATCACAGCGCAACGCTTTGGTGCCAAGGACGCACAAGGCGTGCGTAAAAGTTTTGCTATGTCGATCCTTATCAGCCTCGGTGTGAGTGTTGTATTAACCGTTTTGAGCTTAGTGTTTTTACGTCCTTTACTACTTTTAATGCAAACACCTCCTGAGCTTCTCGACCAAGCGCAAGAATTCATTTCCGTTATTTTAGGTGGGATCTTTGCTTCCATGGCCTTCAACCTTTTATCCAATATGGTGCGGGCATTGGGGGATAGTCGAACACCCCTTTTCTTTTTAGCGTTTGCGGTGGTCATCAATGTGGTATTGGACCTGGTTTTCATCATCTACTTCCACATGGGCGTTGCAGGAGCCGGATTTGCTACAGTCATCGCGCAAATCTCAGCTAGTTTGATGTGTATTTGGTTTATTCGCAGAAAGATTCCCATGCTGCAAGTAAATCGAAAAAGTTTTACTTTTGATAAAGAAGAATTGCGTGTTCATTTGAATGCTGCGCTGCCTATGGGCTTCCAATCATCGATTATCGCGATCGGAGCGGTCATCTTACAATCCGCATTGAATACATTGGGAACAGATGTCGTGGCTGCCCAAACAACGGCTGCCCGGATTGATCAATTTGCTATCTTGCCTATGATGTCTTTTGGAATCACCATGGCGACATTTACTGCTCAAAATCTCGGAGCGAAAGAATATGGTCGAATTTTAAAAGGTGTCAAACAATGTTTGATCATGAGTGGTGCCTTTAGCCTCTTTGCAGGCCTCTTGGTTATCACTTGCGGGAAATATTTTGTCGCATTATTTGTTAATCCTAGTGAAACCCGTGTCTTTGAACTGGCGCAAACCTATTTTAATATCAACGGCGCGCTGTATTGGGTATTAGCGATCTTATTTATTTTACGCTATACCTTGCAAGGATTAGGACAAGCAAAAATCCCGACATTCGCCGGGATCATGGAGCTCGTTATGCGTTCCTTTGCCGCGGTGATTTTGACCCATTCCTTTGGTTTCGCAGGTGCTGCATTTGCTTCACCGCTTGCCTGGATCGGTTCAACCGCCGTTCTATTGACTTCTTATTTTAAAGCAATGCGCAATCTAAAAAATTTGGATCAAGAATACCACCAAGAACCGTTGCAACCACAAATAAAGAGTGAGGCGTAAGCCTCACTCTTTTGCTAGTTGCTGGTACACAGCCGTCATATTCCGCACAAATTCTGGTGTGAATTCTTTGGTTGCTTGAATGATCTGACCGCACCTTGAAAAATACATATGGAAATAAATATGTGACTCATCTTCCAAGATCCGAGCCACTGCCGAAGCATAATTTACTAGCAAGAGATTTTTGTTCTCCCCATCGCCTGCTCCAAACATGTCCATAAAATCCAATCCGCATTCCACATAATATAATTCCACGTCAATCAATGCACGCTGGTTTTGACACCTTTTACGAAACAACCGCAGCAGTTCTTTTGCATTCGCCAGAGAAAGATCAATTTTTTCATGGGGAAAAAACGCTTGATCCAGCTTCTGCTTCATCTCCTGTGCGATACGCACCCCATAATCATCCCCTAAAAATCGGGAATCGATCATCTGTTGCGAAACCTCCGAATGCTTATACAACTGGCAAATCAATTCTCTAAGCTGCTCCTCATCGGTGTTCACCAGTTTTTCACGCAAACCTGAAATCGTCATTTCCATCTCGCAACCCTCGCCTTCATTCTTTTTTAACCTTAATTTAACTTAATTCAAATAAAAAGAAAAGAGCTTTTGGCAATTCTTTCCGCCAAAAGCTCGTGTTAAAAATTAATTTTTTGAAAAAACGAGTGCACTTTTTAACGTTTTCGTTCTTTCAACCACGTTTTTCTCGTTTCGCCGACAATCAGCGGCACCGTTTCATACGTGACCTCACTGTATTCAATTCCAAACCACCGTTCCGGTGTTACCGTATGGCGCTTGATGGCTAAACGTGCTTGCATGACTTGACGATCCCACTTATCGATTCTCGTCATATTCGATAATTCTTCATTGATGATCACAAATCGGAAGTCCCCTACCTGACGGCCCGGAGTCAACGAATAATGCTGAGGCTGCTTAGGCAATCGTCCTTGCTTCATCAAATCATGAATGATCTGGCGCAAGTATACATTGACGTCTTGTGCGATACGGAAGCCAAGGTAAAGTTTGACCTTCACAATAAAGTCAGTCCCCATCATATCCACACTATACTCTTCTGTATAAGGTTCATCGGTTACTTCAACATTTACAAACCAATAAACTTTCGCCCGTTTTAAGCGTTTATCCAAAATAGAATAGATAAATTGCTGCGGTATCGTGTCCCCTTCCAAACGCGGAACCAAAAATACTACGTTGGTTTGGTAATAAGGAATCTTATCATCGTCATGAAGTTCTTGTAATTGCGGCAAATAATCTTTAAATTGAACATCCTGACTGGCCTTTTCCTGCACGCGATTGCTGCAATACCAGATGTACATGACACTCAGGATCAATAAGGCCATCGCAACGGCGACAAACCCGCCATGGAAGAATTTCGTCACACTTGAGATGAAAAAGAAGCCTTCTAACGTTCCGAAAAATACGAGCATCAAACCTGCTAGAATTTTAGAGGTTCCATTTTGCAGCAGGTAATGATACAGCAAGAAGGTCGTCATCAGCATCGTTACCGTAATCGATAGTCCATATGCTGCCTCCATATGCGTCGATGTACGGAAGGTCAACACGATCACCGAGCAGGCCCCCCATAGAATCATATTAACGGCCGGAATATACATCTGACCAATGCTTTTACCAGGATAGATGATCCGCATTCTTGGCAACAGCTTCAATTTGATAGCTTCTGAAACAAGAGTAAAGGACCCCGAGATCAAGGCCTGTGAAGCAATGACCGCGGCAATCGTCGCGAAAACGACCCCAAAGATCATCCAGCCATCTGGTAAAATTTGAAAGAATGGATTCAAGTTATCAATGGCTTCAATTGAAGCATTCCCTTTTGCGTGCAAGATCCACGCGGCTTGCCCTGCATAATTCAGCATCAAGCAAAGCAGTACATACGGCCAACTGAAATGAATATTTTTCTTCCCTACATGCCCCATATCCGAATACAACGCTTCCGCACCCGTTGTCGCTAGAAAGATGCTCCCTAAAATAAAAATCCCCATCTTATTATCTGGATTAAACAATAAGTGAACGGCATAATACGGGTTCAATGCTTTGACGACACTAAAATCATAAGGAATATTCAACAGACCCATCAGCCCTAAAAATGTGAACCATAAAAACATGATCGGCCCAAAAGCTTTTCCGACAAAATCTGTACCAAAACGCTGGATCAAAAATAGAAAAAGTAAAATGATCAGTGTGATGATGACAATGACGTTTTGATTGTTGCCAAATTTTTGATAAAAATCAGGGATGCCTCGCAATCCTTCAATCGCCGTGGTGACAGTTACCGCAGGTGTCAGTACCCCATCGGCCAACAATGCTGCGCCACCGATCATGGCAGGAATGATCAAATATTTTCCACCCTTACGAACCAAGGTGTATAGAGAAAAAATTCCCCCTTCACCATGATTATCTGCTCGTAATGCGATCAGCACATATTTGACGGTCGTCAAGAGCATCACAGTCCAAAAAACCAATGAGACTGTTCCCAAAACAAAATCCTGTGTCACTGTGCTCAATCCGCCATTTTCTTCTAAGATCGCCTTCATGACATACAACGGACTCGTTCCGATGTCGCCGTACACGACACCTAGCGCAATCAGCAATCCTCCTGCCGAAAGCTTTTTCATATGATCTTTCTTTTTCTCCATTTTACACGCTCCTGTTATCGCCGTTCGCTGAATCGGTAGTGAGTTCTATTTAAAAAGTCTTAGGAAGTTTCACGATGCTGATGATAGCGCCCGTACTTTTTTATTCATGACACCTTGGATCGATTTTACTAATTGCAATGAATCCATTTTTCCAAAATCGGGAAAAATGCTTTTATTTTCGTACGCATACGATTCCACTAATTGCATCGATATTTTGATACACACTCGCAGCTAATTCGTTTTAATGAATGCACTTTTTCAAAAACCAAAAAGTGAATCAAATTCTCATTACGCATATCATTATGCTAAACAGCACAAACGATTATTTTCTATTTAAACCAAAATAAGCTTGATTGTTGCATACTGCAAAAAGCATAACTGACAAAAAAAGACCTAAACAACAGTTTCCACTATTGTTTAGGTCTTGCAAATTACCTTTTAGACCAGCGCGCTTTGCACTAGTTGTTGATCTAAAAGCATAGAGAGGTCTCTATGTTGCTACTCCCCTAAAACTTATCCATATTATCCAAGTTTCAGAAAGAAAAGTCAAAGACTAACCGAAGGATCGGTTATTTTTCTTCTTTTTTGCTTTCTTCTTCTTTCAACAAGGCTTTACGAGACGCATTCACGCGTCCTTGGCGATCAATTTCTGTTACTTTCACTAATACTTCGTCGCCTAATTTCACGACATCTTCTACTTTATTTACACGTTCATTCGCAAGTTGAGAAATGTGAACCAACGCATCCTTGCCTTTGATCAAGTTCACGAAGGCACCAAATTTTTCGATACGAACGACTTTACCTAAGTAAACTTCGCCGACCTTGACTTCTTTGGTCAATTCTTCAATGATCTTGATTGCTTTTTGGATCATCTCTGCATCAGAAGAAGCGATGCTGACATTTCCATCTTGATCGATATCGATCTTCACGCCAGTTTCTTCAATAATACCGTTGATCGTGTCGCCGCCTTTGCCGATGACTGTTTTGATCTTATCTGGGTCGATTTGGATCATTTCGATCTTCGGTGCATATGGGCTCAATTCTTTGCGCGGTTCAGCGATTGTATCTGTTAAGACTTCCAGAATTTCCATCCGTGCTTTTTTCGCTTGTGTCAACGCTTCAGAAAGGATTTGTTCTGTGATTCCTTGGATTTTGATGTCCATTTGCAAAGCAGTGATTCCGTCTTTTGTTCCAGCAACTTTAAAGTCCATGTCGCCAAGATGATCTTCTAATCCTTGAATATCTGTCAAGATCGTGTAGTTTTCACCATCAGAGACCAAGCCCATAGCGATCCCGGCAACAGGTGCTTTGATTGGCACACCTGCATCCATCAATGCCAATGTTCCAGCACAGATACTTGCTTGAGAAGACGAACCGTTTGATTCCAATACTTCCGCAACTAAACGGATAGTGTAAGGGAAATCTTCTTCACTAGGAATGATTTGCGCCAATGCACGTTCACCTAATGCACCATGTCCGATTTCACGACGACCTGGTGAGCCAGCACGCCCTGTTGAACCAACAGAGAATTGCGGGAAATTATAGTGATGGATGAATCGTTTGCTTTCAACGGTTCCTAATCCATCAATGATTTGATGTTCTCCTAAAGGAGCCAACGTACAAGCAGATAATGCTTGCGTTTGTCCCCGTGTAAATAGACCTGAACCATGTACGCGCGGCAAGATGCTTGTTTCTGCATCTAACGGACGGATTTCGTCTAATTTACGGCCATCCGGACGAATCTTATCGATCGTGATCAATTCACGGACAACATCTTTTTCAAGGTCTTCCGCGATTTGTTTCACTTCTTTTGTGATTTGAACCAAATCTTCTGTTTCAACATTCGCAAATCTTTCCGCATAGACTTCTTTGACTGTTTCTTTTACTTTTTCAATTTCGTCTTCACGTGCCAATTTGTCCATTGTCATTACAGCCGTCTTCATTGTTTCGTAATAGCTGTCAAAAATTTCTTTTTTCAATTCAGGGTTCACTTGTAATAAAGAAATTTCCATTTTTTCTTTGCCGACAGCAGCAACGATTTCAGATTGGAAAGCGACCATTTCTTTGATTGCATCAAAACCGAACAACAACGCACCTAACATATCTTCTTCGGAAACTTCTTTTGCTCCGGATTCTACCATGTTGATGGCTTGTTTTGTTCCAGCAACAGTCAAATCGATATCTGATGCGGCGTGTTGTTCCGTCGTAGGATTCAACACATACTCCCCGTTTACGCGGCCAACATCAACACCTGCGATTGGGCCTTCAAAGGGAATATCTGAAATAGCTAATGCCAATGAAGAACCAAACATTGCAGCCATCGCTGGTGAGCAATCTTGTTCCACACTCATTACAACGTTTGTTACTTGCACTTCATTACGGAAGCCATCAGCAAACATTGGGCGAATCGGACGGTCGATCAAACGAGCAGTCAACGTCGCATCTGTACTTGGACGTCCTTCACGCTTGATGAAGCCTCCAGGAATTTTACCCACGGCATACATTTTTTCTTCGTAATTGATCGTTAATGGGAAAAAGTCGAAATCTCTCGCTTCTTTTGATGCAACAGCTGCACTTAACACAACGGTATCGCCATAGCGAACTAACACTGCGCCATTGGCTTGTTTGGCAAGCTGACCGATTTCAACTTGCAGAGGGCGCCCGCCCCAAGTGGTTTTAAAAACTTGCTTTTCTGTCATAACTTCTCCTTTTTCCTTTGACCAGTGCGACGCTACTAAACAAATGGAAACAGCGAAAACCTTCGCTTCTTGCATTTGGTTAGTAGAGTGACAACACGCCAATCAAAGGGGTTTATTTTTACCGAGAGAACCTCGGTGTTCGATTAATTTAGTCCCCTTCGCAAATACATTAAATAAGAGACGAATGTTTCTACATGTATACTAGAATTTAACAGCTAGCTCATTTTAAGTGAAATCATTTTTTCTATAAACCAGAAAAATGACCTGATTTTCGTACGCATAACATTAGGCTAAACTGCCTGTTCAATACAGCGCATAAAATCTATTACTAGAACGCATACTTACACTATTGCGAAAAGCCTAACTGTAAAAAAAGTGAGATTCCTAGGAACCTCACTCTTAAATAGTAGTACGAATTAACGACGTAGTCCTAGACGTTGGATTAATTCACGGTAACGTTGTACTTCATTCTTACGTAAGTAAGCTAACAAGTTACGACGATGACCAACTTTTTTCATTAGACCGCGGTATGAATGGTGGTCTTTTTTGTGGACACGTGCATGCTCATTTAGTTGATTGATTTCTTCCGTTAATACAGCGATTTGTACTTCTGGAGAACCAGTATCTCCTTCATGGCGAGCATATTCATTGATGATTTCGTTTTTACGTTCTTTTGATAATGCCATGGTTTTCACCTCTTCCTATTTTCTTCCTACGACTGAGTAGAGCGTTGGTGAATCGCCCAACCAAGTGATAGGTGGTGCGCTTTGCACACTCTAACACTTTACTTGATTTGCTCTAAAAAATCAAGCTGTATAGCAATTTAAGCCTGTCTTTTGTAATCATTACAATTTTTTTAAAGAACCGTCGTTCCAAAAACAGTTTTTTTACCTTACTTACTTTTTGTGTTAAACTAACGTGATGAAAGACAGCTTTGAGAGGAGATTTTTTAATGATCACAATGGATGATATTATTCGGGAAGGCCATCCGACCTTAAGAGATGTTGCGAAAGAGGTCCCGATTCCTCCAACTGCTGAAGACGTGGCCCTTGGAAAAGAAATGCTTCAATTTCTTAAAAACAGTCAAGATCCCGTGAAAGCAGAAGAATTACACTTACGTGGCGGTGTCGGTTTAGCGGCTCCCCAATTAGATAGTTCAAAACGGATCATCGCGGTCCATGTACCAAGTGTTGACCCAGAAAAACCGGAGAACGGTATTAGTACGGTGATGTACAATCCAAAAGTTTTAAGCCACTCTGTACAGGAAGCTTGCTTAGGCGAAGGCGAGGGCTGCTTATCCGTTGATCGTGAAGTTCCCGGCTATGTCGTTCGGGCGGCACGCATCACCGTTTCTTATTATGATGCTGAGGGTGAAAAACACAAGATTCGCTTGAAAAATTACAATGCGATCGTCGTCCAGCATGAGATCGATCATATCAACGGCATCATGTTCTACGACCATATAGACGAAAAGAACCCGCTGCAATTGAAAGACGGCGTTTTAGTCATCGAATAAGCAAAAACACCATTCACTACGAATGGTGTTTTTCTTCATATAAGATTCCTTTTTCTGAGAGCGCCTGTTTGATCTCTACCAAATCATCCAGTGTCTCATAGGCGATCGTGTGGAGGTGAATGCCGCTTGTCAGCTCCGACAAAAGTGTCGCCCGCAGCCCACTGGTTTCCTTGATAAAGCTATCGACGTCTTGCTGCGTCATCAAATGCAGTCCGCCGACTAATTCGCCATACAATGGATGCTCCACTACAACATCAATGACTTCTCCGCCTTTTTCGATTATTGTGTGCAATTCTTCTTCTGTTTGCTCCGGTCCGTGTTGAACAGCAATTTTACTGATCAATTTTTCTGACTCGCGTTCCAATAGGTAGCCTCGTGCAGTGGCAATGATCGTTTCACCTGCGGCTCGTAACAACGCCACATCCCCCACTACGATTTGACGGCTCACGCCGAATTCCTTTGCAAAACGAGTCGCACTGATCGGTTTATCCGCTTGCTGCAACGCTTCTAAAATCTCGGCTTTGCGTTTATCGCCATCGACCATGTTACTCCAACCGCCCTTCTTGATAGTTACGCGACTGCTTCATGATATCCTTGAATGTCTCAACGATCGTTTCGCGATAATTTTCGTCCTTCACTAAAGCAGCAACGTTCTCTAACACGTTTTCTTCACGGCTCGTATCTAAAACGGCCTTTTTTGTTTGCGCCTTGTACGCGATTACTTCGCTGACAGCGGACAGTCGTTTTTCTAAGAGACCAACGATTTCCTGATCGATCGTATCTATTTTTTCTCGGGCTTGCACCAATTCGTTCTTTTCATTTTCTTCTTCGATCGTCTTTAGGATACGTGCAGGATTTCCACCAACCACGACATTATCTGGAAAAGATTTTGTCACCACTGCCCCCGCGGCCACTACGACATTGTCCCCCAACGTTACCCCAGGAACCACCACACACGAACCGCCGATCCAAACATTGTCGCCGATCGTGATCGGCTTGCCGAATTCTTGCCCGCTATTGCGCTTTCCTGGTTCTAACGGATGGCTAGCCGTATACAATTGAACATTGGGTCCGAACATACAATTGTCGCCAATCGTGATTGGACAAATGTCTAAAAAGACATTGTGGAAATTACAATAGAAGTTCTCCCCAACAAAAATATTGTAGCCATAATCGAAGGAAATGGTGGGTTCAATGTAGACGCGCTTTTTGGTCCCCCCAAAAGCAGATTTTACATACAATTCTCGTTTTTTCTTGTCTGTTTCTTGGTTGATCGCTCGTAATTTGACCCGTGCATCTTTTCGATCGGCTGCTAATTCAGGATCACCTGCAAAATATAATTTACCGGCGATCATCTTTTCTTTTTCTGTTAACTCCACACATCTTCCTCCTCGTAGATAAAAACTGGTTTCACCCAATGAATGTATTATAGCTTTTCAAATACCTCCACTCCATTCGCCTGTACAAACGTATATGCACCGGCTAACTGGATCGGTGTTTGATTGATGACCATGACTTGCGCATCTCTGCGTTTTTCATAAATTAAATCACAAAACGGATGAACTTGAAAGCTCGTCCCGACGATTACCACAAGTTCCGCATTTTTGACTGCTGAAACGGCTTGTTGAATGACGCCTTCTTCAAATCCCTCACCATACAACACGATGTCAGGACGAATTTGACCGCCGCACTCCTTGTGACGATCGCTTTGCAGATAGTCTGATACGGATACTGATTTTCCGCACTTCCGACAATAGCACTCGTACAGCGACCCGTGGAAATTAACGAGTTTTTCGCTGCCAGCCGCCGCATGCAACCCGTCGATATTTTGGGAAACGACCCAAATGTCTTTTGTCTTCTCCATCGCTGCCATGGCTTGATGAATGACATTGGGCCGCGCCTCTTCATGGTATAAGTGTTTGACAAATTGATAAAATTTTTCTGGTTCGCGTACCAGGCATTCGTTGCTTAATAAATACTCTGGTGCCTCCAGTCCGTGGTACACGCCTTGGAGTGAGCGGTAATCTGGGACTCCTGATGGCGTGGAAACACCTGCTCCAGTTAGAAAGGTCATTTTTTTATGCTGCTGGAGCATCTCTGCAGCCAGATCAACTGTGATTTCCATTTCTATCACCTCAAGAATCAGTATAGTATAAATAGCGCGTAAAATAAAAAGTCTCACTTCTTTTATAGAAGAAAGGAAGAATTCTTCGTATCATCGAAGAGTTTTTTGCTCCTTTGAAATAAAAAGACTGAAATTTCTTAAAGGATGTATTTTCGTATTCTTTTTTTGTCTTTTTAAACAATCAAAACGTTTTAGATTAAAAATTTCAAACAATTTTTTTGTTCGTTTCAAAGGATTCCCATTGACTTTTTCATTTATAGGCTTTAGACTGTGAAACATAATAACTGAATACGAGATGCCTCAGAACAATGAGGTAGAGGTCGCGAACCTTATTAACCCTATGGAGTGCAGAGACACGTGGAAATAGGTCTAGGAAGTTTCGCCGAAATGTACAAAATTCTCTTTGTTTTGTATGTTGGGACGCAAGCAAATAACTTGCGGACTGTCTTAGCAGTGATGCTAAGTTGCGCTATGTTTTTGTGAGAGGGAACACCATCTTCTTATTATCTGCAAGCGGCCTTATACACAAATCGGCGGCTTTTTTTGTTGTAGATTTTCAAAGACAGCCCTACCCAATCTCGTGAGTTCAAGAAAGGGAGAAACTATGAATAGAAGAAAATTTTCAGTTATCGCACTTATCGCATTATTCATTTCTTTTTTAGGAGCACCGTTGATTACACACGCGGATGACAAAACACCTGAAGGAGAGTTACGGGTCGGCATGGAAGCCGGCTATGCACCGTTCAACTGGACGCAAAAGGATGATCGGAATGGCGCCGTTCAGATCCAAGGAGATCGAGCCTACGCTGGCGGTTACGATGTCCAAATGGCGAAAAAAATTGCGGACAAAATGAACCGTAAGCTGGTCGTCGTCAAAACCGAATGGGACGGCTTATTGCCCGCCCTTCAATCTGGCAAGATCGACGCGATCATCGCCGGGATGTCTCCAACAGCGGAACGCCGGAAGGAAGTCGACTTTTCCGATCCTTATTACGAATCACAATTGGTTATCGTTACACGGAAAGATACAAAATATGCCAAAGCGACAAACATCAAAGATTTTGCGGGGGCAAAAATCACCGCACAGTTAAGTACATTCCATTATGACGTTATTCCTCAGATCCCTGACGTGAACAAACAGGAAGCCATGGACAATTTCCCAGCAATGCGTGTTGCTTTGGAATCGGGAACCATCGATGGCTACGTCAGTGAACGACCAGAAGGCGTGACGGCGGAAAGTGTCAATCCTGACCTTAAAATGGTGGAATTTGACAAAGCAAACGGGTTCCAAACCAACCCTGAAGATGTTCAGGTGTCGGTCGGCATGCGTAAAGGCGACGCTAATATGGCCCAGGTCAATCAGATCTTGTCCGGCATCTCTCAAGACGAACGGGTGAAGGTCATGGACCAAGCCATCAAAGATCAGCCAGCGACGGATGAAACGCAAAACGCTTCTGGGAAAAAAGAAAATGTCTTCGTTCGTATCTTGAAACAAAACGGTTCGATGTTCTTACGAGGAACAGGAATGACCTTACTGCTTGCTATTGTGGGAACAACGGTTGGGACTTTGATCGGTTTATTGATCGGTGTCTTTCGGACGATCCCTGAATCAGATAATTCTGCAAAACGCGGTCTGCAAAAAGTGTTTGGCTGGTTATTGAATGCCTACATTGAAATTTTCCGCGGCACACCGATGATCGTACAATCTGCCGTTATCTATTACGGGATCGCGATGGCTTTCGGGATCGACTTGAATCGAACGGCTGCTGCATTGTTTATTGTTTCTATTAATACGGGGGCCTATATGTCTGAGATCGTCCGCGGCGGGATCTTCGCAGTCGATAAAGGACAGTTCGAAGCGGCTCATGCGATCGGGATGACCCATGGTCAAACGATGCGTAAAGTGGTCTTGCCGCAAGTGTTACGAAACATTCTGCCAGCAACGGGGAATGAATTGGTTATCAATATTAAAGATACCTCTGTATTGAGTATCATCTCTGTTTCTGAATTGTTCTTCCAAGGGAAATCCGCGGCTGGAACGAACTATATGTTCTTCCAAACGTATTTCATCATCTGTGTGATCTACTTTGTCTTGACCTTCACTGCCACTCGTCTCTTACGTGTCGTTGAGAAGAAAATGGACGGCCCTTCAGCCTATGTTCGTATTGAAGAGGTTGATGTAGCTGTCGGAGAAGATAAATAATTCCAGATAGATTAAGGAGGCCCGATAGACCATTTTGCTTCTCGCTTTAGCAGAATGGTATACGGCATGAACATCGAACGAATTTTAAAAAAAATGCGTTCAGCAATAAGAATAAGGAGGAGCAGACATGAGCAGTATTATTGAAATCGAACATTTGAAGAAAAGCTTCGGCGATAACCTCGTCTTAAAAGATATCAGTATGAACGTCAACAAAGGAGAAGTGGTAACGATCATCGGTGCCTCTGGTTCCGGTAAATCTACCTTTCTACGTTGCATCAACTTACTAGAAACACCAACAGACGGCAAAATCTTATACCAAGGGGACAATGTTCTAGCCCCTGGTTACAATCTGCCGAAATATCGGACGCATTTGGGAATGGTTTTCCAATCCTTTAACCTTTTCAACAATATGAACGTGCTGCAAAATTGCATGAGCGGTCAGGTGACCGTCTTAGGACGAAAAGAAGAGGAAGCCAAAAAAGTGGCGTTGGAAAACTTGGAGAAAGTGGGGATGGCTCGTTTCGTTGATGCGAAGCCGGCACAGCTTTCTGGGGGTCAGAAACAGCGGGTCGCAATTGCCCGTGCCCTTTCAATGAACCCGGAAGTGATGTTGTTTGACGAACCGACCTCCGCGCTAGATCCTGAAATGGTCGGCGATGTCCTGCATATTATGAAGAAATTGGCAGAGAGCGGCTTGACGATGGTCATCGTAACCCATGAAATGGCCTTCGCAAAAGAAGTGTCGGATCGTGTTATCTTCATGGACCAAGGCGTTATTGCTGAACAAGGAACTCCTGAAGACATCTTTGTCCATCCGAAAGAAGCACGGACCAAAGAATTCTTACACCGTGTGTTGCATCCAGAACCGTAAAAAGCCTTTTGGGTTGGTGCAAAACCAACAAATACACGTAAAAATCGCGACAGAAGTTACGCACTTCTGCCGCGATTTTTTTTGCCGAAAACTTTGTGGTAATATTCGTCTGCTTTCCGATATGAAACGATCCAAATCCCTGAAACTAGAAAACGTCCAAAGATCCCGATCGGCGGATAAACAAACACGCCTGCCAAAACTGCTAAATTGATCAGCATAGATAATCTGCTGCGGCGATCCCGTGTCAAAACTTTCGCAACATGACTCTCTGGGTCATTGGCGGTAATGACTTTTTTTGATAACACCCCGTAAGAAAAACTCCACATCGTGTAGACCATGACATAAGAAACCTCTGGCCAAAATTCTCCAGGATTGCGTCCTACCCAGCTCGTGACGGCCGGACATAACGTTAGCCAAAATAACCAAAAAATATTTGCCCAGATAACCTTATAATTGATCTTTTCCGCCATCTGCATCATGCGATGATGGTTCACCCAGATGACTGCCACGAAAATAAAACTCACCGTATAGGCGAACAATGTGTTTGTTATGCTCAGCAGTGAAGCGAGTGTTGGCGCGTCTGGTATCTGAATATCCAACACGAGGACTGTCAAAACGATCGCAACCACGCCATCCGTAAATGCTTCTAAACGCGACTTTGTCATTTTTTCACCTTCTTTCTTAGAATAGCATGAAAAATGATTTTCCCTATATAATTTTACTCACTTTTTACCGGTTAATAACTGACAGGTTTATGTAAATAAAGTACAATATAAAAGAAATATGCTTAAAAAAATTCAGATTAATCGCCTAATTTAATAAAGGAGGAAAACAGATGTTATATGAGGAACTTATGTTTGATGCGTCGCTCCTCTTACGTTTTAATATTTTTAAATATTTAAATCAGTCCACCAAGCAAGTGTTAGCAATCAGTCAATTGTCAGAAGATTTAGATTTAAACTACCAGCAAAGTGTGATTGAATTAAATGAAATAGATCAAGAATTAGCGGAGATTCGGCCCAACCATGAAACGATCATGATGCGCGCCGGCAAAGTGAATTTAGAAAACTTAAATGCTACGATCGATGAGTATCGTTACCACTTGTTGCAACAGGCCGTCCCATTCCAGTTCATCTTATACTTCTTGAATGAAGAAAATCCAACAATTGAACAATTTTGTGAAAAATATTTTGTGAGCCGCTCCACCGTTTCCCGGAAGATCGACAAACTTAAAAAACACTTGAAACGCTTCAATATTCGCTTTACATACACAGAAGCCGGCATGTCCGGTGATGAACGCTTGATTCGTTTAGCGTTATTCGACCTTTTATGGCTTGGAACTCGCGGAATTGAATGCCCGTTAGATGTCGACCAGCATCAATTGGCGAAGATCATGGATACGTACAAGGACTATTTCCCTCTGTCACGCACTTATTTCGGCAATCAGGAGATCAAGCTATTCACCAGCATCAACATGATCCGTGTCAGCAATAAAAAGTTCGTCAAATACGATCCTCGCTATAATTTCTTGATGAAGGACAATCCTTACTATGATTTTACGTCCTTACGGGAATTAGTAGATGTTCCCATGACGACCCGTCAATTGAAAGGTGAATCCAGTTTTATTTATTTCTTGGCGCACTACTCACCCTTCTATACGATTCGAGACGATCAAAGCATGAAACAGACGATCCATGACTTCGATGCTCGTCCAAATCCGGTCAATGATTTTGTTATGGAGTTCTGTACCTTTGCCAAAAAGGCATTGTTCCCAGATCGTCCGGAAATTATGGATGACCCTTTGGTTGTGGCAAATATGCTGAACATCACGTTCGGCTACTTTATTTTCCGTCAGCCGTTTCCTAGCATTATTGAATTGGTGCTGGACCCAGAAGCGAAGCAAACACGAGGCGAATACATTTTATTCCAAAACATCCAAAATTTCATGCAATTAGCTAAAGAGAATCCTTCTTACAGCTTTATCAGTTCGATCCATCCAATGATCACACGTGCCTTCAAGCGCTTATTATTGCCTTACTTTAATCAGTTTCCTTATGCGCATAATTTAAAAGTAGGGATCGCGTTAGAGCACAATGCAATTTTCGTTCGCGACTTGTACCGTTTCTTGGAAGATCTGCGCTTCATTGATGCCGAGCCTTACGACGTGTCCTTGAAAGACGATTATGATCTGATCATCAGTTCTTCTTCCTTGTTGAAAAAGGAAAAACCAAATATTCAATTGTACCAACTGGATTTCCCTTATACTAAGAATGAACTTGTCCCGCTTTATTTAGAGCTGCGAAATATTTACGACAAAAAGAACCGAGTATACGAATAAGCTCGTGCCATTCTCAAGCCGAAAAGGAGCGCTTTCTAGGAAGCCCACCTCCTTTTCGGCTTTTTTTGTCTTTTGAAGTGAGTGCTCCCTGCTAAAAAGCCTTCTTGTTTCAAAAGAAAAAGTAAGTACACTCTTGTTTATACTAGTTAGAAAGATTTATTTTCGCTAAAATTAATTGTTTCTCTAGTCTTTTATCACATTTTATTCATAACTACTTGCTAATATATAAGCATACCAACAAACAACCCTAACACTTTTTCATTTTTTAACTCCTTTGCTCATCGGCCACCCACCGATGAGCTCTTTTTTTATAAAAATAAGATTAAAAATACTTGTCAAGTTAATTAATAACCATATTCTTTATAAAATTTTTAATTTTCAAACAATCCCCGTTCACACTTTTTTCACATCTCCTTGCTATTATATAAGTATACCAACAAACAACCCTAACACTTTTTCATTTTTTAACTCCTTTGCTCATCGGCCACCCACCGATGAGCTCCTTTTTTTATAATAAGAAAAAAACAAATATTTTTAGACCTACTTTTTTTGATTTTCTGCCAATCTTCATTCACAAATAATTCACAACTAGTTGCTATTATATAAGCATACCAACAAACAACCCTAACACTTTTTCATTTTTTAACTCCTTTGCTCATCGGCCACCCACCGATGAGCTCTTTTTTTGTCTCTAGAATATGGCGGTGATTTCATGCGTTTCATTCGCATTTTCTCTGCTGGTTGGGGCTCAAAAAGCGTAGGATTGTCGCCAATATTAGCCATAACGGACCCGGTCCAATCCTTATTTTTAGACGCAGCAAAAAAGAAGTCTCCGATTGAACGGACACTTCTTTTCTTTATATTCCTATTAAACTTCTAACATTTTCTCCGATATTTGTGTTTCAGACCCCACACCATTTACCAGACGGTCATAAATTTTTCCATCCTTCAAAAAAAGCACCTCTTTAGCCGCCTGCGCGACTTTACTGTCGTGGGTGATCATGACGATCGTGATGCCTAGTTCTTGATTGATTCGTTTAAAAATATTAATGACTTCTGCTCCGGCATTGCTGTCTAAATTTCCTGTTGGTTCATCGGCTAAAATAATTTGCGGTTCATTTATCAGTGCTCTGCAAATCGCCGCTAGCTGCTTTTCTCCAACAGATAATTCCTGCGGCAGCTTGTCCAAGAGCTGCTCGATCCGCAACAGTTGAAAAAATGGCGCCATTCGTTCTTCTGCTTTCGTGATGTCCTGTTTATCCAAAATCGCTGGCAAAAGAATATTTTCCTTTACACTGATACTCTCCATCAAGTTAAACTCCTGAAACACAAAACCGATTTTTCTCCTGCGAATATCCGAGAGCTCATCTGGAAAAAGCGACTGCGTCCATCTGGATTCGAAGGCAACTTCTCCTCTGGTCGGAGGATGCATTAGGCCTATTATTTTCAGTAAGGTCGTCTTCCCGCACCCGGAGCGCCCCATGATACACAGGAAATCCCCAGGAAGAATCGTCAGATCAATCCCTCTTAATACGTTCTGCTGCCCATAATTCTTCTTGATTGCTACCGCTTCAATGATCGGTTCCATCTAGTTACCTCCACTTTTCAATTCGACGATAAAGAAAGACCGCCGTCAACGCCCAACAAAACAAATACAGACTATAGTCTATTAGAAAAAGACGGGTAAATTGCTGCCATTCATCTATCGCAAAGAAACGCAGCGTGCCCATGATCCAAATAAAGCCCAAACTGATTACTAACCCGACAAGTATGGGGACGAGCAGGAAAAGTCCAACTTGCTCTTTTATTAGTTTCCGCTGTTCCTTCTGACGCATCCCTAATTGATCCAACAATCGCCTGCGCGCAAGCAGATCGTCGTGATCACTTTCAAATTTTGCTGCAAGTATCCCGACACTGATGAACAGGCAAACGAACAAGGTAAACAACAACAATAAAACATGCAACTGATTTTCAGTGACTACGTTTCGTTTTCGTTGAACCTTCTCATACACAGGTTCGATCGCTGCGTCCCAACGTTTATCCTCCGCGTACTGCTGATTCAAAAAATGCAGCGACGTGCCGACGGCTTGATCCCCAGTGATCAAAAATAACTGGCGAGGAGTCTCCATTTTAGCGAATTCCGCAAATTCCTCATCGGCGAACACAAGAATATTTTCTTGCAAGCCCCGTTGAAACATCCCGGTTAATAGCAGACGCTCCTGACTCTTGATTTGGCGCATTGGAAAAATCTGATCGACATTGGCAGTATTGTAGCTTTCTAAAGGCGTCCCGATTCGCAAACGCGGACGGGCGCTTTGAGGGTCCCAGTCAATCGGTTGTCCACGAATACTGATTGCCTGCTGATAAACGACATGCCACTGCCCCTTTTTTAATCCCAAAGGATGCTGCCCCAAGTGATTCATCTGACGAAGCTGTTGATAGGTTGCTTCTGAAATCCCGATATGCTGTCCTTGAATGAACATCACTGGTCGTGAAGTCCCGAAAAATTCCCACTCAGGATCGCCATCCACAGATGTGACCGGCACATAGGGATACGTTGTCCACTGCGCGTGTTCCTGTTTCAACGCTCGTTCTACCTTTTTTACTTCCGGCTGTTTGACTTTTGCGACGACGTCATAGGGAAATAAAGAAGCCACCGTGGTCAATTGAAGGGTGATCAAACGCGGCAAAAAGAAGCCCACTATCAACAACTGCAAAAGTGTGGTTAGCACAAAAACATGGAGGCTCCTGCGGAAACGATAGAAAAGATCGTTTCGAGAGAGCAGAAACACTCGTTTCTTACACTTACGTTTGACGTATGCGCCCCCTGCACTGTAAAACAGCAGAAATAGTGCGACCGTCAGAGGCCCGATCACTAGCAACGTCTCCGCTGATTTTCGACGATGAAACCACCAAAAAGTCACTGCTAAAAAAAGCAGACCAAGCGTCAGGAATACGGGTAACCAACGTCCGCTAGGTTGATCGGGGCCTCGCCGCTCTCGTGGTTGAAACTGGATCAGCCGTAAAATCTTTTCTTGATGCACAGCCATCGCAACTATCCACAGCCCTGTGGATAACAACACGGCCCAACCAAAGCCTTCCCCGCCCCGAGTTATCAACAAGCTGACGATACTCCCCAATCCGATTCCCAGTAATCCACAAAGACCAAACTCCTCCAGCAGCAGAAGAAGAAATGTCTTTTTCCGAATCCCCAGTTGGATCAGCAGCTCCATATGCTTCGCCTTAAAATCAATAAATAAACCGTCCATAAAACTCAAAAACAAGAACAGCAACAGGAGTAAGACCCCACCGGATTCAATCATGATCCGAAGAAGGCCCGTTCGATCAAAGAGAGTCTCCATGCTGTGTCCGCTGCTAAATTCGTGATACGTGAAAAAAAGCAGGCGCACTACGAAAAACACTAGCGCATTCGATAAAACCAACAGCAGATAGTCCTTATAGTAAAAGCGGATATTTTTACGAATAATCTGATGCACCACCGGTGGGTAGCTTCCCGGAAAAGCCAGCCGCCGCTTCCGTTCTTTCAAATAGGCTTTTTCAACTTTTTGCGCTTCTGCATACTTTCGGTCCCGTTCAACTTTGTCCTCAAGGTACCGATTCAGTAGAAATTCCAACGCACACAAAATCAAAAAAAGGACCAACCACATACTGCTGGCATAAAATTGAATAAAAATAAAATAGAAAAACATCGTAAAGTACAACCAAGCTGCTTTTGCTGATTGCACGAAGGAAACGTGGCGGTGACGAGTAATCAGCAGTGCGTCGAGTCCGTATAGAAGAACTAAGACCAAAAAGAAACCAGATCCTACTAAAAGACCGACTCCTGCGGGAAAAGCGGTTTGCCAAAAGTGCAGAAAATGACCACTCAACAAACTGCGAACCCAGACTTCGATCACGCTATACCGTTGACCTGTTCCGCCAATAAGTTTAAAAAATAAAGCAATGATGACTACACCGTAGCCAACGACCATAGAAATACGATCCATCCACTTTTGCATATGTGCCTCCGTCCTCTCTGCTACGTCCTTCTACTTACTATCATATCAGAAGAACACTCAGGTGAAAGCGCTTGTCCAAATTTCTTACAAGTGATAAAAAAAAGACACCCGGCAATTGAACGCACAAAAAAACTAGATACCCTTTTATAGAGTATCTAGTTCAACAACTTTATTTTTTATGTGTTTCAAACAATGGGCTAACTGGTTTGTTTTCGTGGATACGTTTGATTGCATCCCCCATCAATACACCCACACTGATTTCATCGATCTTGTCGATTTTACGTTCTTCAGATAAGTAGATCGAATCAGTTACGACTAAATGCTCGATCGCTGAATCTTGGATACGCTGCATTGCCGGACCAGATAAAACAGGGTGTGTACATGACGCATACACTTGTTTAGCTCCCGCTTCTTTCAGCGCATTCGCTGCAAGTGTGATCGTCCCTGCGGTATCGATCATATCATCGATGATGACACACGTTTTGCCATCGACTTTCCCGATAATATTCATGACTTCAGCGACGTTTGCTTTCGGACGACGTTTGTCGATGATCGCGATCGGCGCCTTCAAGAACTCTGCTAATTTACGTGCGCGTGTTACCCCGCCATGGTCAGGTGAAACAACCACGACATCATCGCCGTAGATTCCTTTTTCTAAAAAGTAATCCGCGATCAATGGTGCACCCATTAAGTGATCCACAGGAATATCAAAGAATCCTTGGATTTGAGACGCATGCAGATCTAGCGTCAACAGACGTGTTGCGCCAGCTTTTTCGATCATGTTGGCTACAAGTTTGGCAGTAATTGGTTCCCGTGCACGTGCTTTACGATCCTGACGGGCATAACCATAATAAGGCATTACGACGTTGATTGTTTTTGCACTCGCCCGTTTCAAGGCATCGATCATAATCAACAATTCCATCAAGTTATCATTTACCGGACTACTTGTTGACTGAACGACATAGACATGACAGCCACGAATACTTTCTTCAATGTTTACTTGAATCTCACCATCGCTAAATTGGGTAACGGAACTTTTTCCGAGTTCAACACCAACTTCTTCAGCGATTTTCTCAGCTAGGGGACGATTTGAATTCAAAGCAAAAATTTTCAATCTTGGATCAAAATAATGTTTCGACATGGGGACCTCCACTTTCTTTTTAAACGTACGCTACCGATTATATACCATTTCAAATAAAATACTAGTCATTTCCTTTTAAGAAATCAAGAGATTTTCCTTAAAATGGCAGATGATTTGCATACCCTTCTTTGTTCACTTGACGTGCACGGGCGATGGCCATGTCACCTTCAGCGATATCATTCGTGATCGTTGAACCGGCCGCGGTCGCACTGTTGTCAGCGATCGTGACAGGCGCGATGATATTGGTACCTGAACCGATGAAGACATGGTCGCCGACATGGGTATGGTGTTTATTTTTGCCGTCATAGTTGACAAAAACAACGCCGCAGCCCACATTGATATCTTTTCCGAGTGTCGCGTCGCCTACGTACGTCAAATGACCGACCTTCGTATTTTCACCGATCGTTGCTTTTTTGATCTCCACATAATTCCCGATATGGGCATTTTCCCCAATATCCGCTTGTGGCCGTAAGTGAGCATTTGGACCTACATCTGCATTTTTTCGCACGATGCATTCTTCTAAAACAGATGCTTTGATCTCAACATTGTCTTCAACCGTGCTATCAACGATTTTTGAATGTGCACCGATGACACAGTCTGAACCGATCACTGTGTTTCCTTGAATCTGCACGCCGGGTTCGATGATCGTATCAGAACCGATCTCGATTCCTGCATCAATGTACGTCGTTGCCGGATCAATAAACGTTACGCCATTGACCATATGTTGACGGTTGATGCGGCGGCGCATACTTTCATTAGCATTGGCTAATGCAATGCGGTCGTTTACCCCTAAAGACTCCTCGAAGTCTTCCGTTTGGTAAGCGGCCACTGTTTGATCTTCGTTTTTTAAGATCTCAACGATATCCGTCAGGTAATATTCTCCCTGTGCATTGTTCGTTCCGATTTTTTCCAGTGCCGCAAACAGTTGTTCATTGTCAAAACAGTAGGTTCCTGTATTGATTTCTTGCGTCCGCGCTTCTTCTGGAGTGGCATCTTTTTGTTCAACGATTTTCTCTACAATGCCGACATGGTCACGTAAAATACGGCCATAGCCGGTCGGATCGTCGGCATGAGCGGTCAGGATCGTCGCACTGGCCTTCTTGCCTTGGTGATAGTCAAACAAATTGTTTAAGGTTTGGGTCGTAAGCAGCGGCGTATCGCCACTGATGACCAAGGTTGTACCTTTTTTTCCTTTTAAGAATTCGGCTGCTTGCATCACAGCATGGCCGGTTCCTAATTGTTCCGCCTGCAGCGCGTATTCACTGCGGTCGCCTAATTGTTCCTTGACCATTTCCGCACCGTGTCCCACGATGGTCACGATCTCTGTTGGTTGGGTCTCTACCACCCGCTCGATAATATGTTCAACCATTGGTTTTCCTGCAACAGGATGCAGGACTTTGTATAATTTTGATTTCATGCGAGTTCCTTTACCCGCTGCTAAAATAATCGCGTAACGATTTTCCAAAAGAAGTCACTCCTTATTCGTTTAAACTGTTTTTTATATTTTGGGAAGTTTCTAACGAGACAGACCGTGCAACAACAAACAAAAACACGTTTTCCTTCCATTTGCGGTCTTTCGTCGATCCGTCATTTTCCGCGCTTCTACCATTTTACTAGCCAGACGCAAAAAAGGCTAGCCCGTTAGACTCCATCCATTAAAAAATAAAGGGAGTCCACTCAGCATAGCACTTCTATATTTTAGTTATCGAAGCAATTTCCCGGTACGACCGTAATGGTTTTCGTACTCGTATCGACATCTTGGACGAACAACAATGAATTGTAATCATCGATGGCGCGTTCACCTTTGAACTTCGATTCTGCAAAAACGGTAATACCCACAAGCTCCGCTTCAAATTCTTCGATCAGGCTCTTCATTCCGTTAACGGTCCCGCCGCCCTTCATGAAGTCATCCACGATCAAAACTTTTGATCCGCGTTTCAAGCTGCGTTTTGACAGTTCCATTTTCTCGATTCGCTCTGAAGAACCTGAAACATAATTCACACTGACGGTTGAACCTTCCGTAATCTTTGAGTCACGGCGAACGATGACAAATGGCGCGTTCAAGTAGTAGGAAACAGCCTGCGCGATCGGTACCCCTTTTGTGGCAACCGTCATGACGGCATCCACATTTTTGTCTAAATATTGCGCTGCGATGATCCGTCCTACTTTGCGAAGCAAGTCAGGCTGCCCCAGCATATCGGACAAATAAACATAGCCGCCAGGTAATAAACGGTCTTCTTCTGACAGACGTTCCGCCAAAGATTCGATATATTCTTGTGCTTCTTCGTCTGTGATACTTGGCGTGAAGACAACACCGCCCGCAGCACCAGGGATCGTTTCTAAAAAGCCGGTTCCTCGTTCTTTGAATGTTTTCTTTACGATGGCTAAATCTTCACTGATCGATGATTTGGCCGAACCATATCTAGCTGCAAAAAATGTTAGTGGAATCAAGTCATGGGGATGATCCAACAAATATTGTGTCATGTCGATTAATCGTTCACTTCGACGTACTTTCACGTAATTCACTCCTATTTCAATTTAATGTCCTATTTTTCAACCGGAAAATAATACTTGATTTTGAGCGTCTATCTGTTCATAGAAAACGAATAGCACGCATTTGATCGTCTTTTCTGATTTATCGTTTCTCATTATAAGGGTTTAGCGAATAAAATTCGAGCATTTTCTTGTTTTAAAGTCGAAAAGTTCGGAATTTATTAATTATTGCGCAAAAAAAGAGGAAAAGCTTTCGCTTTCCTCTACTTTTGAACCTGTCTACGTTGAATCATGATTCGGAATTGGCGAATCCCGTTAACGATTAGGAACAATAAGATGAAGCCCAGTGTAATCGTTGCGCCCGGCGGTGTGTCTAAATAGTACGAACCCGTCAATCCGCCGATCATTCCTATAAAGCCGACGAAGACACTGACGAAAATCACGATATTAAAGCTTTTGCCGACGCGCATCCCGATCGCGGCTGGCAGCACCATGATCGCCGAGATCAGCAGCGCCCCTGCGATAGGGATCATTATGGCAATGGCTACGCCTGTGACCACATTAAAGATCATGGACATCATGCGGACAGGCAACCCATCCACTGCGGCGATGTCTTCGTCGAAGGTCAACACGTACATCGGACGTTTGAATAATAGGAACAAAATACCTACCAACACAAATAAAATCCCTAAAAAGACGACTTGCTGCCAAGTGATCGTAACGATCGAACCAAACAGATACGACTGTATGCTGACTGCCGAACTCCCCGGAGCCAGACTCATCAATACTAAGGCTACTGCCAAACCAGCCGCCATTAAAATCGCAATCGATATTTCCGAATAGGAGCTGTACATATTTTGCAAATACTCCATGATGATCGCTGCGACGACTACGACTAACAAGGTCGTCCCGGTCGGGTTCAAATTCAAGAAGAACCCTAAGGCGACACCTGCCAACGAAACATGAGACAGGGTATCTGCCATCAGTGATTGGCGGCGAATGACTAGGAAGACACCCAGCATTGGGGCAATTCCTGCAATAAAGATCGCGGCTAGAAAAGCCCGTCTCATGAACTCATATGAAAGCAACGCCATTTTGAATTCTCCTTTCGCACCAATCGAATATGACGATCCATGTATTTTTTTGTATCTTCATGATCGTGGGTGATCATAAGAATGCTTTTGCCATGCGCGTGGGCGCTGTGGCGCAGCAATTCATAAAAAGCATTGCGCGATTTCTCATCCATTCCCGTAGTCGGTTCATCCAAAATCAGCAAATCGGGATTTTTAGCGAACAAACGCGCCAAGCTGATGCGCTGTTTTTGCCCACCAGACAATTCTCCGACTTTTTTGTGGCGCATATTCCACATATCGACGGATTCTAGTGCCTTTTGCACATGCTCGTGATCTCGAGGAGAGAGTTTTTTAAACCATTTTCCTTGCGGATAACGCCCGGATTCTACTAATTCCAAAACAGTGCTGGGAAATCCTGCGTTGAAGGAAGCGACCTGTTGCGGAATATAGCCGATACTCAATTTTTTCCCTTGGGAATTTTTTTTCGCAATGGTTACTTTTCCACTGCTGGGTTTTAACAACCCCAATGTCGCTTTGATCAATGTCGATTTTGCGGCACCATTTTCTCCAGTTAAAATGACAAACTCACCGGGGTCTACATGGTAAGAAACGTTTTCCAATACCGGTTCGTTGTCATAATAAAATGAAAGATCTTCTACCTGGATATACGACATTTTTTTCGCCCCTTTTTCCTATAAATGACTCGCTTTTCCAAAAAAACGGAAAGCTTCTATTTAATACTTTCTTTTAATGCCTCTAAGTTCTCTCTCATGACAGAAACGTAATTTTCCCCGTTTTTGAGTTGTTTGTCCGTCAAGCTTTCCAGCGGATTCAAGACTTCCAGCTTCACACCGGTCTCTTTGGATAAGGTTTCTGCCACTTTTGAAGAGGCATTTTCTTCAAAATAGATGACCTTGACGTCATGATCCTCTACATAATGTTTCAATTCACTCAAGCGGCTCGGAGACGGTTCTTGGTCTGGAGAAATTCCAGCGATGGCTTCTTGCGTCAGCCCATACTGATTGGCCAAGTAGCCAAAAGCCGCGTGTTGTGTCACGAATGTTTTGTTTTTCGCCTCTTTGAATGCGGACTGATAGTCTGCATCTAAGGCTTTCAATTCTTCGATATACTTAGAGGCATTTTTCTCAAAAGCTGCTTTGTCCTCTGGGTATTTTTTACTTAACTGATCGCGGATCGTTTCCACTTCTTTGATCGCTAACGCTGGGTCCAGCCAGACATGGGGATCTAGATCATGGGAATGCCCATGTTCGTCGTGCTCGTCGGAGTCATGATCGTGTGTATCTTCATGGTCATGCGCTGTCCCTTCCATCAGTTTGATGTCCTTCGACGCTTGGATAATTTCAGTCTTCTTCGTATCGACCGTATCTGTCAGGTTCTTCGTCCACGTTTCCAATTCTGGGCTGTTGTAAACAAATACATCTGAATCAGAGATCTTAGCCAAATCTTTCGCTGACGGCTCAAAGTCATGGGGTTCTGTACCGGCGGGGATCAACAATTCCACCTCGCCTTTATTTCCTACGACCTGCTTCGTAAATTCATACATTGGATAGAACGTCGTCATGACTTGCAGTTTTCCTTCTGATGACGCTTCTTTTTTCTCTTGACTGCCGCATGCAGTCAGCAAAATTGATAGTACCACAGTTCCTAATAAAAGTAGTCCTTTTTGCATCTTCATCTATTGAAACACCTTCTCTTTACTTTTTAAGACAAGAATCAATTTACCAAATGTTTTTCTATCCGTCAACACAAATCGTAAAATTTACGATTTACTACATAAAAACGCTGATAAACCGTAATACAAATGAGGTTTTGTTCATATGAAAAAGGACACCTGTATCCGGTTCATTTGTGATTTCCCGTTATTTAATCCTTGCTTATCGAGAAGAAGCCAAAAAAAATAGACCCCTGAGGATCTACTTCAGCGTGCGAACGAGATACACTTCGTCGCAAAACCCTTTTAATGCATTCAACACATGCTTGGCCCGCGAATATTTATGACATAGTGCATAGACCGTTGGGCCGCTGCCGCTCATCATCGCCGCGTCGGCACCATACTTCAGCATTCGATCTTTTAATTGTTGGATCACCGGATGCTTTTTGATGGTTACAACCTCCATCGAATTGCCTAGATTCTCAGTCATTTTCTGATAATCATTTTCTTCAATGGCAGATACCAGCGCCTCGATGTCTGGATGATACAGATCCTCCATGACGATCTTGGCAAAAATCGTACGCGTCGAAACGCTCATTCGCGGCTTGACCACCACTACCCAGCATTGAGGCATTGGTGCGATCGGGGTCACCTTTTCACCAAATCCTTCTACTAAAGAAGTCTGCCCATACACGCAATAAGGCACGTCGGACCCAACTTCTGCTCCAAGAGCCGCTAATTCCTCAATTGAGAGCCCCAAGTTCCAAAGGCGATTGACCGCTCGCAAAGCCGCCGCCGAATCCGTTGATCCGCCACCTAAACCAGCCGCTACTGGAATTTCCTTATGGATTTTGACCCGCAGTCCTTTATCTATGTTAAAACGCTCTTTGACCAGCTCCAGCGCTTCATAAACGTGGTTCTTTTTATCCGTGGGTAAAAAAGCCTTATTGGTCTCAATGATAATTTTATTTTCGGGAATCTCTTCCAAATACAAACGATCCGCTAGATCAATACTTGCCATGACCATCGCCAATTCATGCAAGCCATCCGGTCGTTTGCCTAAAATATCGAGGCCCAAATTGATCTTCGCTGGGGCCTTCTCCATAATCTCCATTTTCTCACCCGTTCAAATTTTTCACTAGACGATTCTATCATAGCCCATAGTAAATGTATAGATAATTCATTCTAGCATAGGCGCTTTAAATAAGTTGAATATTTTCACCTGAGGCTTTACCATGAAAGAAGGAGCTACTTTCAAAACTCAACAAGAGGATTATCCGCGACATGTTCCAGATTTTTAGCACACGTTCGATTGCCGTATGAAACAAGGCTATGACAAATGAGGAGGAATACTGTATGAATCTATTACCGAAAAATGACTGGTTGGATGGAGAAGATTTGGTTGGCAAACTGGTGAACACCTTTTGGGATGATCGCAAAATGAGTGTGGATATTCGCGACATGGATGACCACTATGAAGTAAAAGCGGATCTCCCTGGTTTTGAGAAATCAGAAATAGCGATTCATTACAACAATGACATTCTTTCAATCGACGCAGAACATTCTACCGAAAACGAAGTGAAGGATGATGGTCGTTTTGTTCGCAGAGAACGTGCCACTAGTGCGTACCATCGCCAATTCGCTGTCCCGGACATCGCCGACGAAGAGATCCGTGCGACCTTTGAAAATGGGGTCCTGACGTTGACCTTGCCGAAAGAAAACTACGAAGAGAAAAAAGGCAAAGCGATCACGATCGATTAATTTCTGCATACAAAAAATACGAGCGCGCTTTCGCGGCTCGTATTTTTATACTTCGATCATTTCTTCTGAGATCGTAGCACCCTTATTCTTTCCTCTACCGATCAAAAATAATAATTGCAAGGCGGAAAACAGGAAGCTGCTGTCTTTCATGTAGGCAAAATACCTTGGGCGCCATTGATCCACGTAGACATTTTTTTCCTCTGCTACCTGTTGGAAGGCGTAAATCGAGTGACCGTATTTATAAATCAAATTCATGATCCGCTCTCCTAAAAAGGCAAAGGACGTCTCGCCCACTTTTGCTAACGGAGCCATGCCTTGATAGACTTCTGTGTAGCCTTGTTTTTTCAGCTCATCCATCAAATGCAGCTTCAAGAACGTCGGCAGCTCATTCGGTACGTCATTTCGGAAACGCAAAAGATCAAAGGAAGCCTGTGCACCGTTGATCGGCTGTTCAGTAATGAAGCCGACGACCCGGTTTTGCGGATCACGTGCGATCCCTACATTGCTTGTTTTGATATAACTGCGGTCAAAACGTCCAACGGAGAAGCATTTCTCTTTTTCTCCATTTAACCATTCATCAGAAATTTCCTCTAACTCATCGAAAACTTCTTCCGGCAGCTTTTCAAAGTAAATGAACTGGTACCCCTCATTGGTCAACCGTTTGAATTCAAAGCGATCCGAGAAAACATCTAGCTTGTGCCGCGTAAAGTCCGTCACACCTGTTTCGCCGATCTTATCAAAATGGAAGCCAAGGTCATGCAAAAGCAGCACGTATTCTTCAGAGATCTTATAAAACGCCAACTGGTAGCCCAATCGATCCGCGTGCTCCATAAACGCAAACGTCGCGGCCTGCCATTTTTCAGGATTCCCCACAGGATCACCTAACACAAAACACTTATTCGCCCGGGTTTGAAAGCCGAAAATAATTTGATCATTGCCATTTTCCTGATAATAAAAATACTGATACCCTGAAACGCGCAAGTAGTGACTAGCAGGTGTGCCGCCATACCGGTTGATTAAATAATTGAATCGTTTTTCATCCCAGGCAACACCTAATTTTGTCTCACTTTGTGTTAAATAGTGGTACAAAATCGCCAAACACAAGATCGATAGAATCAAGCCGATCAGCCCCGAGAACCAAATATCCCCTGAAGGAAAGGCAAAATACTTCGTCGACAAGCGTTCGGTGCTCCAAAGCTGCCCACTGTGATAGCCTGCTACTGCGTAGAAAATAAACAACAGGCCGAACAAAATCCCGTCAAACAGCAAGGCGCCCCAAGAATAAACAAAACGTTCCTTGTAAAACTCTTTCCGAGACATCCAAACAATCAGCAAAATCACTACGTAAACAACGATCAGTCGAATCGAGGCTGTCCGTGCTACCGTATTGACGATGCCAAAAATCAATAGCAAGATCGTCGGCCAGAAAGCACGCTTGACCTTTTGCGAGATGCCTCGCGCAAAGCCTAAGAGTAAAAAGCCGACCAGCAGATTCAACGTTTGATCTAGAAAATCGAATGAAAAAGGCAGCAACACCTGAAACAAGCGATTGATGTTGGAGAGATTGGTCAGTGTCGACAATAGAATCATCATTATTCCGGCAAAATACACCGCCGTTACCATGACAACATGCGCGATTTTTTGCGAAAGAACACGTGGCAGATTATCAAAATAGCGATTCATTTTAACACTGGTATTGGTCAAAAAGAGAACGATCCCTGTGAGAAACGGAACCAAATAATAAAAGATCCGGTAAAACAAGATCCACACGACCGCCGTGCTTTGATCCAGTCCCAAATGCCCCAGACCTAAGATCATCATCACGTCAAAGGTTCCTGCACCTCCCGGAACCATCGTCAGCATCCCTAAGCCAGTAGCGATCACAAACATCGGGTAAACTTCCCCGATCGCGATGCGTACCCCCATCAGATAACCCACGAGTAAGAAGACTGCCAAAGCCCCCAGCCATTGCCCCAAAGACGCTAGATACAATTCAAAAATCTGTTTTACTCGAAATTCTTTAAAAATCGTTCGCCGACGTCCATAGACAAAGCCGAAAAGCAGCGGCGCAAACGCCCCGCCCGCAAGCAGCCAAAAGCGATAGCGAACAAAAGCATTCTCTGTTCTTAGGAAAATCAGATCCAGCGAGGTGATGAGGGCCATGATCGAAAGTCCCGCCAACATAAAGAGCGCGATCTTGGAGATCACCGCTAGGACCTTTTTCTTTTCCATCCCCTTGCCATAGAAGCTTGACCTTAGGCTCACTCCGACGACCCCGCCAAAGCCTGCCAAGTTATTGATCGTATTCGTGGTCCATGCAGACACGAACCACTCTTTGCGGTTCATTCGCGGCCGCCCCGTTGCTTCGAGAGTCGTGATAGCCACATGATCGTATAAGAGCATAGGCAGGACTCCGCACAGTCCAATACCTAACATGCTTAATAATGTTAGTTGATCTTGTTCTTTGATTGTTTGCCAAACCGTTTGCCAGCTCATTCCATGGGCAATATTTTTCACTTGATTTGCTACGAAAAATAAGACGATCCCAAAGAAGATGATTTTAAGTAACGTAGCATGTCGTTTGAACCAGCGACTGATAGTCGTCATCCTTCTACACCCATTCTTTCTTTTCTTGTACTCTATTTTAAATGAATTCTTGTTATGAAGCTATCCTTTTAGAAGAATGGGGACATTAAAAAAATAATTTGTTATTTATTTTTTGAAATAAACCGCCCACTTTTTATGTGAAGGCGGCGTAAATGCCCACAAATAAAACAGTCAAACGAATTTTGACCATAAGAAAAAGCCTCAAAAATGAGGCTTTTTGCTATTTTGCATAATCGGTTGCTCGTGTCTCACGAATAACCACAACTTTGATATGTCCTGGGTAATCCAATTCGTCTTCGATTCTGCGGCGAATGTCGCGAACCAAACGAACAGAATCCAAATCAGAGATCTCTTCTGGTTTGACCATGACACGAACTTCACGTCCTGCTTGGACTGCGAAGCTTGATTCTACACCATCAAAACTGTTTGAAATATTTTCTAAGTTTTCTAAACGACGAATATAGTTTTCCAATGATTCGCTTCGTGCACCTGGTCGAGCAGCAGATACTGCATCGGCAGCGGCGACTAAAACAGAAATGACAGATGTCGCTTCTGTGTCTCCGTGGTGAGAGGCGATCGCATTGATCACTACTGGATTTTCACGATATTTCGCGGCAAGTTCCGCACCGATTTCCACGTGAGACCCTTCGATCTCGTGATCCAGTGCCTTCCCAATATCATGAAGCAATCCTGCGCGTTGCGCCAATTGAACATTTTCGCCAAGTTCTGCGGCCAATACACCGGTTAATTTGGCTACTTCAATTGAGTGATTCAACACGTTTTGACCATAGCTGGTACGGAAATGCAAACGGCCTAAGATCTTGATCAAATCTGGATGCAAGGTGTGGGCGCCCACTTCAAAGGCTGCCTGTTCCCCGTATTCACGAATACGTTCATCCATTTCCTTACGTGATTTTTCAACCATTTCTTCAATCCGAGCTGGATGAATCCGACCATCTTGAATCAATTTCTCTAACGTCATCCGGGCAATTTCCCGTCTGATTGGATCAAAACCAGACAACACGACTGCTTCAGGCGTATCATCGATAATCAAATCGATCCCCGTCAATGTTTCCAATGTCCGGATATTACGGCCTTCGCGTCCAATGATGCGACCTTTCATCTCATCGTTCGGCAACGTAACGACCGAAACCGTCGTTTCAGAAACAGCGTCAGCGCCGCAACGTTGAATCGCCATCGCTAAAAGATTTTTCGCTTTGCGATCGGCTTCTTCTTTCGCTCGTTGCTCAGATTCCTTGACCATTACTGTTAACTCGTGGTTCAATTCCTCTTCTGTCGTCTTCATAATAATTTCTTTTGCTTCATCTTTCGTTAAAGAAGCAACTTGTTCCAGTTTTGTTTGTTGTTCATTAATCAGTTGTTCTACATCTTTTTCTCGCTCGTCAATTAATTGCTGTCTAGCACTGATCTTTGTTTCTTTTTCTTCCAGTGAGTGCTCACGCTTCTCTAAAGAATCGTCTTTACGATCTAAAGTCTGTTCTCTTTGAAGCAAGCGATTTTCTTGCGATTTTAGTTCTTGTCTGCTTTCTTTCAACTCACTTTCAACTTGTGCGCGATACTGCTGGTTTTCTTCCTTGGCTTCCAACAAAGCTTCTTTCTTTAAGGTCTCCGCTTCTTTATTCGCATGCGTAATGATCCCTCTAGCTGTGTTTTGTGCCCCATCAATTTCTTTTTCATGACGTGCTTTCGCTGCCATGAAACCCAAACCAAGACCGACAATTAAACCGATGATAGCGAGGAGAATAGGAACTAACATTAAATCCACCTCCGTACTATCTTATTTACCTATCTGTAGTTTTTTGATAAACGAATGTCTAATATTATCAATATGCCTACTTGCATATGTGTGAGTGTCACACAACTTTATTCTAATGTTTGTCTGATAGCGTGTCAACTTTATTTCTCTTTTGTCAGACTCGATAATAAAGCGCTTTGATTTATGTGGAATCAATCGTAAAAAAAACACTAATGACCGTACAAAAAATGTCTGGTCATTAGTGTCATTTCGTTTTTTATTCTTCCAATGGCAATTCTTCTTGTCCAGCCTCGTCTTCGACCGATTCGCCTTCCTCACCGATCCCGTATGCTGCACGCACACGTGTCGCAACTTCAGCCATCATTTCTGGATGATCAGCCAAATATTTCTTGGCGTTTTCACGCCCTTGTCCGATACGGTCCTCTTTATAGCCGTACCAAGCACCGCTCTTGTCGATGATGTCCTGTTCAACAGCCATGTCTAGCAACTCACCTTCTTGTGAGATCCCTAAACCGTACATGATGTCGACTTCGGCAACTTTAAATGGCGGAGCCACTTTGTTTTTTACAACTTTGATTTTTGTGCGGTTCCCGACGATGTCCGTCCCGTTTTTCAATTGTTCCGCACGACGCACTTCTAAACGAACCGTCGCGTAGAATTTCAATGCCCGTCCACCAGGAGTCACTTCTGGATTCCCGAACATCACGCCCACTTTTTCACGGATTTGGTTGATGAATACGGCGATCGTTTTGGTTTTGTTGATTGAACCCGATAATTTACGCAACGCTTGCGACATCAAACGAGCTTGCAGCCCAACGTGTGCGTCACCCATTTCACCATCGATCTCAGCCCGAGGCACTAATGCTGCCACGGAGTCAATTACAATGATGTCGACAGCGCCACTTGAGACCAGCGCATCCGCAATTTCTAATCCTTGTTCCCCTGTATCTGGTTGTGAAAGCAGCAATTCATCGATATTCACACCCAAACGCTGTGCGTATTGAGGATCTAATGCGTGTTCGGCATCAATGAAGGCAGCCGTTCCGCCGTGTTTTTGAACTTCTGCGATTGCGTGCAATGCAACCGTTGTTTTACCAGAACTTTCTGGTCCGTATACTTCGACGATCCGGCCGCGAGGGTAACCACCCACACCTAACGCCACGTCCAATGCCAAAGAGCCGCTTGGAATCGTTGAGATTTTTTGGTCGACCTTCTCACCTAATTTCATGATCGAACCTTTTCCGTAATTCTTTTCAATCTTCTTCATTGCAGCATCTAAAGCTGCCTTGCGATCATTAGCCAATAGCTGATCCTCCTAATTCCTATTTTAATAGTTATTTTCAGAAAAATAATTTTGATGGTCCTGATGTACATCCATTCACTGCGCTGCTGGGGATTCGATTGGAGCAGTTCCCCCTCCTTCTTAACACCCGTTTTTGTGCTTCTTACTCGGGAAGACAGCGCTCAACTAATCATACGTTCGACACATTTTGCTTTTTCAATATCCCTAGTTTATCGGTTTGAAATCAAAAAAGCAAGCAAAAAACGAACAAACATTCGCATTTTTAATTTTTGTTTAGAATTGCTCGTCGCAACATGTCTAAGCCCTTCATCACGGAACTGTGGCGGACATAGTCTCGATCTCGAGCAAAGTGATTTTCACTGACAAGCGTGTCGCCATTTCTTTGTGCCAATGCGATATAGACGGTACCTTTAGGTTGTCCTTCTAATTCATCTGGACCCGCAACACCTGTAAAGGATAAGGCAAAATCTGTGTCTGCTAAGCGCCGTGCGGCTTCCGCCATCTCTCTGGCGCACGCTTCGCTAACGACCCCTACACGTTCTAATAACGCTGGATCAATGCCTAAGAAGCTGGCTTTTGTTTTTTCAGAATAGGTCACAAAGCCTCCCGGAAATACCTCAGAAACGCCTGGAATCGTCCCCAGAGTCGCTTGGAATTCTCCCGCAGTTAGACTTTCCGCCGCCGTAATACTTAACTGCTGTGCCTTAAGCAGGTCCACAACGACTTCGACCAAACTATTCTCTTCCCCGTATCCGTAGAAGAAGGCGCCGACCTTAGCCATGACTTCTGCTTCTGCTTGGTCCAATAACGCATTGGCTGAGCGCTCATCCTCGGTCTTTGCAGTGATTCGCAAGGTGACCTCATTGGGTTTCGCATAAGGAGCGATCGTTGGATTCGACTGGTGTTCGATCATTTCTGCTAATTCCGTCACCAATTTTGATTCCCCGATCCCAAAGAACCGCAATACTCGAGAGGTCAGCTTTTCCGTCGTTGGAAATTCCTTTTCCAGTAATGGGCGCGCTTGCTCCAAGAACATCGGCTTCAATTCACTCGGTGGTCCAGGCAATAAAATGTAATTGTTCTTTTCACCTTTGTACAGACAGCCAATCGCCAACCCTGTACGATTCGGCAACGGAATCCCATCCTGCAATGTCTCGATCTGACGCAGGTTGTTAGGCGTCATTGTCCCTTGACGTTGCGCAAAGAAAGCATTCAAAGCATCTAATCCTGCTTGATTTTGAACCAACGGTACCCCAACATGATCGGCTAAGACATTCTTGGTCAAGTCATCATCGGTCGGTCCTAAGCCGCCGCACAAAAGAATCAGCTCGCTGCGAGTGTCTGCTAATTGAAGCAATTCTTCTAAACGTGTTGGATTGTCTCCAACGACTGTATGAAAATAGACTTCCACCCCCATATCCGCTAATTTTTCTGACAAGAACGTCGCATTCGTATTTACGACTTGTCCTAACAAAAGTTCTGTTCCTACCGCAATGATCTCTGCTCTCATTTCTTCCTCTTCTTTCTAAGATACGCCATTTTTTCTCAACTATAACAGAAAAAACGATCAGAACGATAGATTTTCATACCGTCCTGACCGTTTTTATTACATTGAGCCTTTAAATAGCGCCGTATTTTTTGCAAAGTAGTCGTATCCTGAATAAACGGTGAAGAATAAGCAGACATACAACATGATTTGATCCATCGGAATCCCGATGAAATTAAAAGGTACATTGTTTAAGTAAAGCAGTACGATCCCGACCATTTGAGTAGCGGTCTTGATTTTTCCGGGCATCGCTGCTGCCATGACACCGCCGCCTTGCTCTACAATCAAAAGGCGCAGCCCTGTGACTGCCAATTCCCGACAAACGATGATGGCGATCACCCATGCTGGGGCTTTTCCTTGTTCAACCAAGATGATAAAAGCGGTCATAACCAGCATCTTGTCTGCCAACGGGTCAGCAAATTTTCCAAAGTTCGTCACCAGTCCTCGCGCTCGGGCGATCTTACCATCCAGATGATCCGTGTAGCTGGCTACTGCAAAGATGATGGCACCTACTAGCTGCGTGACTGCAAGACTTGTATTCCCTACTTGCAACGTTCCCCAATCCCATGGAGCCAAGACGATAATCATAAATATCGGGATCATAAAGATCCTGAGAACGGTCAATTTATTGGGTAAATTCATTGTTGATTCCTCCTAATTCTGATTAACGACCACACTAAGACGCATAGGCAATATTCAGTGTCACATTTTTTTGCAACAATGAATCTCCTGGTTGGAAATCAAGCGCCTGATCATTGACTTTGACTTCCGCATATTTTGCCATACCAACAGTGATGACAGCCTGCGCAGCATCCGCAGGCAATTCTGTCGTTTGCGATTCTCCCTTTTGCAACGTGTATTGATACGTCAAAGCACCATTGATCTGGACTCCGACCCACACACGCTCTGTACCAGTAAAGGTGATTTTTAGTGGTTTTTCAGCGTGATCTACTTTCATCGTCGCGGCATTAGCCGTGTTGTTTTCCATCGCAAACGCCATTTTTGGTTTTTCTGGCTTCTTCGATGATTCCGTCGTTGGTTTTGGCTGTGACGACGACACTTTTTCTGCGGACGAGGAGGAAACATCTGAGCGTTCGACTTGAACGGAACTATTTTCTGGAATGATTGCCGTTTCTTGATGATCCAGCCAAGTCATATAACCGACCACAGAAATGATCGCCACCGCCACCAATCCCAAAATAAGCATTGGCAATGTTGCTCTGAAGCGGGCGCGCGTAGGACTTTCCGCATGTTTATTTTTTCTCAGCCCATCCACCGTCTCCAGTTCAGGATACGTCGGCAACGGTCGATCCTTGCCATCCAGCACATCGATCAAATGATTGCCGTCAAGTTTCACCTCATCAGCATATTGTCGAATAAACGTCCGCAAATAATAGTCACTAGGCAATTCTTGAAAGTCATTCTCTTCAATTGCCAGCAAATAACGCTTTTGGATCTTTGTGCGCTGCTGCAATTCATCTAAACTGATTTTTTTATCGATACGTGCTTTGCGTAGCGTTTCTCCAATATTAATACTAGCCACTTGATTCTCTACTCCTATTTCGTAATTATGGAATAATTTTAGAAAAACTATTTCCGATTCTTAACACGTTTATCCTTCTACTAAACCCGGCTGAAGCCAAGAGTAGATTGGACATCCTATTGCCATTACAGAACGAGCATCGTTCCGCTTCTTATTCCATCCAGCCGCCAGCAATAGGTAATACAATGCCGGTGGTATAGCTGGCTTCTTTAGAAAACAAGTAGGTACAGGCGGCTGCGATTTCACTTGGGTCGGCGAGTCGTCCTAAAGGGATCTCAGACGTTAATTCTGCGATTTCCTGCAGGTCCCAATTTTCGTTCATCCTCGTTTGGACAGCCCCGGGAGCAACAACATTCACTGTGATGCCCAGCGTCGCAACTTCCTTCGCATAAGCTTTCGCGAAGGCCTCCTGCGCGCCTTTCACAGCACTATAAACGGTCTCCATACTACTGCCGCGATGGCCGTAAACCGACCCGATAAACACGACACGACCTCTTTTGCTCTTCGCTAATTTCTCCTGTAACCCTTGTAGTAAAAGCAGCGGTGTCTTCAAATGGACCTGCCATAAGGCCTCCATTTGATCTGCTTTTGTCTCTGGCAGCAACTCGTAAAAAGTAAAACCAGAAGCAAAAACAATCCCGTCTACTTGGAATAATTGGTCTAGAAAGTTGGGGATTTCCGCTTCCCTCAACATGTCTAAGGATACCATAAAAAAATCTTGCTGAGGATAACGTTTCTGTAAGTCTGAAACGAAATTTAAGACTTTTTCTTTTTGCTGATTAAAGTGGCAATACAGGGACCAGCCTTGCCCCGCTAATTTTTCGCAGACGGCTTGGCCAATATCCCCGCTGGCCCCCATCACTAAAGCGTAAGGCATTTTATGCCTCCTTCTCCATATAAAAGCGTGTGAAGGCCTCTTCCTTGATAAAGAATCTTCCGGCCTCAAGCACATCGGTCAATTCAATCTCTTGAATAATTTCCGGCATGTCGAATAACGTCCATTCGCCAAACAACGACTGTGTGAATTGGTTGGCTACATACTCCAATGAGTTTAACGATTGGAAATATTTACCCAGCATTTTTTTCTTCAACAGCATCAGGTTCTCTTCACTCACTTCCGGATCACTGTCGAAATGCAGCAAGATCTCTGTCAATCGATCAGCCAATGTTTCTGGCTCTTCACTATCGCCGCCGAAATCAGCAAAATAGAAACTGCGATCCAATGAAAATTCATAGCCGAAGCTATCATCCAATAGCCCTTCATTGTACAGCCGCAAATAATTTTGCGAGGTCGCCCCGACCAGCATTTGAAACAGCAGCTCTGCTGAAACCTTGAAAATCAACCGCTCTTTGTCGTCCTCCGGCAATTCGGAAAGACCTTTGACCCCGACGATCGCCTTTGGTATCATAATAGGCATTTTTTCTTCGCTGTGTTTGATGATCTCCTCTGGTTTTTCTTGTGGGAAACGACGTTGGATCGGTTCCGGTGTGTCAAACGTCTTCGCCGCTTGATTCTCCCGAATGACGGTCATCAACGCTTCCGGCTCCAAATTTCCGACAACGAACAATGTCATGTTGCTTGGATGATAAAAGGTATTGTAGCAAGTATACAAATCTTCCGCTGTGATCTCTGCGATCGAATCGATCGTACCTGCGATATCAATGTGCAGCGGGTGCTTTGGATACATATTCTTCAAAATAGCGAAAAACTGCTGCCAGCTAGGGTCATCTTGATACATTTGGATTTCCTGTCCAATGATGCCTTGTTCTTTTTGCACAGACTCCTCCGTGAAATACGGTGCTTGAACAAAATCCAGCAACGTCCGTAAATTCAATTCCAATTGATCCGTTGTTGAAAACAGGTAGCTGGTACGCGTGAAGCTGGTAAACGCATTTGCGGATGCACCCTGTTCGCCAAATTTTTGGAAAACGTCGCCGTCTTCTTTTTCAAACATTTTGTGCTCTAAAAAGTGCGCGATCCCGTCAGGAACCTTGACATAGTCTGTCCCGCCGCGGGGAATAAATTCATTGTCGATCGACCCATAATTGGTGCTGAATAAGCCGTACGTTTTGTGATAGCCCGTTTTCGGCAACAAATAAACGGTCAACCCATTCGGCAACACTTCTTTATACAGTGTTTCATTGATTTTTTGATAGGTTAATTTATCCATTCTGCTGTCCTCCATCTAAAAAGAAGATGGCTTGCAGACGAATATTCTTCGCGACTTTTTGGACATCTTCCGGTGTCACCGCGGTCAAACGCCCTAACCATTCTTCGTCTGTTAGTTTACTTTTCGGCAGCCATTGCGCCAAGTAAGTTGTCTCGATCGTATGCTGCATACTGTCTAATCCTAATAAATAGTGATTTTTCAGCATGGCTTTTGTTTGTTGGAAGGCCAAATCTGTAAAGTTCCCCGCTTGCAATTCAAGCAGCTGCTCATTGATCAAACGCAACACCTTGTCACGGTCGTTGCTGTTGATTCCCGTTTGCACCTGTAAATAGCCGCGGAAGGTATCAAAGGAGCTTGAGGCATAGTACGCCAAGCTGGGCTTCTCCCGTACATTCATAAACAGCTTCGAATGAGGGAATCCGCCAAAAAGACCATTGAAGACCAGCAGCGCAAACCGATCCGTATCTTCGTAATAGACATCTGTTCCATACGCCAGATTTAATTTGCCTTGTGTGACCGTTTCTTGCATTTGCTGCTCGCGAATCACATTGTCGTTGTTCTGGTAGTAATAAATAGCCGGTGACGTTTCGTCCCGATCCGTAAATGGCAGTTGTTGGAACAATGCGGCCATCTCCGCCTCGTCCACATCGCCGATCACAAATAGATCTACCTGATCTTGGGTGATCATCTCATGGTAATAGGCGGCCAAACTGGCACTCGTCTCTTTTTGAAGGTCTGCTACCGTGCCAAAGCTTGGCAATTTTTGAGCCTCGTCAGTAAAATAGGTTTCTTTGATCTTCAAAGAGGCCATCGTTTGTTTGTCTTCATGCAGACTCTCGATGTAGCTTTGCAGATTTTCTTTTTCTAATTGAAAGGTTTGCTCGTCAAATTTGCCTTCACGAATATTGGGATAAAATAGGACCTCACGCAGAAAGTCCATGGCTTCTGGCAAGAGACTCGGATCGTCTACATAGTTGCCATTGACCGTACCTAAACCAACATCTAGCCAGTGCAGGTTGCCTTTGCGTCCGACACTCAAGCCGAAACTCGCCCCATAAAGTGCCGCCAACTGCCCGCTTAATTTCGTTTGGTCAGCATAACGTAAAGAATTGGTTTCCAACAAGTTTGCCAAAAGTGCACGCTTCGTCATGATTTCTTTCGTTAACCGAGTAGTAAATCGTCCATACAGTTGGACCGTCTTATATTTTTTTGTTGAGAGAACATGCAAACGCACGCCTTTTTTAAGTTCAATCATTCTAAAGCTCCTTTTCCATCGTAATCAACGGGCGCTTCCAAGAACGCCGCGTTTTATTTTCAAGCTAAATAGACCTCGCCTGCCCACTGAAATCAGCAGATCAAGCGTCAGAATAGATAGACTGATTTTGTCTTATCACTAAGGCTAATTATAGCACAGGCGTGGTCTAAGAACTGAAATCAGCATTGACGGATAGTTTCTTTTATTTCAAATTTTTTTCTTCTTTCGTTATACTAAATGGAGCATGAGAATACCCGCCAGCGTTTCATCAGTTTTGGTGCTGCTCGTTGCTTTCACGTCTAGCCATAGGGTCAGACAAGCAGCCATTTTTTTAACTTTGCGCTAACGCATTCATTTTTTTGACGAGTGAAAGGATGAGTTGTTGTTGGCGGTATTCCCGTGAAAGGGATTCTTTTGGATCACTAAGAGGAGAGGAGTGACATCATGATTAAAGAATTTAAAGAGTTCTTGATGCGAGGAAATGTTTTAGATCTTGCGGTTGGTGTAGTTATTGGTACGGCGTTTACTGCTATCGTGACGAATGTCGTGAATGGGTTGATTACTCCGCTAGTCGGATTGATCGTTTCCTTATTTACTAACGGAAAAGATTTAAATGAGGCAATGTCTGTTTTAGACTGGAAACCTGTCAAAGGAGTGACCTTTGCATTTGGCGATGTTGTCAGTGCATTGATTACCTTTGTGATCACTGGTTTCGTTTTGTTCTTAATTGTTAAAGCTGCCAATAAAGCAAAAGATACCGCAAGCAAAGAAGATGCGGAAGCGGTGGTACCGGAAGTACAGATTCCAACAGCGGAAGATTACTTAGCGGATATCCGTGATCTTTTAGTTGAACAAAACAAAGCCGCACAAAACACCGAAACCCCTAAAGATAAATAAAAACCATGGAGCCTTTGCTCCATGGTTTTTAAATTGCTTCTGTTAGAAATTCGATTTCTACTGTGCGAGTCAATACATCGGAATAGCTGTATGAAACACGTTCGAAAGAATTCTCTTCTGGGTCCAAATCAACGACGAATACGGAAGGGTATGTCTCAGTTAAGATCCCTTTACGCTGTGTTTGACGCTTGCGTCCTGTTTGAGCGACGAGCATGATTGGAGCACCAATACGATCTTCCAAGTTTTTCTTGATAGACGCTAAAGTTGTTGGCATACAGTTCACCTCAACATACATTATAGCACAAATTCAAAACTTTTCAATGTTATCATAAGATAAAAAAATTTGCAACTTTTCCTTCGAGGGGTCTCTAGGATGTCCCTTGCTCATTCCTCTTCTTCATACAGCTTCTCTTTTATTTTCTTTTTCGCACGACAGAGCGCATTGTTGATTTTCTTCACCGATCGATTCAGACGCTGCGCAATTACTTCCGGCTCTTCGCCTCTTAAATAGTAAAGCAAGACATGGTTTTCTAAAGGAGAGAACCAGATTTCCCCGGACAATAATACGTCACTGATGCAGACATTTTCCTCCATGCAATCATGGTACTTGAAATACGTGTTGTAACGCTCACCACTCACTTTTTCGATCGATACCGCCTGCTGATAGATCAAGCGTTTTTTTGCTTGCTGACGGCGTATAAGGGAACGAACACGGTTCTCAAAAATCATCTTATAGTAGAGTCCAAATGTCGTTCCATAGCCCTTTTGGTAACTGCGCAGCGCATCATTTAACGCGATCCGCCCTTCTTGCAGCCAATCATCAGAATCGAATCCCTTGATCAAATAACGTGACTGCATTTTATACACAATCGGCAAATATTGAATAAATGTTTTCTCAAAAGCCTGTACTTCCATTTTTCCCTCTCCTTTCTGATATGTAAGAGCATACACATTAAAAAGGGGAGATTGGAGAGTAAATGGGCAATTTATTTTTTATTGCTCAATTCGTCCAATTTGTGGGACAATTTTTGCAATTGTTCATTATTCCACGGAGAATTTCGGCGAAAATTTTTAAAATGCGTATCTTTTGTGTCCCCAGTAATCAGGTCCTCTGTCTGTTGGACCGTCTTGTACAGTTCACGCGCAGAGGTGCGCAGCGCCCCTTGAGAAAAAATGGTCCATTGCTCCGCAAGGTCACTCGTCGCTACCGTCACTTGGGTCAGTCGATCGTTTAATTCCCCCGCGATACGTTCAATGTAGCTGTCGGCTGTCTCGTCCTCTTTTGTAAAAACGACCGTCAGTTGGTATTTCTTATAGCTTTGCGTAACCCCAGGAACAAATTGCGCATCAAACACCACGATTGTTTCCAATCCTTGGTATTTCGCGAAATTTGATAATCGAAAAAGCAAGGCTTCCCGTGCTTCTTCTAAACGGTCTTGATTTTTCAATGCGGTCAGCTCTGGCCAGGCACCGATCATGTTGTAGCCGTCAACGATCAACAATTGTTTTTTCATTGCGTACCACTTCGCTTCCGAAAGACTTCGTACATCAAAAGACCTGCCGCCACACCCGCATTCAAGCTTTGAACGTGGCCCGTCATGGGAATCGTCAGCATCTCATCGACGTCTTTTTTCAATCCCGCGCTCATGCCTTTGCCTTCATTTCCGATGATCAGAGCGATAGGCCCCGTCACTTTCCATTGACGATAATCCGTGCCGTCCATATCCGTTCCGAAGACCCAATAGCCCGCTTCTTTTAACTGCTTGATACTCTGAGCTAAATTGGTCACCCGCGCGATCGGTACGTATTCTACGGCCCCGGTGGACGCCTTCGTTACAACAGGCGTGATCCCTACTGAACGGTGCTTCGGAATGATCACTCCAGAAACCCCGCTGGCATCTGCTGTACGTAAAATCGATCCGAAATTATGCGGGTCTTCTAAACTGTCTAAAATCAGTAAGAAGGGCGCTTCTTCCGTCGCCGTCTTCGCCATCAAATCCTCCAGCGTCAAGTATTCATAGGGCGTGATCCCTAAAACGATCCCTTGATGCACACCGCCGTCGCTTAACGTATCTAATTTTTGTTTTGGTACCCATTTGACGGGCACTGCTTGCTCTTTTGCGAGACTCTTTAATTGGTCGATCTTGTCTCCATGAGCATCTTCTTGCATGAATAACTTGTTTCCTCGACCCGCTTGTAACGCTTCGACACTGGCATGATGCCCAAAAACAAAATTATTTTCTTCTACTTCGGCGAGTTCTGCCGGTTCTCTGCGCCGATCGTTTTGCCGGTCATTTTTTCGCTGATTGCGACGGTCATTTCCTCGTCGTTGTTTTTTATCCTTCATTTGCTTCGCCCGCTTTCTCTAAACACCACGCGATCAGTTCTTCCAATCGCTCGTTTCGTTCCAATAAATGCAGATAACCCATCAATGCTTCAAATCCAGTAGACATGCGGTACGTCATAATATCCGTATTCTTAGCGGAGGTATAACTTTTCGCATTGCGTCCACGGCGATAGATTCCCTGTTCTTCTTCTGTCAGCATACCATCATCCATCATTTTTTGGATCAGTGTTGCTTGAGCCTTAGCGGAAACATAGTGTGTAGCCATATGGTGCAGCTTATTCGGACGGGTCTGGCCGTTTCGTACCAGAAAGTCCCGTACATACGTTTCATAGATCGCATCGCCAACATAGGCAAGTGCTAGTGCGTTTAACTGTTTATAATCTGTCATTATGCTCGTCTCCAACGGACGCCTTGAGGGGTGTCTTCTAAAATAATTCCTTGTTCCTTCAACTGATCGCGGATCTCATCACTGCGGGCAAAGTTTTTGTCTTTGCGCGCTTGATTGCGTTCTTCGATCAATTGATCCACTTCTTCGTCCAGTAATCCGGCTGTTTGGAATTCGATCCCGAAGACCGCCAGCATTTTCGTGAATTCTTCCAGCGCATTCGTTAATACGGCTAGCGAGACCGTTTCCTGTTCGCTATAATTATTCAACCATTTTGCGGCTTCATAGACGACGGTGATCCCATTTGCGGCGTTGAAGTCATCATCCATCTCTTCAATAAAACGCGCTTTTAATGCAGCCAATTCAGCCAATTTTTCTGGATCATCCGCTAATGCTGCTTCCGCAGTTCCTTGGCGGAAGGTCGCATTCTCAAAGGCTGTGCGTAATTTTTGTAGATTCGCCTGTGCATCCTTCATCGTTGCTTCGCTGTAGCGGATCGGACGACGGTACTGCGTCGTTGCCATGAAGAAACGCAAAACCTGCGGGTCGATCTCTTTGACTAAATCATGGACTGTTACGAAATTGCCGAGGGACTTGCTCATTTTCGCGTCGTCTTCTCCGATCGTCACATAGCCATTGTGCATCCAGTAGTTGGCAAATCGCTGGCCTGTCTTCGCTTCGCTCTGTGCGATCTCGTTTTCATGATGCGGAAATTCCAAGTCTTGACCGCCGCCATGAATATCGATCGTGTTCCCTAAATGCTTCGTGGCCATGACCGAGCATTCAATGTGCCAGCCCGGACGTCCTTCGCCCCATGGCGATTCCCATGAAATCTCCTCCGGCTTCGCACTTTTCCATAGCGCAAAATCCAATGGGTCTTCCTTGATTGCTTGTTCTGCTCCTGTTCGCTGACTCGCTCCGACTTCTAGCTCATCAATCGATTGGTCGCTTAATTCACCATAATGTTCAAATTTGCGTGTACGGTAATAGACATCGCCTTTCGCCTCATAAGCGTATCCTTTTTCCACCAACGCCTCGATGAACGTGATGATATCAGGAATATGATTGATCACTCGCGGATGCAAAGTCGCAGGCTTCACATTCAATGCTGCCGTATCCTCTTCAAACGCCGCGATGAATCGATCCGCAACTTCTGGCGCAGTGATCGCTAATTCTTTCGCTGCTTTGATGATTTTGTCATCGACATCCGTAAAATTCGATACATAATTCACTTCATAGCCGCGGTACTCAAAATAACGTCGGATCACGTCAAATGCAATCGTACTGCGGGCATTGCCGATATGGATATAGTTATATACGGTAGGTCCGCAGACATACATACGGACTTTATTTTCTTCGATCGGTTTAAAAAGCTCTTTTTCTCGTGTCATTGTGTTGTGTATTTTAATCATGTTTTACCTTCTCCCCTTTTATTCTAACTACTTTTGCCGGTACCCCTACCGCAGTCGCATCTGCCGGTATGTTATTCAAAACGACAGCACCAGCGCCAATTTTTACCCGTTCACCAATTTCGATCGGTCCCAATATTTGTGCATTCGCCGAGATAAAAGCCCCTCGACGTACCGTCGGATGGCGTTTTCCCGTGTCTTTTCCTGTTCCGCCTAAGGTCACCCCATGAAATAAAACAACGTCCCGCTCAATTTCCGCTGTTTCACCGATCACGACACCCATTCCGTGATCAATAAAAACCCCGGGCGCGATCTTAGCACCTGGATGAATCTCAATCCCTGTCAAAAACCGCCAAAATTGAGAATGCATTCGTGCCAACAAAAACCACTGGTGCCGATAAAGAAAATGTGAGAGCTTATGAAAAAATAACGCATGCACACCCGGATATGTAAGTACCACTTCTGCACCTGTTCGAACTGCCGGGTCATTTCTTTTTGCTGCCTCGATCGCTTCTTGCCACCATCCCATGTACTTCAACCCCTTTTTTTATTTTTAGTTTCCCAACTCCTAAAACCTTCAACAAAGTTACAATTTTCTACTCACGCTAAAGCGTGAAGAAAAACTGGCAGCTAATTCAATTTAATGATCTAACTTTTTCAAAAAACGAAAAAGTTTGTTTGATTTTCATCACGCCTATCATTAGGCTAAACAGCTTGTTCCTCATTTTGATAAGTATCTATAAATTCCCATCAAACCTTATATACTGCAAAAAGCATAACTGACAGCTAATTCTGTTTAAGGCAATCATTTTTCACAGAGCGAAAAATGACCTTCATCTTCATTACGCATACCATTTTTCTACTCACGCTAAAGCGTGAAGAAAAACTGGCAAAAAAAGCGTCTTTTGAGTTTCCTCAAAAGACGCTTTTACGTGGTCCCACTTTTGTTTGCAATTTCTGCCTTGAAACAGGTAACGTCTGTGAACCGTCCTTGACTACGTGTCGCCAAGGCCACTCGGAGATGCATTTCGTAAGCGTTGATATGATTGCTTCCACCACCCGCAATCTCTCTGGAACATCTCCGCTTGCTACTTCTTCTCTTCTATGTGTTTACATAACTTGATCTAAATGTGATAAGGCTTTTTCTTTGCCTAATAATTCAACCGTTTCTGGCAATTCTGGTCCATGTGTCACACCGCTGACTGCTACACGGATCGGCATCCAAAGGTTCTTTCCTTTGATGCCTGTTTCTTTTTGTACTGCTTTGATCGCTGCTAAGACGCTGGCAGCATCGACTGTATCCATCGCTTCTAATTGCGCCTTGAATGCCGCTAATACTGTCGGAACACCTTCTCCGGCTAGGACTTCTTTTGCGGCTTCATCCAATTCTAGATGGTCTTGGAAGAAAAGACTGGATACTTCCGTAATTTCTGCAGCGTAGCTCATTTGTGGTTGGTATAGGCTAACAACGCGTTTTACCCATTCTTTGTGTTCAGGTGTTGGATTTTTTTCGACTTTACCAGCCTTGATCAAATAAGGCAAGCATAGTTCAGCGAAGGTATCCAAATCCATCGCTTTAATATAATGGTTATTGACCCATTCAAGTTTCTTCGGATCAAATGCTGCTGGTGATTTGCTCAAACGATCGGTATCAAAAATCTTGATCAGTTCTTCTTGCGAGAAGATTTCGTCTTCGCCTACCGGTGACCAGCCCAATAATGTAATAAAGTTGAACATCGCTTCTGGCAAGTAGCCCAATTCGCGGTATTGTTCGATAAACTGCAAAATGCTTTCATCGCGTTTGCTTAATTTTTTACCTGTTTCACTATTGATGATCAGAGTCATATGACCAAACGTTGGACGCGGCCATCCGAAAGCATCATAGATCATCAATTGTTTTGGTGTATTGGCGATATGGTCATCCCCACGTAAAACATGAGTGATCTTCATCAAATGATCGTCCACTGCTACCGCAAAATTATACGTTGGCATGCCGTCACGTTTTTGAATGATGAAGTCGCCGCCGACGTTATCCGATTCAAAACTGATCTCGCCTTTGACCATGTCATCAAATGCAAAGCTCGTGTTGCGAGGAACACGGAAACGAATCACAGGTTCTAACCCTTGTGCTTCCTTCTCCGCTTGTTCTTCAGGAGTCAGATTGGCACATTTGCCTGAGTAATGAGGCATCTCGCCACGGGCACGCTGCGCTTCACGCTCTTCTTCCAGCTCTTCTGATGTACAGTAGCATTTATACGCTAAATTGCTGGCAAGTAATTGGTCGATCAAGGGTTGATAAATTTCACGACGCTCAGATTGACGGTAAGGACCATATTCTCCAGGATTCGCTGGTGATTCGTCCCAGTTGATCCCTAACCAAGCCAAATTCTCTAACTGACTTTTCTCGCCATCCTCGATGTTTCTTTTTAAATCAGTATCCTCGATCCGAATGATGAACTCCCCATCGTTATGACGGGCAAACAGATAGTTGAACAATGCTGTTCGCGCATTTCCAATGTGTAGGTGTCCTGTTGGACTTGGTGCATAGCGCACACGAATTTTTGACATATATTAGTTCCTCTTTCCGCTTATTTAGCAAATTGAAAAGCATTTGCTACTCACTCCAAATTGTACAATCAATCCACTGTTTAGTAAAGCTGGACTGTTATTTCCCTGCCTTGTCATTGGTATAATCCAACTTTTCCTTCGGTGAATCGTCTTTGATGTTGCGGCTGGAATGCGCCGGTTTTGCAAAAATCATTCGACCAGCGGCTGTCTGTAACGCACTCGTTACGACCACTTCGATGTGTTCGTTCATATAATGCTGACCGTCTTCGACAACGACCATCGTTCCATCATCCAAATACGCCACCCCTTGTTGGCGCTCCGTTCCAGCTTTTACCACTAAAACATTCATGTTCTCGCCTGGGATCACGACTGGCTTGACGGCATTTGCTAAGGCATTGATATTCAAGACCGCCACGTTTTGGAACTCAGAAACTTTGTTTAGATTGTAGTCATTTGTAACGATCACGCCATCTAACAGCTTCGCCAATTTAATCAGCTTGCTGTCCACTTCGCTGATATCTTCAAAGTCGCCATCGTACATCTCAACTGAGATGCCTTCTTCTTTTTGCAGCGAATTCAAAATATCCAGTCCGCGGCGCCCACGCACTCGTTTCAAACTATCTCCAGAATCAGCAATGTATTGCAATTCATACAGCACGAAATTCGGAATCATCAAAACGCCTTCCAAAAATCCTGTCTTCGCGATGTCATAGATCCGCCCGTCAATGATCACGCTCGTATCTAAGATCTTATACTTATGGAAATGATCGTCGGCCTTGCGCTCAAGCACTTCGCCTTCATTCGACTCTGCTTTTTTGCTTCTGCCGCCGAAAAATTTCTTCAACTCATCGATCCGTGTCGTTCCCATTCGGAAACCTAGGTATCCTAATAGAAGCATGATCAAGATCGGTAAGGCGCTGTTGATAAACGGAATCGGGATTTGATACAGGGGTGTTGTCCCGATCAATCCCAGCGTCAGTCCTAAGATCGCACCGACCACTCCGAATAAGATATACGTCAAACTCAATTCATTTAATTGTTTCTCGATTTTTTTTACACCAACTGTGATTGGTTCTACGATCGCCAAAGAAATAATATAAAAAATAATTGCACCGATTAGGCCATTCGTAAATGAATTATTCAACCACATGTTGTCTTGATAACCGATCGCCAGCCATGCCACAGGTAAAAATGTGATCCCTAAGCTGATCCCGATCAACGCGATGATTATTGTTAACACACGTTTTTGCATGCCATCCCTCCTAAATTCTATTCCTTGTATTTGTAAAACTTTTAGTTAAAGGGCGTGCCGGAATGGTTGCCGGCACTGCCGCTTATTAACGGAATACTTTTCTTAATGTTTCTCCTAGCGTCGCCACTGGAATCAATTCGATCCCTTTCGGCGGCTTCCAATCGCCCATATTATTTTTAGGCAGATAGATTTTTTTGAATCCTAATTTGCCGGCTTCTTTTACTCGCTGCTCGATGCTGTTGACCCGACGAATCTCACCAGTCAGACCAATTTCGCCGATAAAGCACTCTGTCGCTTCCGTTCCATTTTCTTTGTAGCTGGAAGCAATGGCGATTGCTACCGCTAAATCGATCGCGGGCTCATTTAATTTTACGCCGCCGGCTGCCTTCAAATAGGCATCCTGATTTTGCAGCAGCAGTCCGGCACGTTTTTCTAAAACAGCCATGATCAACGACACGCGGTTGAAATCCAGCCCCGTCGTCGTTCGCTTGGCATTGCCGAAAACCGTGGGTGTGACTAAGGCCTGCACTTCGACCAAAATGGGCCGGCTGCCTTCCATCGCAACAACGATCGCTGATCCAGTCGCCCCCTCCAAGCGCTCCTCTAAGAACACTTGAGAGGGATTCGCGACTTCTACCAGGCCGCGCTCCCGCATTTCAAAGATCCCGATCTCGTTGGTAGAGCCAAAACGGTTCTTGACTGCTCGCAGGATACGGAAGCTGTGGTGCTTCTCCCCTTCGAAATACAGCACTGTATCTACCATATGCTCCAACATACGCGGACCGGCGATATTTCCTTCTTTTGTAACGTGACCAACGATAAAAATGGCGATCCCGTTCGTTTTCGCCAGCTTCAATAATTCAGCTGTCGTTTCACGAACCTGACTGACCGAGCCTGCCACACTCGTAATGTCCGGTTGGGTCATGGTTTGGATCGAGTCGATGATTACATAGTCAGGCTTCAAATTCTCGATCGTTCGACTGATCTCTCCCATGTCTGTCTCTGCATACAGGTAGAAATCCGTGTCGCTTGACCCTAGGCGTTCTGCCCGCAGCTTGATCTGCTGCGCGCTTTCTTCCCCCGAGACGTATAGCACATTGCCCCCCGTCGCCGCTAATTGATGCGAAACTTGCAGCAGCAAAGTCGACTTTCCGATCCCAGGATCTCCGCCGATCAAAACCAAGGACCCTGGAACGACGCCGCCGCCTAAAACCCGATTCAATTCTGCTAATTCTGTTTGAATCCGCGTTTCTTTTTTAAAGACGACATCTTTTAACTTGGTCGGAGTCGCACGTTCTCCCGTTAGACTGACACGATTTCTTCGGTCTTCAGGGTGATTGGGTTCCACTTCCTCCACCATCGTATTCCAATTGCCGCAACTCGGGCACCGACCTAAATATTTAGGCGAAACATACCCACATTCCTGACAGATAAACTGTGTCTTGGATTTTTTTGCCAAAACATTCGCCTCACTCGTTTAATTTATTTATTGTTTTCCTGACGAACCAAATCCGCCTTTACGTTCTGTATCTGCATCATCATTGTCTGCTTTAAGAAACGGCAAGAAAATTCCTTGCCCGATTCGTTCACCTTTTTTGATCGTGATATCCGTCAAGCCGAAGTTTGAAAATTGGAACATGATATGGCCTTCGTTGTCTGGATTATTGTAGTAATCGCTGTCGATCACGCCGATCCCGTTACTTAATGTAATGAATCGTTTCAACGGATTGCTTGAACGATTGGCAAGCTGCAAGTATTCATCTTCTCCCATATATGCCTTGATTCCTGTTGGGACAAGGACGGGTTTCACGATTTTTTCGGATGCTTCTGCACCTTTGGTAAAGTGTGCGATCACTTGCTTCCAAATCGCTGGGATCACGACATCTTCTCCCGCTTCAAAATCATAGCCTGCGGCATTCTTTGTTGCTCGTTTTGGCAAATGGATCGCCTTATCTTGATACGCTTTAATTACTTCAAAACCACGTTTGCTCATCGTAAACCCCTTTTTTTACTTCCTATTTAAAGAATTTTTCAACCTGGAGATCCGCCGACTCCTGCGTGTCCTCTTGCATCTGCCACTGTCGAAACCGTTCTGAGACAGACAAATTCTTCGATAACACCCGCATGACAGGTCGAATTTCCTTTGTGAAATATATTGCTATTCTACCATAGAGCAGGCGGCTGTTAGAAAATCTTTTGCGAAAACTCTATGGAAATTTAATGATTTTTTCTTGTACTAGATTAATTTTCACTGATCCGCTGATCCAGCGCCGGCAATCGATTGATGTACATCTCGATTCGTTTGGCATACGAGGGATTTTCCTCATAGGTCTTAATTTGCTCCTGCAGCGTCTTGAGGTCATCGGTCACGATCCCGTTGACGTTCAGCGAGACCATTCGATCCATGGCATCAGCGTTATTGACTGTCCACGCATACACTTCCTTATCCTCTTGATGGGCTCGTTGAACAAAATCGCTGGTCAACGTCGTTTCCTCCATCGTATAGGCATTTGCTGGTGTCTGCGGGAAGACTAAATTATAAGGCAAGATATAACTGACATACAACTTTGGTGCCTTGTCTTTCAACGCTTTTACCACATTGTAATCCAAAGAATGGATACGGTGATGATTAGCTAAAATAGTCTGCTGATACTTCTCGATGAAATGATCCACCATGTCTTCGGAATCATCGGCGTTCGTTTTGATCTCGATCAGCAGCTTTTGATGGTGCTCATTCGCAAAAGCCAAATAATCATCAAAACTTGCCACAGGCGCCACATGACCGTTCTCCACCGCTTGCAGATCTTGCAGCTCGATCAAGGTCATTTCATGAGTCGTCCGGTCTCTTCCCGTGAGATTTTTCAGATTTTTATCATGGAACACGACAAATTGACGGTCCTTGGTTTCTTGAATATCCATCTCAATGTAGTCCGGCTTTTCTTTGATCGTAGCCGCCATCGCGGGGATCGTGTTCTGCACGCCATTGCCATTATCGACCCCTCGATGGGAAATGGTAAACGGCTTGGAATCCTCCAGCCCCGTCAAATACATGACATTGCTAAACAGGATCGACCCGCCAAAAAATACACATAGTGCTGCCGCAGCGATTCGCGTCCATAAGCTGGGACGGATCATACGCAATGGCCGTTCCCCGCTGATCACCAACGGAAAGAATTTTTGGACTAGAACACTTAAATACAGTACCGTCGCCCAAGCCAGCATCAATTGACTGAAAAATTGGATGCTCGTTAATGTGACCATTGCCCCGATCGCAGGAATCGGACGCGGAAATAGATCCAGCAGCACTTGCAACACGTAACTTGCCCCGTACCCTACAAAAGAAATAATGGATAAAAAGGTGGTCAAAAGAAAGATACGCCATGCATAGTGCCAAAACCGATGATGCGTCAACTCTAAACTTTTGCGCACGGCTTCTTTAGGAGCGGCGTCCGAGAAGATCATCAGCGGAAGGACAAACAATAACCGAATCCCAATATAGGACACGAGCAACGAAAGAACCATTAATAATAGAAGAAAGGTTAGATGCTCATTCAAATACTCTATTATAAAAACCGGGATCGTTACTTTGCTCAACAACGGAGTACGGAAAATGGCATTGGCAAAGGGAAGGATCAATACAAAATAAAATAGGAAGAAAAAGAATGTTGCCGGACGCAAATGCCGCATATGGTAAAGTGATTGCTTAAAAATCTCCCATAACGAGCGGTCCTCTTTTGTCTGGATGCTTTTGATCCCAAACAACTGGAACGTAAACTGCAAGAAAATCACCGTCAATATAACTGCCAGCAACAATAGCAGAGCGATCAAAACAGCGGGATGCTGGGTGATTATCGTGACGATATTCGTGTTAGAAACATACGGGATCTCTCCCTGTTTCAAAATGAATGCCGTTAGAAACTGAAAAAGCGGGATCGCCAACATCTCTAAAACAATATTCGTTCCAACAATCAAAAGGATATAACTCCCCCAATGACGCAGAAACTCTCGTGAATAGGTGAAAAAAAAACGCAATGAAGACATCTTATTGACCCTCCCTTAAATAAAGTTATTGTTGTATGCCTATTAACCTGCTAAAGCAGGAAGTAGAACTGGCCGCTATTTCCTGCTCAAAGTAGTCATTTTTTCCTGAGAAAAAATGAGCCCTATTCTCATCACGCATACCATTCTACTATCCTGCTAAAGCAGGAAGTAGAACTGGCCGCTATATCGAGCTCGAGGTAATTTTTTTTTCCTGAGAAAAAATGAGCTCTATTCTCATCACGCATACCATTCTACTAACCTGCTGAAGCAGGAAGTAGAACTGGCAAAAAATCGGGCACAGGGTTATGTGTCCGATTGGTTTTGACGTTTGCGATCGTAATCTGGATCGAATTCGTCGGTTTCGATGTAAATATACGCCTTCTTATCCGGCAAGGCTCGGCGAATCACTCGTTCGATTTGATTGACGATATCATAGCTCACGCCTTCGTAGGAATCGGCGATGTCGATCTTGGCGGCGATCATGACTTCTGTTGGACCTAAATGGACCGTTTTGATGTCGATCACTTTTTTTACTTCGTCGCGTTTAAAGGCATCTTGGATTTTCAGCAAGTCATTTTTAGAGACACTTTCTCCTATGATCAAGCTGTAAAACTCCCGAGCCAAAAAGATCGAAGCAAATAGCAGCATCATCCCGATCAGCAGACCGCTCAATGCATCAAACATCGGATTCCCAGTGACCATCGTCAACAGCGTCCCGATTATCGCGATCACCAACCCGATCACGGCACAAAAATCCTCCGTAAAAATAATCAAGATCTCGCTGTGACGGCTTTCATGTAAAAACTTAAATAATGGCAATTTTTCTGTATTTAATTCGTGGATTTCTTTCACCGCCACACGCAGCGAACTGCCTTCGACGAGAATACCGAAAACCAAAATACCTAACACGATCAATGGATTGGCGACTTCGTGACTGGGATGAAACAGCTTCTCCACTGCTTCCCAGATCCCTAGTGCACCCCCACCAAAAAATAGCATCGTGGCAACGATCGTACTGAAAAAGTATTTGGCACGCCCCTCACCAAACTGGTGCAGCTCACTTTGCCCGCGAGCGGCCCGTCGATCACCAAACAACAGTAAGATTTGATTGCTGCAATCTACCACACTATGAATGCTTTCATTCATCATTGCTGCACTGCCGCTGAGCATGTAGCCGATAAACTTGCTGACCGCCACCAGCACGTTGGCAAATAGCGCCGCCAGGACCGCCATTGATCCTTGCGTTTTTTTCTCTTCCATGTGATTCACTCGCTTCCTAATAGTTCCCATTATAAAGCAGAATCAAAAAATCATGAACGCAAAGCTCTTAGGAACCTTACTTATTGTTTCTGAGACTGTCGAAAGCTGATCCAAGGAGAAAAACTGGCCCGTTTGACCTCTGAAACTGTTCAAAAAATCTATCCGTATACAGCAGCTATGTTTTAAATTCTGTCATATTCCCGCGGAACCGCAACGGCAAATGATTTCGTTGGGCTCTGTAATTTGCCCGCTCCTCAATCGTGACCGCCTGTAAGAATGTCTTCCATTGGTGTTGAATGGCCTGTTCGTCGCCTGCTTCAGAAAGTTCTGGACAGGTGGTATTTTCCATGAGGTGGATACTGCCATGATCGATGATCCCTAAAACTTCATGGGTCTCGTCGTAGATCATGATCTTTTCCTGCGGATAACGTTCCGCAAAGTGGGGGCAAAGGTACGGCATCACATAGTGCTTCGGGGCGATTTTACTAAATAGCACCTCACCGACGTATTCAAAGCGAACAAAGCCGGTCAAGGCATGGTTTTCTCCTAGCAGTGTTCGAATGCTTTTCCGCAATGCCAAGATGGATGGATGCCCCAAATGATTTTCCAATAGGTCTTTGGTTTGCAACGAAATTTCGATGGCATCCAATAAATAACGTTCTTTGCCTTCAAGCGTGGCATAAAACCCATTTTGAATGAACAAAAAATTTTCCGGTCTCACTCGCTGCCGCAAACGACGGTAAATTTTCTCGCCACGAATCGGATCTGTTTCCACCCATTCCGTTAAAAATAAACTTTCCACCGCGGTCTCCGGCGATAAAATCACTGCCGGAAACTGCTTCTCACGAAAACTACGATCCACGATCGTCATAAATCCAAGAAAGCTGCCATCATATTCCCAATGTTCTGCCGACTCGCGCATGGACGTCACCTACTTTTCGCATGTTCAAACCGCTCCACATCAAAGAGCGACAGTTGTTCACTCGTGGATTGTGTGTTTTGTTTTTTCAGTACATTGTATTGCTTTGAAGAAATCAACGAAGCGATGATCCACTCAGGGTCCTTGATCAAACCGGCAGGTGTCTCATGGTTGCAGGCGATAAAATACTGTGCCCGTTTGATCACGATGCCTAGTTTTTTTAAATCCGTCAGATGCAGCCGATAATACTTTCGTGCTTTGACGATATTTTGCGCGCTTTTCGGACCGATCCCGGGGACCCTCAGTAAATCATCATAGGTGGCGGTCTGGACATCTACGGGGAAGCGCTGATAGTTTTGGACCGCCCAATTGGCTTTCGGATCAAGGTAAAGATTAAAGTTCGGCTTGTCTTCTGACAGAATCTCATCCGCTGTGAATTTGTAGTAGCGAAGCAGCCAGTCTGCCTGATACAAGCGATGCTCCCGCAGCAATGGCGGCTCTGTCGTCACAGCAGGCAATAAATTGTCCTGATTGACTGGGATATACGCCGAATAATAGACCCGTTTCAATTGATACTTCTGATACAAATTCTCTGAGATTTTCACGATCGAACGGTCACTCTCAGGGCTAGCCCCGATGATCATCTGCGTAGACTGACCGGCGGGGACAAAGCTTGGGCCGCGTCGAACCGCTGGCAAAAATTCCTGTTCTTTTTTTACTGTCGTGATTTGCTTCATTGGTTTATATAAGTCAAACGGGTCTTTGTCCGGCGCCAGTAACTTCAAGCTCTCGCGGGAAGGCAGTTCAACATTGACGCTCATCCGATCCGCCAGAAAGCCCAGTTGCTCGATCAATTTTTCATCCGCGCCAGGTATCGCCTTGACATGGATGTAGCCGCGAAAGCCTTTTTCTTCACGCAAAATTTTCAAGGTCTTGATCAAAAGCTCGCACGTATAGTCCGCATTCTTAATGATCGCTGAACTTAAAAACAAGCCCTCGATATAATTGCGCATATAAAAATCCATCGTTAGATCCGCCACTTCCTGCGGGGTGAACGTCGCCCGCGGAATCGCATTGGATTTACGATTGATGCAGTAGTGACAGTCAAAAATACACGCGTTCGTAAATAATAATTTTAATAACGAGACGCATCGGCCGTCGGGGGTAAAGGAATGGCAGATCCCGGATACCGCCGTACTGCCGACTGTTCCTGATCGGGTATTGTTCTCCACGCCGCTGCTGGAACAAGAAACATCATATTTCGCAGACTCCGCTAAAATTTCTATTTTTCTTTCCAGTTCCATCGAAAATCACTCCTTATTCGTAGTCGCGGAATCGCTCCACACGATACGAACGTATGTTCTTATTTAACCAGATAACTGCTGTTTTGTCAAAAAAGAATTTGATAGATACTGCTAAAGACGGATGAAGCGGGCCCAAGACTTCCCTATAATTTAAAGCAATAGAAGGAATGCGCATCGAACCTTTCACAGGCGATAAAAAATACGGACTACGAAAAATGGCCTGATTCATACACGGTGTTCGGTCGTATACTGCTTGAACATACAGGCGCCAACCTAAAAGGAGTGTGATAAAAATGGAAAGAAAACAATATGTTTGTGAGAAGTGTGGGGGGCAGCATTATTTGTCCGATCAGTTCCAAGCAACGGGTGGGAATTTTGCGAAGATTTTTGATGTCCAAAATAAAAAGTTTATTACGATCAGTTGTAAAACATGTGGATTTACAGAGCTTTATCGTGGGGAAACGTCAGATGGCTGGAACATCCTCGATTTCTTGATGGGTGGAGGCTAAACAACAAAAAAAGCGGCGCGCGCCGCTTTTTTGTTTGTCCAGGATTATCGAACCACTACTGCGTATTTTCTTGCATTGTAGATGTTTTCGAAGGTCGTGCGGTTCACCCAGTAAGAGCCGCTGATCGGATCGGACACATGGACTTGGTTGCCCGCCTTGTTGTAGCCGTCTAGCGTAACTGCATGGTTGTTGTTGGCAGCGACACCGAAGTTCCAATTCCCCCAACGGATCGGTTGGAAGTTGATCGTCACCCACGCCACTACGGGATTGCCATTTTTGACTTCGTTGATCAATGTATTCATTGAACTGCCTGAAATGTTTTGGACGTTTCCATATTTTTGTCCCCAGCTCGTTAACGGTGCTGGATAGATCGCTGAATACGTATAGGAATTTTCAACAAACGGAGATCCTACAAAACCGTTGTTCGGATTCCCATTCGGTGATTTCGGGATCGTGTTCAAAAACGAACGCAGGCTCCAGCCGCCTAGCTTGCCTTTGTATTGCAAAGCTTGAAGCAAGGACGCGCCTTCACAGCCGCTGGGTGCTCCCAGGGCATATTGATTGTAATTCTTCACACCCAATAAACGATAGTCTTCATGACTTTGTTCACCGCCGCTGACCGCGTACCAAGCAATTCCTTCGTCACGCCAACCCGCTCGTTTTAGATTGTCCCGCTCTGAAGTGATGGGGGTATAATGATGCGCTCCTGATCGCGCATTTGGATTGTACAACCGATACAATGGAATCCCTGAACTTGGTGAATACCAAGAGATCCCCTCGTCACGCCAACCTACTTTTTTCAAATGATCTCGTTCGCTGGCGAGCAAGGTGTAGTGATGGTCTCCAGCGTTTGGATTGTAGAGTCGATACACGGGATTTCCGCCAGTCGGCGCTTGCCAGCCGATCCCTTCATACCGCCAGCCCACAGAACGCAAATGGTCCCGTTCACTGGTTGTCTTCGTGTAAAAATGCTCCCCGCTATTTGGATTGTACAGACGGTACATGGGAACCGATGCCGCAGCGGCGCGGAAAGACCGGGCATTGCCTTCTCGCAGCTCCTCCTTCGGCGCTTGCGTCGCATTCGCTTCATCTTGTCCGTCTTTATGCGGCGGCTCCACTTCCACGACTTCCCCGTTGACCACGGCGGTCTGAGTTTCCGCAGCTGTCTCTGGCTCTTGAGACGCTGGTGCGCTCTGCACAGTGCTTTCCCCTTCAGCCGGTTGGATAGCGCTTTCGGAAGTGTCACTCTTACTTGGTGCAGAAGGTATTTCCGATACGCTCGTTTGCGCAGCATCTTCAGCTTGGATGACCGCTGGTGCGGCAAAGGCTGATAAGGTAACCAAACAAACCAGTAATACACGCTTTTTCATTTGAACATCCCTTTCCTCATTCTATACTTCAATTGACAACTTTCATTTAGAAATCAACATATTGATTATATCAATTATTTCATTATACTTTGTATCTTTTTTTTCGTCGTTTAATACGCTTTCCAATAAAAAAACTCCGCGAGTTTACGCGAAGTTTAAACGAACATTGTTATTCCTTACTGATCGAAACACGGGTCGGGCTGACCCACGTCCCTGTGCCGAATCCTAAAATTGTTTTGATAGCCGGGATAAATGTCGTCGCGATCGTCAGCACATTCATCATCCAATAGATCAACATATAGAATGGCGCAAAAATCAGGTATTTCAATTTTCGCCCACTGTCATCAATGATCAGTGCTGCGGCCACTTGCATGAACCCTGCCAGCATCTCAAAATTCACAAAGATAAAGGACAGCGCCAGCATATGGAAGATTCGATCGTAGTCTCCCAGGACAAACGCATGGAGCATCGTTCCTAGAAAGGCGGCTAAAAATACCCAGTAATACAAACTCCAAAAAATACTGAAGGTTTGGTCGATGAACAGTAAAAACTGTTCAAAATATTTGATGGGATGCAGCGGCACTTTCTTCATGTTTGTCAACCACACTTCTGTACCGCCTTTTGCCCAACGTTTCCGTTGTCGATAGAGCATCTTCAAGGTGTTGGGCACCCCCATGAAAAACATGATATCTGGTGCAAAGGTCGGAATCCAACCGTTTAATTGTTGATCCCACGCAATACTGATATCCTCTGTTGCCCGGTCTTGGCGAAACAGGCCGACATCGATCAACGCATCTTTCCGGTACATCGTGTTCGCACCGCTATAGGCATACATCGTTCCCAATGTACCGAGCTGCCCGCGTTTGATCACTCCGACGATGCTGGAAAATTCAACTGTCTGCGCCTTTTCAATGATCTTCGAGCGATTTTGAACATCCATATTACCTGTTACAGCCGCCACGTTTTGATCTGCCTCGGTCATGAAATAATTCATGTATTTCCAAAGTGCATCCGCCTCTGGGATCGTGTCAGCATCGTTGCTTAATATGTATTCGCCCTTCGCAAAACCTACTCCGATGTTGAAGGCATAGGCTTTGCCTTTGTTTTTCTCGATTCTCAGAACCCGCAACCGAGAATAGTTTTTTTGCAGACGCGCCAATATCTCAGGTGTCTGATCGGTCGATCCGTCGTCTGTCACGAGCACTTCATAATTGTGGTAGTTCAGTTCATTCAATAAATACGTTAGCGTCTCCTCGATCACCACTTCTTCATTGTGCGCAGGCACCATGATCGTAACAAAGGGTTCCTCTGAAACGGGAATCTCTTCGAACGTCGTCTTTTTATGACGAAAAAGCACTCGATAAAAAATGACTTCGATCAGCCAAACAAAAGCGCCGAGAACAGGGTAACTGACTAAAATAAACAACAGGACATTCAACACTGCACTTAAAACGGGGTACCCTGTATCAATCGCCATCTTACTCTGCCTCCTTATAATGTTCACGTATCGTGTCATCTGCTAGATTTTTATCCTCTGGGACAGAATAATAGCGCACCTCGTGACGAAGCGCCTCCGAGCCAAAGCGTTCTGTATAGAAGGCATTCAACGCCGCCTTTCGAGCCTGCAAGCCTTCCTCATCATACAATTTTTCTACTTTTTCATGGTGCGTGATTCGATGATTGTTTCGCACTGTCAGAAAAAATACGCCCAGAATGATAATGCCTAATGAAACAAGAAATTGAAACCCGGTATGATAATAGATGGCTTCTCCAGTACGATCATTCCACACATGGTAAAATGCCGAATCATTTTTTAAAAGTGTGGATGAGACGGTCCAATAGATAGGGATCGATACAGCAATCCAACCAACGATCGTCAGTAGACCAATATAGAATTTGTTCCACCAATGTCCTTTTTCAAAAAAGTGATCACTTACAAAACGCTTCTCTGCCTCATGGCGATTCTCTTGATTTTTCATGCCTGTCCCTTCTTTCTCCACCATTATGACTTCGTTTTCTGAAAACACAACATTTTTGCTTTCATAATTTAAGGCGGCTTAATTTTTATTCACTGCAACGAAACCGAACCAATTTTGTTACAAATGGTTTATTTCTTTTTCCTGACCTCTACGCTAAAGTGGAAACAAGGAGGAGGAAAAAAATGAAAAATCAGAAAAATCCGATCGCGAACAACTTGCGATCCTTACGAAATCGAAACAAGTGGTCATTGGAATATGTGGCCGAACGCTTGGAGGTCTCGCGTCAAGCCGTTGCGAAATGGGAGAATGGGGATTCTTTACCAGATATTTTGAAATGCGATGCGCTTGCCAGTCTCTACGACGTTACTTTGACCGATCTGATCCGGCATAACCAGGAGGAGGACGGTCTGCCCATCGGTCCGGCAGGCAAGCACATCTTCGGGATCGTTCCCGTCGGTGCCCGCGGTCAGCTCGTTTTGCCTAAAAAAGCCCGAGACCTGTTCAATATCCAGACTGGCGACACGCTGGTCGTTCTTGGGGACACGAACCCTGCTTCCAAGGGCATCGCTTTGATCGACAGCACGACCTTCATGCAAATGACTGGGAATATGATGGAAACGATCTTTGAACCAAAGGAGGAGGACGCTTGATGAATCTGTTGGAAGTTTCGGAGCTCTCAAAAAAGTATCCTACGTTTTCATTGAACAATGTCAGCTTCCATATCCCAAAAGGGGAGATCGTTGGGTTGATCGGTGTCAACGGTGCGGGGAAAACCACGATTTTAAAGGCCTTGCTGAATTTGATCCCTGTAGATCACGGGAAAGTAACGATGTTCGAGCAGCTTTTTTTGGAAAATGAACGTGCCTGCAAACAGAAAATCGGGGTCGTTCTAGGCGGCATTGATTTTTATAAAGAAAAGAAAATCAGCGATATCACAGCTGTTACAAAAAGATTCTATACTGATTGGGACGAAGCCGCTTATCAAAAATTCTTGACGCTCTTTTCTTTGGAGCCAACGAAAAAAATCAAGGAGCTTTCCGCCGGGATGCGGGTAAAGTACTTAATTGCCCTGGCGCTCTCCCATCAAGCGACGCTCTTTATTTTTGACGAACCTACCAGCGGACTCGATCCTGTATCCCGCGAAGAGCTGCTAGCGATTTTTCAGCAGATCGTCAAAGACGGGGAAAAAAGCATTTTATTCTCTACCCACATTACCTCAGATTTAGAAAAATGCGCCGATACGATCATTTATATTAAAGAAGGGACATTAATCAAAGCCGCGCCGAAAAAAGAGTTTATTGCCTCTTTTCAAACGCTAAAACGCCCAGAGGATGTCGGAGACCTTACGTTAGAGGCGATTATGGTTCGGATGGAGGAAAAACACTATGATTTCTAACTTACTATATAAAGAGATTCGGTTAGCTGCACATCCCAATTTGTTTATCTTTTCACTGATGGGGCCGCTAGTATTGGTTCCCGCATACCCGTATACGATGGTCTTTCTCTTTAGTCTGATCGGAAACTTCGTAAATTTGATGTATACCCGAGAGACCAGCGACATCTACTACTCTGCACTGCTTCCGTTAAAGCGCTCAGAAGTCGTTTTGGGAAAATGGCTGGTCCTGCTGGTCTCCCAACTGTTGACGATCGTGCTCTCTATCCCCTTTGCCTTTTTGCGATTGCAGCTCCTGTCCAAACCCAATCCAGTAGGCATCGAAGCAAATACGGCTTTTTATGGATTCGGACTGATCCTTTTTGCCTGCTTCAATTTTCTCTTTTTAACAAGCTATTTCAAGACTGCTTATAAAGTAGGGATCTCTTTCCTAAAGGGCCTGATCCCAGCAACGATCCTCGCCATGATCGTAGAGGCGCTGGTCCATTTTCCAACGCTTGCGTGGCTAGAGGACGTTACCCTTAAAGGACAACTCAGACAGTTGCCTATTTTAGCTGCTGGAATACTGATTTACGTCGTCATGATGTGGGGGACCTATCGCGTCTCTGTCCGCCGCTTCCGTCAGGTAAATCTTTAACAGAAAAAAACCGTTTCGATCCATCCGATCAAAACGGTTTTACTTTTCGAAATATCCTGACCAAGAGCGGCCATCTTCGTTTAAGCTTGCGCCTACAAAGACCTTTTGCGTTGATTTCCTCACACGTTCCCCCTCGCCCGTCAAGTCCTCCATCAACTCTTTGTGATGCGAATAGGTCACTTGATCCAACTCGTTCAAGTCACGATTCGTACAGGTTGCCTCACTACGCTCGGTTTGCTGCGAAGTCGCTGCCTTTGGAACAGCCGTTTCTTCTACTTCGCCCTTTTGCGTGACCTGAAAAATCAAAAACGCCGCCACCACTACTCCAACTAGTAACACGATTTTCTTCATTGCGTCCCCCTTGCAGCATACTCTTCCTTTTTAGTATGCCACAATTGAAAACGTTTTTGAATAAAAATATGAATGACTGGTATAATCAGATTTTTTTTCCGAATAAAAATTTTATAACTGATGACTTTTTAGTTAACTATGGATTTTCCACTGCCTCTATACTACTCAAACTCTTCGTATTCATTTGGGTCTTGGTCATCGATTCGTCCATCTGCTTTTTCCAGTAAATTGATCCGACCCACTTCTTCTTGCGTCAATTCAAAATCGAAAATAGCCAGATTTTCCCGTTGATGGATCAGGTTGCGGGATTTTGGAATAGGAAGGATGCCCCGTTCTGCGTGCCAGCGCAAAATAATTTGGGCCGGTGTCTTTCCATGTTTTTCAGCAAGCTCCGCAATGACGGTTTCCTTCAGCGCGTCATTGCCACGGCCAAGCGGACTCCAAGCCTCCGTTAAGATGCCCCGCTCCTTGTTTGCCTTCAGCATGCGCTCCTGCACCCAATAAGGATGGATCTCGATTTGGTTGACTGCAGGCGTAACACCGGTTTCTTCGATGATTTTGTCTAAATGCTCCGGTTCAAAGTTCGAAACGCCGATAGAACGGATCAAACCCAGCTTTTGAGCACGCACTAATGCTTGCCAAGCCTCCACATACAGCCCGCGTTTTGGCAAAGGCCAGTGAATCAAGTACAGATCAAAATAGTCTAGCCCCATCCGAAAAAGCGATTCTTGAATCATCATTAACGCATCTTCGTAAGCATGGTACTTTCCTGGAAGCTTGGTCGTCACAAAAAATTCCGAGCGAGGAAGCCCCGAACGACGAATCGCTTCTCCCACGACGCCTTCACTATCATAGTTTGTAGAGGTGTCCAACAAGCGATACCCATCCTGGATAGCCGTCAATACTTGATCGACCCCTACGCCACCGCGAATCTGAAATGTTCCTAAGCCAACTGCTGGTATCTGATGGCCGTCATTCATAGTAATCAATGGTGCTTTCATCGATAAATTCCTCCTTGTGTTACAAACATTCTCATTCATTCCGTTCACTGATTGTACGTATCTACCTTAACACCTCCCTCTCCTTGCTGTTAAATCCTCTGCTCATTCCAAAAGAATTTCTTTCAAAATCACGAGAAAAAAAAGCCGGAAAGAGGTATACTACAGATTGAACACGTAAAAAGGAGAAGATTCCGATGGATTCAATTATATGTATCATCTTGGGTATGCTGTTTGCGAACGGAGTCCCTCATTTTGTTAAAGGGATTACCGGTGAAAAATGGGATGTCCCATGGAAAAAATCCGCCTCTGCCTCCACAAATGTGTTATGGAGTATCCTGAACTGGCTGATCGTCGTGGTCCTCTATGCGCTCTTCAAACCCGCTTTGAACAGTTTCGATGCCGCCTGTTTCTTGATTGGTATGGGTATCACAGGCTATTACCTTGCCTTGCATTGGTCCGAAAAAAAGAATGAAAATGACGCTGCTTAATTAAGCAGCGTCATTTTTTACGCGTCAATCTCCGCTTTTTCCTTCTTCGTCAGCTTCTGATACACCAAACGGTACGACGTCTCGATAAGCTGCTTGATCGTGTCATCGTTTAGTTCATCAGTGAGACGATTAGCCATCATTTAAATACTTTACTCTGAAAATTAACTAATTACCGCTTCAGCTTAAAGAGCGAATATCACAGAAATTTTATCAGATCTATCAAGATCTAAAAATAAGAGGCGCATTACATACGCGGCTAAACTTCCCCTAACTAAAAAATAAAAATGGATTCAAAACCATTAAAACAACTTATGCTCGGAGTCGCTCTATGCAAAATAGGACTTTTGATTACATTCAGTTATAATAATATTATTCGATCAATTTTAAAAAGGAAGTACATTATGAAAAAAACTATTGAAGTCGTCGGTGCTATCATTATCGACAATCAAAAAATATTGTGTGCGCAACGTGGGTCAGGAAAATCATTGGCACATTATTGGGAATTCCCTGGTGGGAAAATCGAGGAACACGAAACTCCTATTGAAGCTCTAAAACGGGAATTAACTGAAGAACTTTTAATTTCGGTAAACGTTGAAGAGGAGCTATTTGAATCTACTACCTATGAGTATGATTTTGGCTTTGTTCATTTAACAACTTTTATTTGTCATCTAATTGAAGGCGTACCTACACTTACTGAACACGTAAACATTAAGTGGTTACCCTCCAGCAAATTAGGCACTCTTGAATGGGCACCTGCAGACATTCCTACAGTTGAAAAATTAAAAACGACACTATAAAGGAGCTATTTCATGGATGTTTTAGAACAATCATTAAGAAAAGCATTTATCAATAGAAAAGTCGAAGGTTCTCAATACGATCCCAAACTCATTATCAATCAGCCTACGCAAAAAGAATTTCTGTTGAATGTTTTGCAAGAGGAAACTGATACCTGCGAAGATTTTTTCTTTTCAGTTGCTTTTGTGACTCAGGATGGATTAAATGCTCTTAAATCTCAGCTTTCCGATCTTGCTTCACGGGGAATATCTGGTCGCTTATTGACATCCACTTACTTAGGATTTAACCATCCTGATATGTTTGAATCACTTTTAGCTATCCCAAACCTCGAGGTTCGTATCTCGACAAAAAATGGATTCCATTCCAAAGGGTATCTCTTTTCTCAAAAAGAATACCATTCATTTATCATTGGCAGCTCTAACTTAACGATGAACGCCTTGAAATTAAACTATGAATGGAATATTCGCTTAACTTCCTACGAGCATGGTGCAGTGATTCATCAAATTCAGAACCATTTAGCTACTGAGTGGGAACAAGCTGAAATCCTATCGAATAAATGGATTACGCACTATAGGTCCACTTACAAACCAATAGTAAACAATCACGATTTGGAAGAAAAAGAAGCCATTGCTGAATTCTCGCCTCAATATATCATTCCCAACAAAATGCAGAAAGTTGCTTTAGAGAACCTACAGGAGTTAAGAGCTTCGGGGGCAGAGAAAGGATTAATAATATCTGCTACTGGAACGGGGAAAACTTACCTCGCTGCCTTTGATGTTTCACAAGCTAAACCTAAAAAAATGCTATTTATTGTTCATCGAGAACAAATTCTTAATAAGGCGAAAGAGTCTTTTCAAAAAATACTGGGTGAACCAGAAGAAAGTTTTGGCATTTTATCAGGCAGCCAAAAGGATTTGAAAGCAAAATACTTATTTGCAACAATCCAAACGATTTCAAAACCTACTTATCATACATTATTTGAAAAAGATTACTTTGACTATATTCTAATTGATGAAGTCCACAAAGCGGGTGCTCAATCCTATATCAATACCATCGATTATTTTACCCCCAAATTTTTATTAGGTATGACAGCTACCCCGGAAAGGACAGATAAATTCAACATTTTTGAGCTATTTGATTACAACATTGCTTATGAAATACGTCTACAAGAAGCATTAGAAGAAGAATTACTCTGTCCATTTCATTATTTTGGAGTTTCTGATTATGAAAAAGATGATGTGATTATTTCTGAGACAACAGATTTAAAATACTTAACAACCAAAGATCGTGTTGCTTTTCTTTTAGAGAAAATCAACTATTATGGTTGTTCAAGAAATTCTCCAAAAGGGCTTGTTTTCTGTAGTAGTAAAGCAGAAGCAGAAGAATTATCCGTGCAATTCAACGCACAAAATGTTCCGAGCACTTACTTAACCGCAGAACATTCCATTGAAGAAAGAGAAGTTCAAATCGAGCGTCTGGAATCTGGGGAAATTAACTACATTTTTACCGTAGATATTTTTAATGAAGGAATTGATATCCCAAAAATCAACCAAGTAGTTATGTTACGCAATACTCAATCTAGCATTGTTTTTGTGCAACAATTAGGACGCGGGTTAAGGAAAGATCCTTCAAAAGATTTTGTCACAATCATTGACTTTATTGGTAATTATAAAAATAATTATATGATCCCCATGGCTTTATCTGGTGATATTACGCGTAATAAAGATGCTTTAAGAAAAGATACTTTTGATACAAATTATATCACGGGGCTTTCATCAATCAATTTCGAAAGAATCGCTAAGGACCGTATCTTCAAATCAATCGATGATGCGTCCCTTGACTCAATGAAAGAACTAAGAGACGTGTATTTTTCAGTTAAAAATCGATTGAATCGAGTTCCCTATTTAAATGATTTTATTCAACAAAAAATGATTGATCCCATCCTAATCGCGAATAAATTCCAGTCTTATTACACTTTCTTAGAAAAAATTGGGGATAATGAAGGTATTTTGGATGACGTCGAAAATAAATATTTAATGGTTCTTTCGAGAGAAATTTTACCGGGAATTAGACAACATGAAATTATCTTATTGTCTAAACTAATTAATGAACAATCCCCACTTTCGTTTGAAGAGACTCAAAATTTATTTAAAGATTGTCATCTTCAAAGTGATAAAAAAACCGTTCACTCAGTATTAAGAACCTTATCTCTACAATTTTTTACTGGCGGAATTAAAAAAACATATATTGGCGCAGAAATTATTGAAACAAATAATGACGTTATCAGACTAACGAAATCTTTCCAACTTGCTTTAGAAAATGCGTATTTTAAAAAACTAATAATTGATTTATTAACTGCAAGTTTCTATAAATCAGAAGAGTTTACTCCCGAAAATCCACTAACTTATTATGCTAAATATCGTCGGCGTGATGTTTTACGGATGCTGAATTGGAAGGAACAAATGGTGGATCAAAACATCGGTGGTTATACTTATAAAGAGGGTAATTTTGTAATTTTTGTTACTTTACAAAAAGGAGAAGAGTTTAAAGGGGCTCAGATGGCTTATGAAGATGAGTTAGTTGATGAATCTACTATGCGTTGGTTTACTAAGTCTCCTCGGACCTTGAATTCCCCAGAAGTAAAAGTGCTTCAAGACACTGATCGTTGGACTATCCATATCTTTGTCAAAAAGTCGGATGATGAAGGCAAAGAATTCTATTATCTTGGTGAAGCCAAACCCATTCTAAATTCAATCAAACAATTATCAAAGAATACCCAGGATGGCAAATCTCAAAATGTAGTAGAGATGGATTTGCGGTTAAATCAGGCAATTGACTCTAAACTTTTTAAATACTTAACTTAAATCCAACAATGCGTTTGGTTCAACATTCTCTTCGCTGAGACAAAAATAGGTGCTCAAATCTTTTTGAGATTTGAGCACCTATTTAATTGAATATAAAAGTTGAAGTCTTGTCATTCTTATCCCGCTAAAAATGCTAGGATTGCCTAGTTACCGAACAGTTTACTCACAAGCAATCCTCAGTAGGCTATTTAGTCCTTTTCACAAGAATGAAAACAGATTCACTATCATTTTTTGGCTATTTATAGATAAAAAACTCCTTATAATCGGTCTGCTACTCTACTTGATCAATTAATAAGTATCTCAAATTCAGATTATAAGAGGTCCTTCGTTTCTTTATCCATGATAAAAGAAGCAAGCAACTTTTTGGAATTTTTTACTTATCCTTCAATCTCCGCTTTTTCCTTCTTCGTCAGCTTCTGATACACCAAACGGTACGACGTCTCGATAAGCTGCTTGATCGTGTCATCGTTTAGTTCTTCGTTGGCTAACTTGATCGAGTTCCAATGATTTTTGTTGGTATAATAACCCGGAATCACAACACCCGGATACATCTCCCGTAGCTCTTCGTTTTTTTCAGGTAGATTTTTCAAGGTAATAATCGTCTCCTCCGTCGCTTGATCGGTCATCAATCCAAACATCTTGCCTCTCAAATCAAAATAAAGTACGCCCCAATCCTCTCGAAAATATACTGTCGCACCTTTCAATGCAGCACCAAAAGCTTTAAACGTTTCCATTCGTTGTTGAATAGCTGACTTTTCCATGATGGCCTCCTAAGTGATTTTTTTGACCCAATCTTTGTGTAGTCTTGTGGTTATTCCTTGTATCGTTCCAGGTTTCTCATTTCTTTTCAATTGAAAATGCGTTCATACCGATCAGATTCATCAGGTTCATTCTCCCATAACCGATTTAATACAAGATGCCACCGGTAAAAATCTGACCACAAAATAGCCTTTTTATAATAATGGGCGGGTATTTCAAACGTAAAAAACGCGTAACGACCGAAATCAAGCGCCTCTTTCTCATACAGATAGTGATAACTATCTGGCCAAAGCCAAATCAACTCACGATCCAACGGAAAATCTATCCGCCGACAAAATTGCTCTTCCATCCATTTTAATGTCCATAAAGTATTGTAGACCTTCATGCGTATACTTCGTTTTGGGCTGTCTTAAGCAGTAGCGATTTTATGGCATTACCTAAGTTGGGATCTTTTTGAATAAAACCACTTCTAGTTAAGTAAGAAAAAACTGGTGTTCCTTTGTTTTTAGATTTAGGCTCGTCGGCTGGTTAACCGTAGGGCGCGATTTAAAATTATTTACTTTCCCCTAGTTTAAAATTCCTGCCTATCTTAAATTATACCCTCTACCGCATTGTCTTAATAGCTCTTTCTACTGATCTCAGATTTAGAATGGCGTCTTCGGTGGACATAGCTGCTTCAACTCGAAGGGATCTTTTTTATTTCAATAGTTTTGGTTCATTGTCGTAACGACACAGTTTTTAGTTTTTACGGCTGACAAATAGGGACAAAAATACGACTTTCCACCCTTTTACAAGATTCAATCTATCTCATCCTTCACCTCACCGTTTTTTCTTTTTCCTTGAATGGCTCTTTCCCTTTTTCGTCTGTTTATAGAGTTCGTCTTTCCGTTCACGATTTTTTTGCTTTTCACTTTTTGGTTTTCGGAAGTCGATATAGGGTTTCTTTTCCGCAGAAAGTGCCAATGACTGCTCCGGTGCAGGCGTGTTCGTTGTTTTTTCTTTTCGTTCTTCGCGGGCTTTAGAGCGATCCCCGTCATTGGCTGGCGGACATTCTTCCGCTGCGGCAGGCGCCGGAATCTCTGGCTGCGGATTTTCGCGGTCGTCTCCACGCATATCTGTTAAAACGATCCCTTCTGGCAACAGCTGTTTTACGAGTTCTAGTTTTTCATCCCCACTCAGGTTCATCAGATCAGCCATCGAGACAGTCGGTCCAACAGGAATCTGCACCTCTGATTCCTCCACGATCTCCCCTTTTTTGATCTTGAGATAGCGTGTGCAATTGTCGATCTCCGAATTTTCCAGTTTAACAAAACGGCGAATACCGTCTTTTTCAAAAATCGTCAATGTAGACAACAGCTCTAAAACGGCATCGATCTTCAAGGCGGAAGAATGCGGATCTGCATCCCGCAGACTCCAAGAATGGCTCTTTCCCACAGCATCCTCAAATGTGGAGACTAGTTTGTATTGCTGCCCTCCCATTTCTTCAGGAGACGTGGTCTTTCCGAACAAATATTTTTTGCTGTCGCTTAATCGATTGTTGTAGCGGTGGTATTCTTTGGTGTTTTTATACAATCGGCGAGTGGCCTGCTCCCACTCTTTTCCACTTTTAAAGGCCTCACGAAACAACGGGAAAAATTTTCGCAGAACATCCGTCGGTTCCTCAGATAAAAAGATATCCCTTACCAATTCGCTGCAGATTCCCGAAAAGTCGCTTATACACAAACAATGACGAATCAGCACAGCAACAATATACTGAATCGCAGCATCTGAGTCAGATAGATCCGCATACGTTTTCAAAATTCGTTTTTCCAGATTGTCTCTTCCCATCGTAAATAGTGTGATTTGCGTCAATGGTTTGGTTGGCATAAGTATTCTCTCCTTTTTAAGTGGAACATCCCGTTTATTTTTTACTTCTTGAATTTTCTCTTATTCATCATACCTCAAAATATGGTCAATTTCCGTAAAAAAATAACTCTTTATTTTTCGTTTTATGAATAAAAATGAGTATTTATTATTTTAAATCGCTTGTAATCTATATAAAAAAAGTAATCTTGATTTTCAAGACCACTTTAAATAACACTTATTCAGATATTATTGTTCGTGCATCGCTGGCAATTCATTTCTATTTAATTTGTTTACATAGGGAATCACCATGATCACGCCAGCGACGAACGCGATCCCTTCTGTAATCGTCATAGACCAGATGAGGCCGTCTAATCCGTAGAAATGATGCAGCAGTAGGACGACTGGAATAAAGAAGGTCCCTTGGATCGTTGACATGATCCCTGTCTGAGCCCCCAATCCAGAGGCTTGAAAAATCCCTGTAAACAGACCAGAAAAGCCATTAAAAACAGAGGAGACCAGTTGGGCTGCCAAGACGACCAATCCAACGTGGATCACTCGAGGATCATTGGTGAACAGATGCAAGACGGGAACGCGAAATAAGTAAACTGCCAATGCAAAAACAATTGAAATGCCGCCGATCCATAAGGAAACTTCCTTCAACGCTTCCTTCAGCCGCTTCGTATTATGAGCCGCGAAGCTGTAGGCGAACAAGGGCATCGCCCCTAAAAATAGCCCCATCGTCAGAAACTCAGGCAATTGTGTGATCCGTACAGCAATTCCAAAGCTGGCAACAACATTGTCGCCATATGCAACAGAAAAGTTATTTAATAACAAGGTCGTTACGATCATAAACGCGGATTTGAACAATTCCGAAACACCAATCTTATAGATTTCTATTTGATCCTGAACAGAAATTTTCACATGCTTCAAGAATCCTTTTAACGATTCACTTTTGTTTTCCAGAAACCAAACATAATAACTCGTTGCTGCGAGGTTCGCCACTACCGTGGAGATTCCCGCTCCGATCACGTGTAGGTCAAAGACTAAAATCAATAGCGCGTCTAAGGCAATACTGACCGCGACACTGATAAACATGCCATACATGGATTCTTTAGAAGCCCCCTCCGAACGAACTAGCTGTTCCAAAGCGAAATTCAGAATAAAGGCAAAACCGCCGGCAAAAAGGATCGTTGAATATTGTTTCGTATAAAGCAACGTTTGCCCGTCTGCCCCCAGTAGATGGACTAAGGGATTCATAAAGAGAATCGCGGCGATTCCCAGAACCACACCTAGAGCAATGCTCATGTAAAAGGAATATCCCGCTACTTTTTTGCCTTTTTGAGTCTCCCCGCTTCCGAGTAATCGTGTAATAAAGCTGCCTCCGCCAACACCAAACATATTTCCAACAGCCATCAACACGATCGTGATCGGCATCGCCAAAGTAATCGCAGACATCATATTGGTATCGTGGATCAACCCGATAAAGTACGCATTGATCAGGTTGTAGATCGTCGTCGCTGAGATACCCACCATCATCGGGATCGATAAATGAGCGATCGCCTTACGAATTGGGCTTTCTTTTAAATAGTAAATCGTTGATTCGTTTTCTTCAAATTCTTCCATGGGAATACCTTCTTCTATTAGAGGTGTAATTGTTAGATTTCTAACTATAAAGCCGCAAGCAGGCCATTCCTGCTTGTGTATTAAAGGCTGCGGTCTATCTTTGTGAGCAGCGCAGTTAATTGTTGGATTTCTGCTTCACTCAAGGCATGAAGCAATTCTTTTTCTGCCGCATAAAAAGCTTCATTGGTCTCCGTCACCAAAGCCTTGCCTTTTGGTAAGGCGTAGATATTTTTCTGACGTTCATTATCTGCCGGGATTCGCCGTTCGATATAGCCTTTTTTCTCCAAGCCTTGCAGCATACTAGTGATACTTGCTCCGCGACGTTGAAAGACTTCTGCTAAATCTTTTTGGATCAATCCCTTGTCTTCATTTTGCGCAATATAGACGATCATTCGCCCCTGTTGTGGACTGACCCCCATATCCTTCACGCGATGATCCATAGATTCTCGAGATTTGTTCATGATGGAACGCAACAAATTAGAAACTACTAGTTTATCCAAACAAATACCCTCCTCGCTAAAAATTAGATATCTAACTGTTCGAACAGAATATACACGCACTTAAACCGAATGTCAATCAAAATATTTCGTTTCCTAATAATTAGGTATCTATCTATTAATAGATAAATAAATCTATTCCTGATCAGAACTTGGTTATTATTAAAAAAATGACATCGAGCTGCCTTCTAGACTTTATTAAACTTACTATTAAAAAATCACTTTCTCTAATTTTTTTATTTATTTACATAAAAATATAGTATTATTTAAGTATACACATTGGTTTTAGTAATTATTTTTAGGTATGAGGAGGGTATTACATGAAAAAGGGAATTGGGATCAAGGTTGGGGTCACATTGGCACTTTTGGCTAGCTTTCTATTTGCGACCCCCACACAACAGTACCAAGTAACTGCGGCTAAAGAAAAGACAGAAAAAACCACGGCTACCAAACGAAAAGCGAATAAAAAGGTTACTGTAAAAGTTAAAAAGTATGTTGATGGGAACACTACGCGTTTTAAATTGAAAAACGGCAAGAGCGTCACTGCCAAGTATTTGTTGACGCAAGCACCCAAGCTAAAAAAGGACAATCCTTACGCGCAGGAAGCGAAAGACAGAACAAAAGAAATTCTGAAAAACGCTAAAAAAATCCAGATCGAATATGACAAAGGTACCAAACGTGACAGCAAAAAAAGAGAATTAGTCTATGTTTGGGCTGATGGTAAGCTTCTTCAAGAAACACTTGCTGACGAAGGCTTGGTCATGGTTCGCGACACTAAAGGAAAAAACACAAAGTACCTTGATAGAATCAAAAAGGCAGAAAAAAAAGCAAAAGAACAACAGCGAAACATATGGAGTATTGAAAATTACGTTCAAGCGGGAAAAGGTTATGACCAAGCAGCCGCTGATGATTATAAAAAAGCACGTGCAGAAGCAGAAGCTGCAAAAGCAGCCCAAGCAGAACAGCTACGCAAAGAGCAAGAAGCGAAAGAAGCAGAAGCGAAACGAGCAGCCGAACAGGCGGAAGCCGCTCGAAAGGCCGAAGAAAAACGGCTTGCAGACGAGGCAGAGGCCGCCCGAAAAGCAGAAGAACAACGAGTCGCAGACGAGGCAGAGGCCGCCCGAAAAGCAGAAGAACAACGAGTCGCTCAAGAAGCAGAGGCAAAAAGACAGGCAGAAGCACAACAGGCTGCAGCGGCTCAAGCGCAGGCAGAGGCCCAAGCACAGCAACAGGCGCAGCAACAAGCACAAGCAGCCGAACCTGCACAGGGACAAACGGTTTACGTTACGCCGACCGGCAGCAAATACCACACCCACAAATGTGGAAACGGTACGTATTCACCGGCTACGTTAGAGGAGGCATTGGGGCGCGGATTGTCCCCTTGTTCAAAATGTTATTAAGAAAAAGGGTGCCTCTTGGCATCCTTTTTTCTCTATCTTCTTTTACTGATGTCGGAGGTGCTTTAAACGTAGAAAAAAGAGTTGCCGCATACACGAAAACTCTTTTTCTACGTTAATTAGTTTGTTTTACCTTCTAACAATCGATTTTGTCCTTCGATCGCCTGAATGTCTGTAATGTCTTGTGTGACTTCTAAGCAGCCTAGATAGTCATTCGATTCATTTTTTAAAGCAAAGTAACGGATATAGATTTTTTTCCCACGCATGTCGATCCAAAAATCAGCTTCTGTACGGACACCCGAACGAAAATCATCTAATATCTGCTGCACGATATGCATACTCTTTGGCGGATGGCAGTTGACGACTTCTCGTCCAATAACTGATTTTGTACGGGGGAAGACTCGGCTCTTTCCTTCTGAGAAAAAGCGCACCCGATCTTCTTTGTCTACAAAAGTCAGATCCACAGGCAAGACTTGGAACAAGGCGATCATTTCTTCCAGCTTCATTGTTCCTGTTGGCAAAACGATTGTTTCAGTCGATGTTTCATTTTCCCAATCATAATGCTCTTCGTCAGAAACATCTGCGGTTTCTGCCGCAAGACCAGCTACAATACCTTCCGTTGTTTCCTTGGCTTGCTGGATGGCGAGCTGCCGAGCCGGTTCTCGTTCCTGCTCTTGTTCTAGTGAGGCTTGGCTCGCTTTCCACGGCAAAGGTTCTGGAATAAAAGAAAAGCCGATATCAAAACTATCTTCTGCGATTTTTTCCCAATCCTTTAGGCTGAAAACATCCAAGGTCATAGGTGCCATGATTTCTTCCTCTTTAAAAATCATTTCTTCCAGCTCGCTTTTTGCTGCTTCCCATTTTTCAGCGATAGGGTTATAGGCTGTCTTGTCTGCTTTTGCCAATTGGATCAGTGCCTTGATCTGCTCACGAATCTCATCATCGACACCCCACATAACTTTTGGCGGCGCGGTGATGCCGTACTTTTCCATATAAGAAAAAATCAAGGTTTCCTTCCGAGCGTAGTGCTTATCAATCTGCAGCAGATCTTCCAGCGCATGAATCAGGCGCGGCTTTTGAGACCAATCCCCCGCTTTTATTTTAACCAGAAGACCATCGATTTCATCCGTCAGCAACGACTGCAGCACTTGATTTTCCAATTTCATCGTTTGGATCGGATGGCCTGGCTGTTCGTGTTCGAGGTTCGAACGGTGGATCTCGTTGATTGCCCCTTTAAATACAGAGGCATGGATGTTGCACAATTTCTGGATTTCCTGCGGATTCAACCCACTTTGTATCAGTGCCTTTTCTGCAGCCGTGATCTCTGTCACGTCGACCCCTTCAAATTCTTGATTAAACAATGTTTTGGCTTCTTCAAAAGAGCCCCCTTGATGCAGCAGCGACAAGATTTCGACAATCCTTTCCTGACGCTGCTTCCTTGTTCGTTCCATTAAAATTCTCCTTCCACTTCAAAGCCGTTTGCTTCAAATGTTTGAATGATTTGATCCATTGGAATATGTTTCATTTTTGCGCCTTTAGGAATCGTGACGTACCGTCCAGCCGTCTGCAGCATTCCCGGTTTTGCGATGGCATCAAAACCTAATTTATACATTAAATCCTTGATTTCAGGATAAAGGGTGACTAATTCATACAAAGATTTGGACAAATCGAGTTTCTTCATTGTCAAACGCTGCTCCTTTCTTATTTGATAGGTCTCATTATACGTGCATCCTCCGCTTTTTACACGGGTTCTTTTAACCGATTACCTGTCTGTACGATCCAATGCAGCATATAGCGGTGCCAGCTCCTCCATCGCGTGGATGGTTTCCTCAACAACATTAGAAAGAGCGTCTGTTTGAAAGAATAACTTTCCTAATTGAAAGCTTCGTCCCTTCATCGAATCTGTCCATTTATCCGACTGTGACTTTCCCTCCAAGAACGCTGTCAGCGGAAGATGATCGTCCAATTCATGTTCTGTTTGCGGCCAGATAAAATAGTTTTTACTCTCCACCTGTAAATACCATTCAGCCAATGTCGGCAGCAGGTCATTGTACGCTGCCAAGCTTCCTGAACGTTCCTCACTTTTATAATGCTGAAACATTAGATACACTTGAAATTGCTTTTTATTCAGCAGAACTGCTAAACAGGCATTTTGATTGTGATGTGCAGGATCACGATACGCACACCAAAAATGATTGCGCAAATTCCAACCATTCGTCCAGCTTTCAATTTTCGGCTTTTCCATGTGAAATTCTTTCGGCAAGCCATCCGCGACAGCCATCTGTATAGCTTTCCACTTTTGCCAATGTTTTTTATACTCTTGTTTGATTTCCTCAAGCTCTTTCTCTGAATGCTGCGCCTTCAGTTGTTTGAAAGTAAAATACTCCCGATCAAATAATTGAAAATCCGCGCGCACGATCTCCATAGTCCTCACCTCTCCATTCAGTCGTCCCTATTGTAAACAGCTCATAGGATTTATTCAAACGAAATCCTATGCAAAAAGGCACTTCCTCGTATTGAAAAAGTGCCTTGAATTCGTTCTGATTTAGTGATTTCTTCGATAGCTGCTGGTTCATTTATTCTTATGCTCCAATAGAAGTTCCCGTTATTCATTTGGCATGACTTGCGACAATTGCTCGGCGAATTGCCAGGTCTCGCCATTATCCGAAGAACGGTACAAGCAAGCGAACATTTTCCCTTGATCGATCCCTTTCATTTTCAACAAATAGAATTTCGCTTCTAACTGATTCGTGCTGACTTGAGTCACCTCATTTGGTGATTGAAAAAGATCCAATCCCCCTGTTTGGTATTCTTCTGGGATCGTCACCACCGCCTCTTTGAAGGAACTGCCGCTGTTGTTGGTGTAATACAACTTCTCCCTCGTCGAAACAAATCCTAACGTTGGGTTCACGAAGCTGACATTTTGGACAGGTTGACCGATCGTGGTACTGTTCATTTGTGACCAACTTTGCCCATGATCGTTGGTTTGAAAAAGGATTAAGCCTTCCGAAGAAACTTCCGGTGAGGCGCTGGAGTAGGCTAATATGCCGCTTCCATCAGCAAAGAATTGTGCTTTGCGGTAACGCATGCGCTGTGCGTTCTCAGATACGAGAGCTTTTTGCCACGTTTTTCCGTTGTCTTTTGAAGCTAGAAAAAACAAGTCCTTCTCGTTTTCAGAGTAAATAAACCAAGAGAAATCCTTTGAGACAGTGTAGGTTTTATCCATCCAATAGCCCATTGGAATCTCACCAGTCGTCAATAAGTAACTGCCTGCACGCAGCCACTCCGGCTTCAACGGGACAAATGTCCAAGCCGCTCCGCTATCTGTCGTCATGTACAGTTCATGAGTCTCATTATTCAACTCCAATTGATTGGCTTGATTTACCTGGTTGTTCGGTGCCTTTCCTTGCTGCGTCAGTAAGCCAGCGCTTGACCGCGGCGCCTCGCTAGACGCTGTTGAATACGTACTAGGTCCCTCGCTCTCGCCATAAAGCATGCGATGCCGCGTCAGGCCCTCATAACCAAATACTCCCGCCGCCCCTAGAAAGACCAAACTAATCAGCAAGAGCGGCCATTTTGAATTCATCCTGTGCGCTTGAGGAAACGCGACTGGGAGCAGCGGCGGTTCGCTTGTTAATACAAATAATTGCATCGAGGAAAACCCAAAAAATTCTTGGCGATCCCCTAAACAAACCGAAGCACCGTCAAAGGTCGTGGTCAATTCGAGACAGTCGTCCTTCAATAAACGAATCATCGGCTTTTTGGGCTCTTCCGCTAAATAATACGCTTCACGGTCTTGATAAATAATCGGATATTTGGCTGCCCGTCTTACCAGCCGTTCCAAAAATTGCTGGAAAGATCGGCGTACCCATACCCCTTGAATCTCATTTACGATGAAAAATACCGCGACCGCAGCAACACTGAGAATACCTAATACTAGTGAAAAGTGGTAAAATCCCCGCAGCCAATAGCGAGTATCCATCGCGTGCGCGAACCCATCCATCCGTTGATAGACAATACTCCCGATCCCAAAAAACAGACCACTCGATACTACTAAAAACAGAAACGCCGTGATCCTATTTTTTTCTCGCTGCCTCTTTGCACGTTTATAGATCGGCTCCCCAGAAGAGAGCAGCTCGATAATCAATAATTCCTGATCCATACGTCCTCCCGTTCAACTTTTATTCTCCTCTATTATCCGCCTAACAAGATTGGATATCTAGCAAATAAACGAGGTTTAAAAAAAGCCCTAGAGATCACTCTCTAGAACTTCTTCAACCGTCCCACTTGTTCCGGCAGACCTTTGCGAATATAGGTGAAGCCTGAGTAAAGAACGACTGCGATCACGATCCAAGTCAGTACAGTCATATCTAATCCTGTCACGAAACGAGTCGCAACGATCACACCAAAGATACCGCCGATCGTAATCGCTAAGCTGACTTTTCGTGAGTAATCTCCCGATTTAATAAAGTTTGTTCCTGCAACTGGCATCAAGCCCGCACACGAAGCCATCATGATAGGAAACGCCACTAAAGGACTTAGCCCAAGCATATAGACAAGCGCCATACAAGGCGCGTACAAACCAACACCGATCGTCATCAGCGCCCCTAAGATAAAATTCCCAACGATCCCGATGATCAATTTAATCCCCGTCAACCCTGTCAGGTGATTGCCCGTGCCTAATAAATCCAATAAGCCCAACTGCTTCATCGCCATCAAGGCAGCCGTGACGATCAAGGCGATACCCATATAAAACTGCACTTTCCTCTCCGGCAGCTTGCTGACTGTTTTTGAACCAATGTAAGATCCGGCGATCGCTGCGATCACCAAAGAGAACAACGTCAACGGTGCCACCTTCACCACAGTGATAAAGATGAAGGCCTCGATAATTACCGGAACGGTATGAGAGACGTTCAGGGTGCCTGGTAATTGACGGTCATTGTCTAATTGTTTCGTCATTTCTACCAACATCGTCGTCGGTGCAAAGCTTCCGATTCCCAACGTATCCATCGCGTCTGTAACAAACCCGATCACACCAGACACCAGAAAGTTTCCGCCGCCCAATTTTCACGTTCTGCGATAAGATCGCGAATAAAATAAAACAAATAGTAAACCAATAAGACTGCCAGCAGTCCCAACAAAATTTGTACCATCATTTTCTCCTCTGAATAAAATAATCAATGAAAGCTCTTTTTCCTTCTAAGATAATACAACAATTCACAAGGATTTTGACTGAAATCCACTAATAGTTTGATGATAGCTGTCCAAGAAACCTTGAAGGATTCTATGAGCGAGTACTCGACGAATCTTTCCAAAAAAAAGAACCTTCAATCGCTTGAAGGTCACTCACTCAACACAAAATAATTGTTTTCAAGATCCGCGAAATTAAACAGCCGCCGATCCCCTTGTTCCATGATCGGATTCACATTCGGGCTTACAGTTTTTAGCCGTTCATGATAGACCGCTAAATCGGACACCCTCATTACTAACGAAGGGAAATTGTCCACCACTTCAGGTGAGACTTCCTCAATGAACTTTCGGTCGAACAAAACAAGCTGGACGCCCTCTAATAGTTGGACTGTTGCCTGCAAGCTTTCCTTCGTCACTGGCTGCTGCGAGACGAGCGTCCCATCGAATCCTTGCTGCCAAAAGGCGACGGCGCTTGCGACATCATTGACATACAGCATGATCTCGATTCCTTTAAGCATGTTTCTCCGCCACCTCCTTCAAACGAAAACGCACCATGTCCGTGATGAGAGCCGTTGGCAATTCTTGATCATACGGGAATTGCACCGCGCCTTTGGAGGTTTTATAGTCCGTTAGCTCCTCGCTGAAGGCCTCTATCGCACTAGGCGCCGGGTAAAACCCTAAATGCTTTTTCATCCCGCCAAAGTGAACGAGATTTTCCTTTAAATAAAAGGTCGGCATCCCATAAGAGATTTTTTCAGTCGTTTCTACTGGCACTATTTCTTTGATAAGCTGATAGATTTCATTGAGCTTCGGCTGCTGCTCTTGGTTCGCCTCTTGGATGTATTTTTCGATTGAGGACATTTGATCACTCCTTTTTATCTTTTACCCAGTCTAGCTGAAAGAATTGAAAAGGGATACAAAGTTGCTCTATTCGTCCTTCAATAGGTCTCCTAATGAAAAGCCGTCGAAGGTCTCGCCATCATAATATTTCAACAATTGATCTGCCGTTAATAATGAAGACGTCATTTCTTCCTCTTTATCCTCCACTTGATTCAATGCGGCATACTCTTGATATTGTGCTGCTAATTGCTGGTACATCGCTTTTTTCGAGGGGCCTTTCCCTGTGATGAAGGGCAATTCCTTGAGATGTCCGCGATAAAGCGGCAGGTCCTCTACCCATTCGATTGGTTGTTCTACTACGGTCAATTGCACTTCGGCAAAAAGGTCTTCGTACATTCGTTTTCTTCCTCTCGCTTTTTCCGATACTGACGTGGTGTGAGTCCTTCGATTTGCTTGAAGCGTTTATAAAAGAAGGCTTTATCTTTATACCCCAATCGCTCCACGATCGTCTGCACCGTCAGGTCTGTCTGTTCTAAATATTTTTTACAGCGTTCGATTCTTCTCAATAAGACGATCTCCGTAAAGGAATGACCTGTCTTCTCCTTCAATAAGCTCGACAAATAATTCGGATGGAAATGAAATTTTTCCGCCACCTCTTCCAATGTCACCTGCTCCAATCGCGCATCGATATACGCCAGCAGCTCTTCAGTCAACTGACCATTCGACACGACACTGTCCTTTGCGATCAACCCCTCGGGAGGGGCTTGGCTGATCTCAACAATCAGCAGCACAAAGGCGGCCTTCGTCACTTTGTTATTGAAATAGGCCATTTTGACGACCTGCTTCAATAAAAGTAAGGCATAAAAATGAACGTCGGTCTCTCCTGCAAAATCATAAACCAGAAAGCGTGAAATGCCAACAAATTCCTCACTTAAAGCTTCGATAAAAAAACGGTACAATAGAGGTTCCTCGAAAATTTGCCCTAGCAAGGATTCGGTGAAGTAGCTCGCTTTAAAATAAAACGTCAGCACTTGCGTCTCTAAGCTCCCTGTATAAGAGAGCTGCGCAGCGCCATTCACCAGCAGCAGCCCACCTGCTGTCAGGCATCTCTCCGTATTATCTAACTGAATCGTCGCCGTCCCCTTCATCACATAGAGGATGCGAAGGAAGCCGTCTGGCACTTCGATTCGATCTGTCGAATCCTTCGTCACAAAAGCCGCGATATCTCGCTGCGGATTCTCGGCAAACCGCTGAACCTCCCCTAGCATCTGTCCGTCATCTCCCAAGTAGCAATCCAGCGTCTTCAAAAATTGATAAAAACGCGTATCCTGCGTCGGTGTTGCATCCATCCTATCACCACCTTATAATTGAACACTTTCTTCTTTTCCTACACTATTTAAAACAACCATGAAACAGCATATACTTTCTTTATTGATTGTACCACTATTGAAGTGTTCGTACATTTGATTCAAACACTCTTGAGGAGGAATTTATGATGAAAATTGGTTTTATTGGAGCCGGCAATATGGCCTCCGCGATCGTGGAAGGCATCGTTCAAAACGGCTTTAGCCAACCAGAAGATATTTATTTATACGACATTTCCAAAGAAAAGGTCCAAGCATTTGCGGAAAAAGTCGGGGCCCATGCGTTAAACGATCCGCAGGAAGTCATTCAAACGGTCGATACACTGATCTTGGCTGTGAAGCCGAATGTCATTAAAGGCGTGCTATTGGAAGCCAAAGAAGCAATTCTGCAAAAGGACCCGCTAATTGTCTCGATCGCAGCAGGAACCAGTACAGAAGCGATCTATGACGTGTTTGAAACCGACCAACCGATTCGAATCGTACGGGTAATGCCCAATATGAACGCGATGGTCGGTGAAGGCGCAGCAGCTGTTTGCGGAAACCCAAGTGCCACAAAAGAAGATGTCGCAACGATCATTGATCTATTCAATGCCGTCGGTAAAGCATGGCCCTTAGAGGAGAAATATTTCTCCATCTTCACCGCGATCGCTGGAAGTTCGCCAGCGTACACCTTCCTATTCATCGATTCGATTGCTCGCGCAGCGGTGAAGAATGGGTTGCCGAAAGACATCGCCTTGGAAATGGCGACGCAAGCCATTTTAGGCAGTGCGCAGACCTTGGCTCACAGCGATGAAAATCCATGGACGTTGATTGATCGCGTAAGCTCCCCTGGTGGAACGACTGTCGCAGGGATCGTGGAATTAGAAGACAATGCCTTCATTTCAACAGTGATCAAAGGCATCGATGCCACGATCCGTAAAGACGAGGAGTTAGGGAAGAAATAGCAAAAAAAAAGTTATGCCGAATCAACGGCATAACTTTTTCCTTTTTACATATGAATCGGCAGTCCCAAACCAATCTCACTGGCATCCATCACCATCTCAGACAATGTCGGGTGTCCGTGGATCGTCAGAGAGATGTCTTCCAATGTTAAATAGGCTTCGATGGCCAGCGTGAGCTCCGCCACTAGATCACTGGCATTGACCCCGACGATCTGCGCTCCTAAAATCAATTCGGTCTCTGCTTCAAAAACCAATCGGACAAAGCCTTCTGTTGCATTCAATGACAACGCTCGACCATTGGCCTGCATCGGAAAATTCGCTGTCTTAGCCTTGATTCCGGCGGCTTTTGCTTCTGCTTGCGTATAGCCGACCGTCGCCACTTCTGGATCAGTGAAGCAGATGGCCGGAATCGCCCGATAATCCTTCGCGACATTTTTCCCGCTGATGACTTCTGCGGCGACTTTTGCTTCGTAGCTGGCCTTATGCGCCAGTGCCAACCCTTCGACAATGTCTCCGATGGCAAAAATCGTTTTCTGGGACGTTCGGTATTGTTCATCCACTTTGATCAGGTTTCTATCCGTCAGCGTAACTCCGACTTTTTCCAAGCCCAAGTTTTCCGTATTCGGTCGACGCCCAACCGTGACCATCACATAATCCGCTTCGATCGTTTGCGTCTTGCCTTTGATTTCAACTTCTACCGCCACACCGTTTTTCGTTTCGACGGCTTTTTTCGCCTTCGCATTCGTAAAAATTTTTACGCCATTTTGTTTAAAGCGTTTCGCAACGATTTCGCAAATATCCTTTTCAAAATTCGGTACGATAGTCGGACTGCCTTCGATGATCGTGACTTCTGAGCCGAGATTGCGATACGCGCCGCCTAGCTCTGAGCCGACGATCCCACCGCCAATAATGATCAGCTTCTTCGGGATTTCCTTCAAATTCAAGCCGCCAGTGGAATCCAATACACGCCCTTCAAACTTGAAGCCTGGAATCTCGATCGGGCGGCTGCCGGTTGCAACGATCGCCTGTTTGAATTCCAGTTTCTCTTCGCCGTTTTTGGTGGTGATCGTCATACTTTGCGGACCGGTAAATTGCCCCCGACCCATGATCACGTCTACACCATTCTTCTTTAAGAGCATCCCTACGCCAGAGGTCAACGTCTTCACGACTTGCTGGTCTTTCCATTGCTGCGTCTTGGTAAAGTCCAGTTGCGCATCCTTCACACTTAAGCCTAGAAAATCAGAATGCTGCGCTTCTTGATAACGATGCCCCGCGGTAATCAGTGCCTTGGACGGAATGCAGCCCACATTCAAGCAAACGCCGCCAATATGCTCTGCTTCTATTACCGTCACTTTTTGTCCCAATTGTGCCGCACGAATGGCCGCCACATACCCGCCAGGTCCAGCGCCGATCACGACTGTTTCTGTTTTTTTCGTCATATTCGCAATCCCCCTACAGTAACAAACTCATTGGATTTTCCAACAGCTCAACGATCATACTCAAGAATGCCGCGGCTGGAGCCCCGTCAGCGACCCGATGATCGAAGGATAGGCAAAGATTCAAGGCTGTGATCGTTGCGGCCTGAGGTCCTTCCGGCGTGTTCTCCACTACCAATTTTTCGTAGCTTCCGCCAACGCCTAAGATTGCCACTTCTGGTAAATTGATGATGGGATTAAAGGTTTGCACTTTGCTGCGGCCCAATGAACTGATGGTAAAGGTCCCGCCGCTCATTTCTGCCGGCAGCAGTTGCCCATTGCGCGCCTTTTTCGTAGCCGCTTTTACGGCTGCAGTCAACGCACTTAATCCCTTTTGATCCGCTTTTTCTACGACCGGCACAACTAAACCTGCCTCCACAGCAACTGCGACACCAAGATTGACGTGGTCAAAACGCTGAATCCCGTCTTCGTAAGCATTCGCATTAAACTCTGGATAGGCTTTTAGCGCGACCATCGCTGCTTTTGCGATGATTTCTAAGAAGGACAAGCGTTCGTCGGTCCGTTCTTCCACCATCGGCACTAATTGTTTTCGTAATTCGATGACGTTTGTCAGATCGACTTCGGCATTCATAGTGACATGTGGAATCGTCTGCTTGCTTTCAGACATCTTGTCTGCGATTGCTTTACGCATGCCGCTCCACGGAATTCGTTCACCTTCCGCGGCTTTCGGCATTGCCGCCGCAGCTGCAGGTGCTTGGTATTCCTTCACATCTAACGCTTGAATCCGGCCTTTTGGACCCGAGCCTTGGATCGTCTGTAGATCAATGCCCTTTTCACGGGCGATTCGGCGGGCGGCGGGTGTTGCACGAACATTTGTTGTCGCCACTGTCGTTTCTTCGACTGGTGCACCTGTTTCCGCTGCTTCCTCAGCTTTGGCTTCTTCCGCGGCTTCTGGTTCAGCTTCCGCGCCTGGCATCTCCGCCGGAACATCTTCCCCGGCTTCACCGATGTAGGCGATCACGGAGTTCACTGGCGCACTATCCCCATCGCCGATATATTTTTTGAGTAAGATTCCTTCATCATAAGCTTCCACTTCGATCGCGATTTTGTCGGTCATCACTTCGAAAATTGCCTCGCCGACTTCCACGGAATCGCCTTCATTTTTCAGCCATGTCGTGATCGTTCCAACATCCATCGTGGAACTCAACTTTGGCATCAATACTTCATTCGCCATTTTTTCCGCCCCCCTATGCCATCAATCCGCGACAAGCGTCGACAATGTCTTCAACCTGAGGAACTGCTTTTTTCTCAAGCTCTGGATGGTACGGCATCGGAATTTCTTGACCGGCTAAACGAATGATCGGCGCATCTAAGAAATCAAAGCATTCTTCCTCTGCGATCACACTAGCTAATTCGGCACTGAATCCGCTGCGCTTGACTGCTTCCGTCACAACGACCGCTCTCCCTGTCTTAACAACCGAATCAATAATCGTTTGCTTGTCCAACGGGACCAACGTGCGTGGATCGACCACTTCGATTTGGATGCCTTCTTCTGCCAAAAAATCGGCTGCTTCCAGTGCTTTATGCACCATGATCCCTGTGGCTACGACAGAAATATCCGTTCCTTCTCGTTTGATATCTGCCACACCGATCGGGATCGTGTATTTTCCTTCAGGCACGTCCGAAGTCGTCCGATAGCAGAGCTTGTGCTCATAAAACATGACTGGGTTGTTGTCTTCGATGGCTGCGTGCAGCAGACCCTTCGCATCATAAGCCGTTGCTGGTTGAATGACTTTTAAACCAGGAACATGAGCTGTCCAGTTTTCCAAACTTTGCGAGTGCTGCGCTGCCGCGCCTGTCCCTGAGCCGCCAGGAGTCCGCATCACCAATGGAATCTTGGCTTTTCCGCCATACATGTAGCGAATCTTCGCTGCTTGGTTGACGATTTGATCCAGAGCGATCGTAATGAAATCCGAAAACTGAATCTCAAAAATCGGCCGCATCCCCGTCATCGCCGAACCCACGGCAGCGCCCGCGATCACCGATTCAGAGATCGGCGTGGAACGAACCCGCTCTTCCCCGAATTCCTCTACCATCCCGCGACTCACACCAAACGCGCCGCCATAAACGCCGATGTCTTCGCCTAACATGAAAATATCTTCATCTTCTCGCATCGCTTCAGACATCGCTTCTCTGACTGCTTCCGCGTAAGTGATTTCTCTCATTATTTTGCTCCTCCTATTTCGTACTAAAGTATTTATTTTTCTAAAGGAAAAATAAGTTTGATCGTCATCGCGCATCCCATTTTACTAGCTTGCTAAAGCAAGAAGTAAAGCTGGCAAACCGGTATCCTAATCTGAATAAACGTCTTCAAACATCGTCTCGATCGCCGGCATCGGGCTTTCTTCTGCAAAGGTCACCGCGTCTTCGATCGCTTGTTTGGCTGCTAAACGAATCTCTTCTGCTTCATCTTCCGTGAAGATCCCTGCGGCCACAAACTTCTCACGAGCCAATTTGATTGGGTCATGATTCTTGCGCCAGTCTTCTTCCTCTTCCTTCGTACGGTATTTCTTCGCATCGGATTTTGAGTGGCCTTTCCAACGATAGGTCATGGCCTCGATCAAGGTTGGCCCTTCCCCGCGACGGGCTTTTTCGACCGCATCATAGGTGGTGTTGATGACCTCGATCACGTCATTTCCTTCGATCGTGACCCCTTCGATCCCGTAGGCTTTCGCCCGCTCTGACAACCGCTCCACATTCATCATGGTTTTGAAGGGACCGCTCATTCCGTATTGATTGTTTTCAATAAAGAAGACCACAGGCAATGCCCAGATCGACGCCAAGTTCAAGGATTCATGGAAGCTCCCCTCATTGGTCGAACCGTCGCCTGCGTAGGCCAGCGCCACCTTGTCATCCCCTTTGATCTTTGAAGTCAACGCAGCCCCCGTTGCGATCGGGAATCCGCCGCCGACGATGCCGTTTGCGCCAAGATTTCCTGTATCTAGATCGGCGATATGCATGGAGCCGCCTTTCCCATTGTTGGTTCCAGTCGTCCGACCGAAGAGCTCCGCCATCATTTCATTGATATTCGTCCCTTTGGCGATGGTTTGCCCATGCCCGCGGTGCGTGGCGGTGATCCAGTCCGTTTTTCTCAAAACAGCGCCACTGCCCGCCGCGGTGGATTCTTGTCCGACTGCCAAGTGAGTCGTTCCGTGGATCAAGCCTTTCGCAAATAATTGATCGACCTTCTCATCAAAGAATCGGATTTCCCACATTCTGCGGTAAAGCGTTATGAACGCTTCATCCGTCAATCCTGCTCGATTCGGAATCGAGATGTTTTCCGTTGCTGTCATCATTTATGCGCCTCCATTTTATTTATCTTCTTCTACTAACGTTTTCGCTGTCTCTTCATCGGTGATCAGCACATTGACCAAATTCCCTCTCAGTGCCGCCCGTATCCCGCTGACTTTTTCCTTGCCGCCAGATATGCCGATCCGCTTTGGTATCTTCTTCAATTCTGTCAAACTGATCGCTAATACGCGGTCGTTCCACGTACACTCTGCAAGTTCGCCCTCCTCATCAATAAAGTTGTAGCAAATATCTCCCGACACATTGCCAGCAGATAATTCCTTTCTCAGGGGTACTTCTTCATTTGGCAAATATGCTTTGGTCATCGTGGAATAGGCAGGCAGGCCGCCGATCCCGACTAACGCGATATCCGCTTTTTTCCCTTTATCAAACACGTTCTTGATAAACGATTGTGCCATAAATACTTGTTTGGCTTCCGCTGAATCCACTGTGATCGGCGCATGCAGCTCCAACACCGAGCCGCCGCTCTTTCTGGCAAAAATCTCGCAGACCACGTTGGCTTGTAAAGCGGTGTGCTCTTGCCCTAATCCGCCAACCAGCGGAATAAAACGAACATTCTCCATTTGATTCTTCGGCAAAAAATTTTGCGCCGCTTCATGGACCACCATTCCGGCTGAGACCCCGACCGTTTCATTTCCTGTCAGGATGCGAGACAGGTATTTACCCGCTGCGATGCCTATACGTTTGTTCAGCATTTCTGCCGCTGCCGGTGCGATGCAGATCACTTCTTCCAACTCAAACTTCTCTGCCAGTTTTTCTTCCAATAGACGATACGGATGAACCAGATCGTCATGAATAATAATTTCTACCAATCCTAAAGAACGCGCCTTCGCCAAATATTTAGAAACCAGTGAGCGGCTGATGTTGAATTTTTTCGCCACTTCCGATTGCTTGGCCCCTTCTTCGTAATACATTGAAGCAATCTCCGTCAGTAATCGGGCATCGTCGGAATAACTCATCTTTATTCCCTCCTATAACGATTCTCTTCTATTTGCGACCAGATATTATCATATGTTCCTATATTTAACATATGTCACACTGTCATCATAAGAGTCGACGCCGAAAGTGTCAACGCTTTCACCAAATGATTTCGTTCACAAGCGCATCTTTATCCGATGTTCCAACGGCGCGGTTTTCGGAACAAATGTCACGGCATTTCACAATGATAGAAGACCAATGATTTTCCTTTGCTGCAGGTCGCCCGACAGAAAAAATAAATCACTGGCCTTCATTCATTCGTATTTTGCTAGGAAATTTTCTCAAGCAGCTGCTGGCAGCAAGTATCCATATTGAATTTCGTAATGAACGGGGTGCCGTCAATGATTGGCCGCTCGGTCGTAAATTGAGGCTGACCGATCGCCACGATCGCTGAAATGTCTTCTCCCACTTCTGTCACATCATAGATGCTTTCTCCGACAACTGAAACATCGGAGATTCCTTGTTCCTTCATATAGGTGTCAATGTAGGTTACTGCAAAGTTTCGTTTGTTTTCTGACGTCCCCGTGACCACTAAAATAGTTTTCATATGCTCTCCTTAATAGGTTCTTCCCCCATCTGCTAGAATGATCTGTCCATGGATATACGAACTCTCTGGACGTGCCAAGAACAAGGCCAAGTTCGCGATATCCTCTGGCTGACCGATCCGTTGAATCGGGATCTTCTTTACTAACGCTTCTCGACTAGCATCATCTGGATAGAGGGTATCCAATATATCCGTCTGGATCACCCGCGGCGCGATCGCATTCACGTTCACTCCTCTTGGTCCAAATTCCTTCGAAGCAGCCCGCATCAAACCATGCTGTCCCGCTTTGGAAGAAGCATAATGCATGCCGCCGCCGGTCCCTGTGATCGCTGAACCAGAAGTAATAAAGATGATTTTCCCTTCCTGTTCCAGGATCGGTCCAGAGAATGCCTTCAAGGTGTAAAACGAGCCGTCCAAATTAATACGCAAGACACGCTGCCATTCTTCAATCGAAATATCCTCCATCGTATGCAAATAGCTGATGCCGGCATTGATGACTAAAATATCGATCCGCTTGAAATGCGCCATCGCTTGCTGACTCGCCTTTTTGACCGCTTCAGGATCTGAAACATCGGTTTTGATGAATAGCGATTCAGAAAAACGTGCGGAAAATTCGGCCGCCGTCTGTTCACCGCTGTCTTGATCAAAATCTACGATCACTGTCTTCGCGCCTGCTGCGGCGAATCTTTCGGCGATCGCTTTGCCGATGCCCTTAGCGGCACCAGTGACTACTGCTACTTTCCCTTTCATGCGCCTGCTCCTTTAGCTCAAAATATCCACGATCTTTTGTACGTCTGCTTCGATCCCGATCCCCGTCAAGAAAGACAGCGCGCGAATCACTGGGATATCCTCACTCTCGTAGGCCGTCGTTGTCACGACAAGATCCGCACCATGGATTTTCGACGGCAGCTCGGATACTTTACACTGCTCCACTGTTGCCGGGATATTGTTCTTTTCTAACTCTTCTTTGACGCGCATACACACCACGGTCGATGTAGCGACACCTGTGCCGCAAGCAATTAAAATATGTTTTTTATTCATTCAACTCGGCTCCTTTGATCGTATTGTCTGGGTCATCTTTTCCTGTAGGCAACCCATACTGCTTTTTAATATCGTTGCGTGTCCAGAACCATAAGGCACCGTACATCACTAAGGCGATCGCCCCTGCCATAAAGGCCGGCAGATTGGACGGATCGATCAGCTTCAGCATGATCCATAATGTGATATGACTGCTCATGTCGATCCCAGAGATCATCGTTGCCCCTTCAGGAAAAGCAAAGCCTACCGCGTGAGCCATCGTCGTCGTCAAAGCCCCTAAATTGGTCGCGATGAACAAGACGATACAAACAGAAGCGATCGAATTCAACAGCCCTCTGAAAATATTTCCCTTTGACGCTGCCACCGACCAAATCACCGTAAACGGCAGCACGGCCAAATCAGCGAAAGGCAAGAGACGATTAAACGGTAAGACAGCCGCGAGTAAAATCGTGATCGGTACCATCAGCAGCGCCACTGTAATGATCGCCGGATGTGCCGTCACTACCGCTGCATCTAGCCCAATGTATACTTCTTTTCCTGGGAAACGTTTTTGAATAAAGGTTTTCGCTCCTTCCGCAATCGGAGAAAGCCCTTCCATTAGTAATGCCACCATTCGCGGCATCAAGATCATGACTGCCGACGTTTGGACACCCAATTGGATGATCGCTTGCGAATCATAGCCCGCCAGCAAGCCCATCCCAACTCCTAATACCAGGCCGATCATCATCGGCTCGCCGAAGATACCCAGGCGGTCCTTCAAGTTTTTCGCGTTGATATCGATTTTATTGATGCCCGGCACCTTGTCCCACACACGATTCAGCGCATAGGTCAAAGGCGCAAAATTCACCGTCTCCCCGTGGGGCAATGATATGCCCGGAAGACCAAAGAAATGCTCCACCGCTGGCGCCGTCCAATCGGCCAATTTAAAGATCACAAACGTATTGATCAGTGAGCAGACGATCGCGATCCAAATCGAGTTTGTCGCATAATAGATCATCGCACCTGGGAAAATCAAATGCCAATAATTCCACAAATCCACGTCCATCGTTTTTGTCAGGTTAAATCGCAATAGAATAATATTAAAAATAAAAATTACTGGGATCAAAACCACTGCGATCGGTGTTGCAAACGTGATGGCTGCTCCGATCGGCCACCCGACATCCAAAATATCTAATTGCAGTCCCAAGCGTTCGATCATGGCTTGAGAGGACTTGCCGATAGAATCTGAAAGCAAGCCGATGACTAGATTCAAGCCCGTAAACCCGATTCCTACCGTCAACCCCGCACGAAACGATTTACTCAGTTTTTGACCGAGCACCAACCCAAAAACAGTCAAAATAATTGGCAGCATCGCGGCTGCACCAAGATCCAGGATATAGTTAACTCCCGCTTTTAACATATCTACCATTGTTATTCTCCTTTACTGAATAGTTTTCAATAATTGTTCCACCTCAACAACCTTCTCTTTTGACTTGAGCAACTGTAAATTTTTTTCATCCTGACATAGCAGCATCAGCTTTTGCAACATCGCCAATTGATCTTCTGGCTCTTTGATCGCCAGCATAAAAACAAGCTCCACTTCTAAAAAAACATCCTTGCTGGCCATCATCTCAAAGCGCACGGGCTTCTCCAGTACCCCTACCAGAAACCCCTCCTTTTTTACATGGTCCGAATCTGTATGAGGGATCGCAACACTGAGTCCTTGCGTGGGAAGGCCCGTCGGAAAGACTCGTTCACGCTCGATGACCGCTGGTTGATAGCTCTCATAAACAAAGCCGGCATCAATCAAAACCGCACTCATTTCAGCAAGCAGCGCTTCTTTTTCCTCTTCATCGAAGGAATAATATAAAAATTTCTCATTCTCTTTTCTCAGTAATTTATTCATAAGGAAATCCCATCACTTTATCTTCTAATTTTTTTAACTGACTCATGACCGCTTCTTCCGATCGACACTGGTCCATCAATGTTAAAAAATCCTCTGTTGCTAAAATCTCTGTGAAATAGTACAAACACGTCCCGATCGACACACCTTCCGGCAGTGAAAAAGCAATCACGTACTTTACCGGATCATTCTTTTGGTGATTGAAGGCGACGGGCTCTTTTAAACGGACAAAGCTTGCGCCGATTTTCTTCGCTCCATGAGAAAATTCGGCATGGGGGATCGCTACCCCGGGAGAGATCACGATATAGGAATCGTAATCAACCACCATTTGGATCATGGCTTGGATATAATCAGGGGTGATCAGATTATCTCGCAGCAGAAATTTCCCTGCGGCTTCCACGGCAAATTGCCAGTTGCTGCTGTGTTGCTCTAACAGGACACGGTCCGGCGTCAATATGGAGGTCAACCGACAGATCTCTTCGCTTTCCTCCGTTAGACGTTCGTTCAATTGATTAAATGTTTCGATGTCACTTAGAAAATTTTGGTATTCACCATCATCAATGTATTTTTGGATAATCGGCAAAAATTCTTCGATCATCGCCTCTTCTTTCGTGATCAAGTAGCCTTTATCAATAAAATGACGCGGCTTGATCTTATACAACACCTTTTGGATACGCACAATATCCTGTTCTGTCAAAATCGGGTTCACCAGAACCACCGGAGAATGCGCGACAGTCAATGGGACTGTACTGACGATCAGATCTTGGTCTTCTGGTTGACTCTTTTGAAGTGCGTGTGAGGAATCCACCGACACAATGTCGATTTGCGGAAAGGCCGAGAGCAGCTTTACTTTGATCAATTGCGCGGTCCCGCTGCCAGAATTACAGACGATCCGTAAACGAATGGGGCCTTTGGAATGGGTGTTGTGGCTGTTTTCTACGATCGCCATGACATACATGACGATAAAGGACAATTCATTCGGCTGCACATCGATCGCTAAAAACTGTTCGATTTTTTCCAAGTTTCGTTTTACGACCTCAAACATTTCTGGGTACGACTGATAAATCTCATCAAAGAGGACATTCACGACGCTGTCATTCAACGACAGGCGATAAATCAATAATTTCAAATGATTTTCCAGCAGATCAAACAAATCGCTGTTCAAATAGTATTTGATCTCCATTTCCCTCGCCAAATTAAAAATAAACTCATTGATAAGAATTTGAATCTCGATCGAATCGATCTTCCGTCCATTATTTTTTATATAGCTTTTTCTCCGTAAAATAGAGATCAAATGGCCGAGCTCTCCCTCTCCAGCCGAAATGGCGTAACACGTTTCGATCTTTCTTGCGATCGTCTTGGCAAAATTGGATTTCGAGCTTTCCATCATGTCATTCAAGCGTTCGGAAGCCTCGATCGGATGATTGAATTTGATTCGTTCGATCATGATGATCAAGTAGCAGATCATCTCTTGGTAGGAAAAATCAGACAATTGCAGCTGTTCTTCTTTTTCGGCCTCCATCAACAGCAGGCTTACCGTTTGGTACCGATTGTCTGGATCAATGATGTCCAGCAATAAATTTTGGAAGATGTTGTTCTCCCACCCCAACGCGTAATCGTACCCATAATCAAACAGACCGTTGAAGATGATCAGTTTTGTCATCGCGTTTCGGATCTTCAGCTCATTTCCTGCCACCTTGTACCCTTTACCGATATGAGAAAGCAAGACGAGGTCATTCTTCGCAAACCATTTTTTTAGCGCTTCGATATCGCTGACCAAGGTATTTCGACTAACTAAGAGGTATTCGGAGAGATAATACGTCGTTACATAATCATGACTGGTGATCAGAAGCAGTGCCAATATGGTTCGGCGTTCGTCGAGGGTTAAGTGATACTGTTGAAAAGAAGCATAGGTTTTGAAGAGTTCTTTTACATTGACCTCCTTTGGTATTTTCAAATAGCCGTCTTCTAAGTAGATCCCCTTGCCTACATGGCTATTCTCTAATTGATAATTGATCTCTTTCAGATCGTTCCGAATCGTTTGTTCAGAAACCTTAAACACCTTGGCATAATTGACCAAGGAGTCTTCCTTTTTATGCAAAGCATCCAATAAAATTTTATTGATCCTTCTGTTCATCCCTCTCACCTCTACACATTTAATTGTATCTGCCTCCTATTATTTCACAAGACCAATCCTTTTTGTTCGATTCTCAAAAGAATTGTGATAGCTCAAAAAAGGCGGGCTGTGCTACTCTTGGGATACTAGTTGTCTGGAATATTTTTTATAACAATTATAAGAAGAAAGAAAAGGAGGATCTACCATTGAAAGCCTTGAGAAAGCTAGCCAGCGGTTTTGGAAACATGGCTCTTTGTTCGGTTAAAAAGCCAACAGCAGAGGAGAATGAAGTTATTATCGATGTTCTTTATAGTGGGATTTGCGGATCAGATATTCATGCATTGAAGGGAGAATATAACAAAAAAATACCTTTGACACTCGGCCACGAGTTCATTGGTATAGTTTGCGAAACAGGAGATAAAGTAACAGATCTACAAATTGGAGACCGCGTTGTAAGTGAGACAACCTATGAAGTTTGTGAAATTTGTCCTTACTGTCTTAGGGAAGAATACAATCTATGCAGCGAGCGTAAAGGCTTGGGCACACAAGTAGATGGCAGCTTCGCCAACTTTGTTTCCGCAAAAGCGGCGCGCTGCCACAAACTTCCCCCGGAAGTATCTGATGAAGCTGCTGCCTTGATGGAACCCCTTGCTTGCTGTATCCATGCAGCGATGGAAAAAACAAGTATTCGATCCGATGAGAAAATTGCCGTTTTCGGACCCGGACCGATCGGTGTGTTGCTGGCCTTAGTCGTACAGTCACTAGGTGCAGAGGTCACGCTCATCGGGATTTCAAAGGACCAAAAAAGATTGGCTAAAGCCAACGATCTAGGCCTCCCCCAAGTCATCGACAGCCAAGTGACCAAGCTGTCGACACTTGTCAGCGATCAAACGGACGGACATGGTTTTGATCAGGTCTTTGAATGCTCCGGCAGTCCAAAAGCCTTGCAGCAGGCGCTAGAAATCGTAAAGAAAAAAGGAACGGTCGTTCAAGAAGGCTTGTTTGCACAAAACCCGGTACCGTTGGATATGAGTCTTCTTCTGAACAAAGAAATCCAGCTCATCGGTTCCCGCACACAAAAACCAAGCTCTTGGAAAAAGACCCTCGAATGGTTAACGACAGCAAACGTTGATCCTTCCTTGATCGTTACGAACATCCTGCCCCTTTCTGAATGGGAAAAAGGCTTTGAATTGGCAATGAATGGCGACGAATTGAAAATCTTGTTGAAGCCCGAATAAAAACGCTGGTTTATCGAGGAACCTCGATAAACCAGCGTTTTTTTATTTATGCTATTTCTTCCATTCGTCGACTTCTTTTTGGTGTTCTTTGATCCAGTCTTGTGCTGCTTGAGAAGGGTCTTTGCCTTCATTGATCGCTAACATGACACTTTCCATGTCCTTTTGTGTCCAATTGAAGTTGTCCAATACCTTGTACGCTTCTGGCTGATCTTTCTCCAGCCCTTTGCGTGCCATTGTATGGATCGCTTCTTCAGTTCCCATAGCGCCTTTTGGATCTTCTAAATATTTCAACCCATATTTTGCGAACATCCAATGTGGCGACCAGCCTGTGATCACGATTGGTTGTTTTTTCTTGATCGCTTGACCAAGAGCAACGGTCATCGCACCAGATGAAGACGTAGAAACGTTCCAATCCGCTAGATTTGGATAAGCCTTCACGGTATTTTCAGCCGCATTCACAACACCTGCGCCAGGCTCGATCCCAGTGATGGTCTTGTTGGCTTGATCTGTCAGGTCCGCGATGGAATTCACATCCATGTAGTCAGGAACAACGATCCCGACTTTCGCCCCTTTCAGATTCACGCCAAGATCATCGACTTGATCTTTGTATTGTGCAAATTGAGATTTGTGCGTGTTTGGCAGCCAAGCGGATACCATCGCGTCCGATTCCCCTTTTGCGACAGATTCCCACATGATCGCATTGTCTAACGGTGTCATGTTGACGTTGTAGCCCATTTCCTTCAATACTTCTCCGACGACGTGTGTGGAAGCAACTTCCGTGTCCCATTCCACGTAAGTCAAATTGATCGTTCCTTTGTTTTCTTTTGAGGCTCCGCCTAATCCAAAGGAAGCCAGTAAGACGATCGCTGCAACGACACCTGCTGCAATACCGATCTTTTTCTTCTTCGGCATTTTTTGAGCAGATTGTTGTTTTGGTTTGTTGATGTTTTGTGTGAAACGGTCAATGATGATCGCTAAGATAACCAAAGCCAAACCGTTTACGAAACCATTCCCGACTTGTGCACGCTGCAAGGCGGACAAGACGCCGCGACCTAGACCAGGTGCACCGATCATAGAGGCGATCACGACCATAGATAAAGCCAACATCGTTGTTTGGTTGATACCGGCTAAAATCGTGCTTTTCGCTAATGGCAATTCTAACTTGAATAATTTTTGTTTCGCTGTTCCACCGAATGAATCAGAGGCTTCCACCAATTCTTTCGGAATTTGACGAATCCCTAAGTTGGTAAAACGAACCGTTGGCGGCAACGCGAAGATCACTGAGGCGAATACCCCTGGGACCATCCCGATACCAAAGAACGCGACCGCAGGAATCAAATAAACGAAACCTGGCATCGTCTGCATAAAGTCCAAGATCGGCGTGATGATTTTCTTTGCTGTCTCATTTTTCGCCATCAAGATCCCCAATGGTACCCCGATGATGATCGATAACACACTCGATAAAAGAACCAATGTGACCGTGCTCATCAAGTCTGTCCATAACCCTTGATTATAAATGAAGAGCAATCCGATCAACGTGAAGCTCGTCAATCCCCATTTCTTATTTGAAATGAAAAAGGCGGCAACTGTTAATGCTAAAATAAACAATAATGGCGGGATCATCGTTAATAGACTGGTCATCCCATCCATTAAAAATTGACCAATGTGCTGTAAGGCTGAGAACAATCCGGAGAATGTTCCTGTCAACCAATCTGTAAAGCTCTCTACCCAATTTGCGACGGGCAAGGCTTGTTGTAAAATATTAAACATCCATCTTCACCTCTTCTGTCTCTGTATCTGCCAATGCTTCTAACACACTTCCCCGAATAACAACGCCGACTAAGCGATCGCCTTCTACTACGGCCAAGGGTGCTGGCGAATCAAAAATCAGATTAAAAATATCAGTGACCAACATATCTTTTGGTATCCGACGGACATTTTTATCGATGACATCTTTAATTTCTAAATTATTCTTCCGTGCTTCACGGGCTTTGTCTGCTGTCAGACTGCCCTTCAGCTTACGCTTGCGGTCTACCGCTAAAAGCATGCTGACTTCTTCTTTCCGCATCCGATTCAAGGCAACGTTTGGACCGTCGACTTCGATATTGGTCGTCAATGCCGGTACCATGATGTTTTGTGCCGTCAGAACCTTCGAACGATCGACATCCTCTACGAAATCACGAACATATTGGTTCGCTGGATGTGTCAGAATTTCTTCCCCTGTTCCGATCTGCATGATTTGTCCGTCCTTCATCAAAGCGATGCGATCGCCGATGCGTAACGCCTCGTTCAAATCATGGGTGATGAAAATAATTGTTTTTTGCACGTTGGCCTGCAAATCCAACAATTCATCCTGCATCTCGCGGCGGATCAATGGGTCCAACGCTGAGAACGCTTCGTCCATCAACAGGATCTCTGGATCGTTGGCTAACGCCCGCGCCAATCCAACCCGCTGCTGCATCCCACCGGATAGTTGATTTGGGTATTGATCTTTAAAGGTCAATAACCCTGAGTTGTCTAATGCTTGTTCTGCCTTGGCTTGGCGCTCTTCTTTCGGCACGCCTCGCACTTCAAGACCATATTCTGTATTTTCTAAAATCGTACGATGAGGAAACAGTCCGAAATTTTGGAAAACCATATTGATTTTATGGCGGCGTACTTCTCGCAACGCTTCTTTATCCATTTTGGCAATGTCTTCACCATCGATATAGATCTCTCCAGAGGTTGGATCGATCAACCGATTTAATAAACGAATCATTGTGGATTTTCCGCTGCCGGAAAGTCCCATGATAACAAAAATTTCTCCTTCATTGACTTCAAAACTTGCATCATATACACCAACAGTCGCACCTGTTTTTTCTACAATTTCGTTTTTACTGCGATTCTCTTGAATCATCGCGAGGGCTTGTTGCTGTTTTTTCCCAAATATTTTAGTCAGATGTTCTACCTTAACTTTACTCAAATTTATATCCTCCTTTAACAAAAGTGACCATACAACACTAACATCATGTGGTCACTTTGTCAAAGAAGATGCTGAAAATTTTCAGAAATAGTGGAAATGCGCCCTATAATGCCGCCTCCTTCAAAAATTGCCGCAAAAAAGAACCTAACGTCAGACACTAGGTTCTTCACATATATAAAAACAGCCTCATGCTTCACGATTTTCCGTAAATACATTCATCGGATCGTACTGTTGCTTCAGCCCTCGCAATTTATTCGCCGTCGGTACAGACCAGACACGCATCGTTTCCTCATGACTGGTATCACTGGAATAGGCACCATAGACCCCTTGACCAAATTCCAAAATAGGCTGGAACAATTGGATCGCCTCCGCCGCGGAGTCCTTGTTGAACCAATAAGCGATCATGATCTCCGCATCCCTAAATGACCACGCATTGAAATCGGAAGTCTTCTCATTCACAGCGCCGCCAAGTGCACGCAGTTCAATGCCATAAACAAAATCTGGCTCAAGAAGCTTTTCCATTTCAGCAACGATCTCATAAGGAATATCCGCCACCAAAGTATTTTTCCCAAAAGCCGTATTTTTCCCTTCGATCCGTGCATGCTCGTCTGGGAAAAAGTCTGCATAGTTCATCGCAACTTCCGTATTAGCGGTGCTATCACTTAATTGAAGTGCCTGTGCCAACACTTCTTTTGCTTGCGGTGTCTCTTCCCCGTACCAAAAGTTTCTCGCTTGGACTGTGACCGTTTGGTCCGCGCCTCGATTCAACAGCATGATACTCGTCAGTTGGTTGGAGGCCTGCTTGAACCACCCATGCCACGCTTGGATGAATTCAAAAAGGTCCGTTACCGTGTAGCTGATCGTTTGAACGATGATCGGTGTAGTGAACACGGGATTTGTCGATACGACCGTATCCGCCTGGAAAAGAAATTCCGTCACCACGCCAAATTGCCCGCCGCCGCCTCGGATTCCCCAAAAAAGCTCCGGCTCGTGTGCGGCATCCACGACATGTTTTTCACCATCCGCGGTAATGATCGTCGCACCGACCACGCAATCGATCGTAAGTCCCATGGCCCGTACGACTGTTCCCATCCCGCCAGAGACGGCCAGACCGCCAACGCCTGTATCTCCATGGTCGCCACTGGAAAGAACCAAGTGATCGGCGTGCAGCTTCGTCGCAACGTCTCCCCAAAGAGCACCTGATTGGATACGGACGAGGCCTTTTTCTTTATCGACAACGGTTATTTGGTTCATGTTCGAGAGGTCAAGAATCAGTCCGCCATCATTGACTGACGTCGCAGACAACCCATGGCCTCCGCTTCGCACGGAAAATGGAAACGGCGCTTCCTGCCCGTGCTTCACACTTGCGGCATAGGTGATCGCTTCACTGACCTGTTCTTCTGTTTCTGCTAAAAGGACGATTTTTGGCTGGCCGACTTTATAATCATTTGAACGAACGGTATCGTAACGAGGGTCTTCTGGAAATATCGCGATTTCTTTGAGCGAATGCGGCAATTCGTATAGATTTTTTCCCATGATACATCCTCCATTTCACAAAAGTGGCGGTTATTAGGAAAGTGTCTCATGCTCGCTAAGAATAGTAAAAGAAGAAGGCTTCAAATTAGAAAGCGTTATCATTTTCTTACGATTCAATTCTGACCAATCAAAAAAGGACCCCCACGGTCCTTTTTTGATCCGGCAGCACTACGGATAAAACAACCGCTGCATCCGTTGCAAGACCAATTCGTTCCCTACAAAAAACAACGTGTCGCCGGCACAGATCTTCGCATACGGACCCGGTGACAACAGCAGCTCATCCTTTTGCTGGATCGCAATGATCGTCGCCCCGGTCTCGTGCCAAATGTTCAGCTCATTGACCGTACTTTCGAGGTGGGCCGCCTCGGATGTCAGGGTCAATTCATACGGAGCGAAGGGCGCACCGTTGTGGACGCGTTTTGTCTGAGACAACAATTGATTGAGCAAGTGGCTGACATTGTCCAATTCTTGCTTTTGCTTATCGACACTGGCCTGAATGTCGTTTTTGATCTCTTGAATCGTTTGTACATCTTGGTACTTTTCAAAATAGGCCTGCGCTTTTTCCCGCGACAGAACGTAAGCGCCACTGCCATGACGCACTTCCATGATCCCAAGATCGACTAATACATTGATGGCTTTTCGAGCCGTTTCCGGCGACACGTTGAAGTTGCTGGCAAGTGTCGAACGCGCGTGGATTTTTGAGCCTACTTGGTACCGTTTGTCCGCAATTCGTTCAGCGATCTCTACTGCTACTTGCTGATACCGCGGAAGTAAGACCCGTTTTTTATTTTCCCCTTCCATTTCGATCCCTCCTAGTTCGTCTATCATTCCGTTAAAGTGACTTAGCCTTAAATAAAGGAGGAAGTATATAGCTTACTTTGTACTCTATACACTGCGAAAAACGGAACTGACAGCTTTTTCTGCAGAATTCTTTTCAAGCATAGCATATTTTTTTTAGAAAATCTGTACTCAGATTAAAGGAGCAAAAAATGAAGTTGTTAGTGCTTTCGTCTTTAGAATTTATTCATAGAAGCTGATTTTTTGAGTTAATCTTCGCAATTTATTCTTAAAACAGCTAAGATAATCCAGATTATTTTTTTGCTATTCTGTTTTTCTTCGCTGAAACGTGTAGGAAATTCAGTTGAATTCATATATTAGGAGTGATTTTTTGCATTTTGTGATAGGTATTATTGGGCTGATCCTTGTTTTGGCTCTAGGTTTTTTGATTAGCAGCGACCGTAAGAACATTCGTTATTCGCCTATTCTGGTCATGTTAGTTTTGCAATTTTTATTAGGCTTTGTTTTATTGCGTACAACGGTAGGAACGACGATCGTTGGCAGTCTGGCTGGCGTGTTTGATGCTTTGCTGCGCTTTGCAGGAGCAGGAGTCGAATTTGTTTTTGGCGGCATCGCCAACAAGGGCAGCTTCCCTTTCTTTCTAAATGTCTTGATGCCGATCGTCTTTATCTCTGCCATTATCGGGATCTTGCGCTACATCAAAATCTTGCCCCTCTTCATGAAGGGTGTCGGCCTCGGGCTTAGTAAAATCAACGGCATGGGAAAATTGGAATCCTATAACGGGATCGCCTCTGCTATCTTAGGTCAATCGGAAGTCTTTATTTCCATTAAAAAGGAATTGCCTACCTTAACGGAACAGCGTCTGACCTCTATGAGTATTTCAGCGATGTCCACTGTTTCTATGTCGATCGTCGGTTCGTACATGGCACTGATCCAGCCACGTTATGTGATCACAGCACTTGTGTTGAATTTATTCGGCGGGTTCATCATCGCTTCCGTCGTGAATCCTTACCAATTGGAGAATGACGACTTGGTGATCGAGGAGGACAAGGAACAAACCTTTTTCCAAATGCTGGGGGAATACATCCTTGACGGCTTCCATGTCGCGGTCACTGTAGCGGCTATGCTGATTGGCTTCGTCGCATTGATCGCCATGATCAATTTTATTTTCTCCAAGCTCACAGGCCTGACCTTCCAAGAAATTTTAGGGTATGTCTTTGCGCCACTGGCGTTTCTTACAGGAATCCCTTGGAAAGAAGCCGTGGATGCCGGAAGTTTGATGGCCACAAAGCTTGTGACCAATGAATTTGTCGCTATGACAGAATTGGCTAAAGGAAGCTGGGATTTTACCCCGCGTACAACAGCCATCCTTTCGGTTTTCCTAGTTTCCTTCGCGAATTTCTCTTCTATCGGGATCATCTCTGGTGCGATGAAGGGACTGAATGAAGAAAAGGGCAATCTAGTAGCAAAGCATGGCTTGAAAATTTTGCTAAGTGCCAGTTTGGTCAGCTTTTTAAGCGCGATCATCACAGGTTTGATCTTTTAACCCACGCAACCCTTCAGCTTTCTTTAGTGCTGAACGGTTGTTTTTTTGTTGAAAAACTCGCTCTTTCCAAAAAAAGAGCCGCACACCTGTGCGACTGCTTTTAAATGGTTTTTATTAGTTTTAACTTGATGTAATACCCTTCTGCTGATTCGACGATCTGCTCGACTTTATGATGAGGGACAAACACAGGCTCATCTACTTCTAACAGCGTCACTTCTTTCCCATAGCCAGGAATACCGACGACTAAATTCTCTGTTTTTAAATGCAATTGCATCACACGCTGCAGGTGCTCGGATAGTTCCAGCAGCGCCTTTCTATCCTTGCCTCGGTACCATGCAGGTTGATGCAGCAGTCGCAAGCCGCTTCGCAAGTTCGTGTTTTGAACCGTCTCTTCTCGAATGACCTCTTTCCACATCATTGGATTTAAGCAGCCGCTTCTGCCACTGTGACGGTGACCCGCACGCCTGAAGCACGTCCAGCGTCGATCAACTGCTCCGCTGCTTCTGTTGAGCACGCGACATAAAAGACAAACGCAGAATAATCCTTCGCAAAGTTGTCTAAAAATTTCTTTCCTTCTTCTAACAAAGAATTCTCCGTCAGACTTTCATAAAAAATAACTTGCTTGTTTCGCAGGAAGGTTTGCGGCAATTGCTTGTTTACGCCAACAACTGCTACTTTTTCTCCCTGATAGTGCCGTTTGATATGGGTCCATATCTGTTGCTTGGATTCCGCTTTCTTTTCAAGAATAAACAATGGATTAGCTCCTTTTCAGTTTTAATTCATTGCGTACAGGAAATAGCCCTGCTGCTCGTTGGTCATGCAAGACCATCACCTCCCATTCTTGCTAAAAAATAACAAACCATATTATATCTATCATACCAGCTTCTTTTTTTAAAGCAAGTCAAAAAAAGCCGTTCAAGCATTTCTGCCTGAACGACTGGGTGTATTAACGTTGTTCTTCATCTAAAACTTCGTATTCCACGGGAGAGCCTTCGTAAAAGAATTGCGTCGAAACCGTGGCTTCCTGATCCATCGCGATCAGTTCTTTACGAAATGGGAAACGTACGGAACGCCCGCTTACGGTCTCTGAACCAGGCAGAATGTACGACAATTTGTCGTCCGGTGTTGGCTTGTTCAATTGATCCATCACCGCATCGATCACCTTTTGGGAATCGATCGTTTCTGCTTTTGCGGCTTTTTTATAATCTTCTAAAAATACGTCTTGTCCTTCAAAATAGGTCATATCCATTTTCTTCACCCTTTCTCTTTCACTTTACCATCTGACGGCCGTTTACTGAACTAACACGCTTACGCTTCTAAATCTAACTGCCCTGCCTCCGTTTGGAAAACAGGCCAACTGCCCGTAAGCTCCACTCGAATGACGTTCAACTCCGGCGCACTTTGAAAGGCTGTGATCGTTGCGTCCATCAAGTGACCTTGCTTCGTCAAATGCTCTTGCGGCGTCAGCACCGTATCTTTATCTAACGCTTCACGGTATTCCTGATTTTTCTGTAGAATCTCATGAAATGCCGTTTTGACTATCCGTTCCGTCTTACGAGCAAACTTCGCTTCATTTTCCGCCGTATAAGCCACCTGAGATTTTTCTGCTAAAAAAGTGACGTAGATCAGCGGCACCGTCGAAACTGGCTTGGCCGGTGAAACATAATAAAAGGCCTCTTCTAAAATATCCATTGAAACCGTCAGCTTCATAACTTCTCCCCTTTTCTTCTAATTGATTATAACATTCAGCGGAAAATTCTTAGTCCATTTGCTCTCCAAATAAAAAAAGCCGCCAAGACACGGCAGCTTTCCTTCTTTTAGATCATTACCGTCATCGCAGCGGCAGCCAAAATCAAGACCAGCCCGATGATCGTAACAGTCATTTCTTTTTTTGTTTTCTTTTGTCCCAAGAACCAGATCCCTGTCAGTGTTGCCAGAACGACGGAGGTTTGAGATAAGATGAAGCCCGTCGCCAACCCATTCATATCTGGTTGCGCGGAGATCAAGTAAGTCAATGCGGCGAAGGCGAAAAAGAATCCTGAGAAGATATGCTTATACGACACCGGCTCTGCTAGTGCAGATTTTTCTTTGTCCTTCACACTTAAGATCACTGAATACACAAGGGCCACTAGCAGCATCCCGATCGCTTGCGGCAAGAATGCGTGCATGCCATCGATACTTGTTGCCTGCGGTGCCGCTGAATAGGCCCAATAGCCAATCTCACCGACGGCCAACAACAAAACAGCTTTTTTCAAAATGCTGGCCTTTTCTTGTGTTTTTTCTTCCGTCCAAACCGTCATCCAAGCACCCAAAATGATCAATACCAACGCCAATCCGCCTAACAGCTTCGCGCTCACACCCGGCCAGTCGCCTAAAGCGATCACGCCCCATAAAGAAGCGCCTAACAATTGAAAAGCTGTCGTGATCGGCATCGCACGAGAGGAGCCGATCAACGTAAAGGATTGGAAGGTAATGATTTGAGCAATCGCCCAGCCCACACCTGACAAGATCGAGAAGACCAGATCCATGCCCGATGGGAGTCCCATGCCGTTGACCATGGCAAAGATCAAGGCAAAAATCAAGGTACCTAACGTCGACCCTAAAATTTGATTGACCGGACGCCCGCCGATTTTTGAGGCGATCGTAGGATAAAGCCCCCAACCAAGTAACGGCCCTAAACCGATTAAAATCGCTGTTGTATTCATAGTTGTTCCTCCTTCTATCGACGTTTAAAAGACGACGCCGCTTTCTAATAGGATGTTGGCATAGGGGGTCATTTCGCCCGTTCGGATGAATGCTTTGCTGTCATTCAACGCCGCCTTCATCTCGCTATGAGGAATAAAGGATACCGGTGTTTCAGGCAATCGTTCTTGGATTCTTTTCAACATATCAGGGTTTTCTGTTTTGATCTCTTCTGCCAAATAAATGCGTTGTACTTCAAGTTCTTCCAATACATTGTTTAGAACATCCATAAAACTAGGAATCCCATTATCGACAGCGAGGTCGATTTTTTCCGTTGTCATAGGGACGGGCATGCCAGCATCGCCAATACTTAATTGATCAAAGTGACCCATTTGAGCGATGACACGAGAGATATTTGAGTTGATGACTTTACTTTTTTTCATGAGAAGGTTCCTTTCTTAGTTCAATTCATTTTTATAAGGGATAGAAGGTTGTGCACCGAATCGTTGAACGGTAATTGAAGACGCCTGATTTCCATAGTGGATCGCCTCTTCTAAATTGCTGAAATCTTTTTTCAAGATGCTGCTCATGGCACCGATGAAAGTATCTCCTGCCGCAGTAGTATCTACGGCGTTCACTTTGAACGCTGGAACCACTCCGCTGCGACCCTGCACATCGTAAAAAGCGCCTTTGCTGCCGATCGTAATGATCACCGCTTCGATGCCCAATTGATGCAACTGTTCTGCTGCCGCCTTCATGCTGGCTTCATCCGTCACAGTGATGCCGGTGAGGATCTCTGTTTCGGTCTCATTTGGGACGATCATGTCGGTCACCTTCAAGAGTTCCTCTGGCACATGCTCTAACGCCGGCGCTGGATTTAAAATCGTTTTTACTCCCGCCTTTTGAGCGATCTCGAAGGCTTCGATCGTACTTTCTAAAGTGCTTTCAAATTGCGCAATGACAAAATCACTCGCTTCGATCAGATCTGCATGGTCTTGAACGTCTTTTGGCATAAATGCATTATTGGCACCTGAATGGATCATGATGCTGTTTTCTCCTTGATCGTCCACGATGATGTAGGCCTGTCCCGTCGCTTGATTCTCCAACGTTTGTACACCGGCTAAGTCGATGCCTTCTTCTGATAATAGCTGATGCATCATCTCGCCTGCCGCGTCATTGCCGATCGCGCCAATAAAATTCGTCGCTGCTTCCGAACGTTTCGCCGCAACGGCTTGATTGGCTCCTTTTCCACCACCAGCAGAAAAAATTTCTTTTGTGTGCATCGTTTCGCCAGGTTTGGGCATTTTTTTCACACGAATCGTGCGATCCAAGTTGATACTTCCAATAATCGTAACCGTATTCATTTTAGTCACTCCATTTCAGATTCGTTCATTTGATTTAAATTAAAACGTTTTATTAAAACGTTTTAATTCGGCACCAAAAATATAGCACAGCTTGAAAGCTATTTCAAGTGTGCTGTTGAAAAACGTTTGATCAATTTTACCGGCAGGGTCTTTTCTTCCCAATCTTTCGCGGGCTGCTCCACTCGTTCCAATAATAATGCGGCAGTGGTTTGACCCAATTCATAGATCGGCTGGGCGATCGTAGTCAGTTGCGGCGTGACATACTCGCACATATCGATATTGTCGTACCCGATCACACTGTAATCCTCTGGAATTTTTTTCCCCAGCTCAGCCAATCCTAAATACAACCCAAAGGCCAATTCATCATTGACTGCAAAAATAGCCGTCGCTTCTGTCTGTAAAATGTTCGCCGCCGCATGACGCCCACCGATTTTCGTTAATTCACCAAAGATCAGGTCCGCCTTTGGATAGATTTGTTGAAAGCCCATCAGACGTTTTTGGATGTTTGCCGGCGCGTCCTTTGGCAGCACGATGGCGGCCTTCTCATGCCCCAGCGTCTTCAGGTGTTCCCCCGCGATCCGCCCGCCAGAAAGATCATCGGTCAGGACGGCATCGCTGAATCCTTCCGCCTTCTTTTGATCCAACACGATATAGGGCAGATTTTTTTTCCGCAAGGTGTCATTGATGGCTTGGTTAGAGATCACCGAACTGGCGATGATGTAGCCGTCAACGCCGCGGCGGCTCAATTCTTCCAAATAATCGGTTTCCTTCTTTGTGTCTAGATCCGCGTTGCAGAGCATCGTCACAAAGTTTTCACGGTACAATACGCCTTCGATCCCCCGAACCAATGTACCAAAAAAGGGATTGGTAATGTCTGGCACCAATACACCGATGGTCTTGCTTTTCTTCATGATCATTCGCCGGGCAAAATAATCAGGCTCGTAATTCAATTCCGCCTTTGCGGCCAGAACCTTCGCGACTGTTTTGGGGCTGAATTTATTTTCATTGCCGTTTAAAATCTGGGAGACGGTGGCGATGGAGACTCCCGATTGTTTGGCGACATCTTTGATGGTAATTTTTTTATTTTTCATGCGATTTCTCCTGCTTCAAACTTCGCTACATTTTCTCATGAATACGCGGAGCTGTAAATATGCCTGTCCATGAACTTGCTATGGGGACGAATTTTTTTTATACTGCTAATGATATCCCTCGTGATCGTCTACTTAAAAAGAATTATCCCAGAAGAAAGAAGGAAACAAATGAATAGAGCCACAAAAATTATTCTAGCCATCGTTCTAGTCTTAGTGATCGGGCTGATCGCCGCCGGAAATTATTTCTACTCATACGCGGTGGTTCCTGCAAAAAAAGATTTCTTGGCAGGCAGCTCCTCCAATAAATCGACGGAATTAGTAACGGCTGAGACTTGGTTCAATGATAAAAATAACCGCACCGATTGGCAGCTTGACTCAAAAGACGGCTTGAACCTGTCTGCTTACTATCTGCCGGCAGAAAAAGAATCGCATAAAACAGTGATCATCGCTCACGGCTACATGGGGCAAGCCTCCGATATGCCTCAATACGCCAAAATCTACCATGACCTTGGCTACAATGTTTTAATGCCGGATGCGCGTGGTCACGGACGGAGCGAAGGCGATTATATCGGATTTGGCTGGGATGAACGAAAGGATTACCTTCAATGGATCGATCGCGTCATCAAGAACGATCCAGCCTCCGAGATCGTTCTCCACGGTGTCAGCATGGGCGGCGCGACTGTCATGATGACCAGCGGTGAAAAATTGCCGGAGAATGTCAAAGCATTCATCGAAGATTGCGGGTACAGCTCCGTCAATGGAGAGCTCAGCTATCAATTGAAAGAAATGTTCAATTTGCCCGCTTTCCCCTTGATCCCAGTCACCAGTCTCGTCACAAAGGTTCGCGCGGGCTATTTCTTTGGGGAAGCAGACGCTATCAAGCAACTGCATAAGAACACGCGTCCAATGCTCTTTATCCACGGTGACAAAGACGACTTTGTGCCTTATGCCATGTTGGATGAGGTCTACAACGCTACAAAAGGACCGAAAGAAAAATATGTCGTACAAGGCGCCAAGCACGCGGAAGCCTTGAGCAAAGATCCTGCGATGTATCAGAAAAAAGTCACCGATTTCCTACAAAAATACGTTCCTAACAACTAAAAAAAACTATAGACAGCATCCATAAAAGGGACGTTGTCTACAGCAAAAAACGAGACCCTAACAGGTCTCGTTTTTTGCTTGCTCCAATAGGTATTCTGCTAAACTATCTGTCACGGTGATATGGGTGAAAATGTTTGTCTTAGTCCCTACATAAAGAACATCCTTTTTGCTTTCTTCATAGCAGGCCACTGCGACATTGGGGATTTTACGAACATCCTCGACCCCTAGCCCAATCACATTTTCATTGATCTCACACGGGACCTCTTTCCCCGCCCGATCAATGAATTTCGAATTGACATCGCCGATCACATTCAATGTCTCCAGCCCGTCGATATCCTGCTGATCCACATAGCCGATCTCTGTCATCGTATTGTTTTTAGAAAACGGGCTGGCGATACCGACGAGGGCAAAATCCACATTTTTCCCCGCTTCTAGCACATCACGGATGCCTTCATTTTCAACCAAGCTCTTTTTGATAAAGGCATTGTCTACCAATGCGGGGGCATACAAATATTTACATTTCGCCCGCAGCTTTTTCGATAGATCATACGCCAACTGATTCGAATGGACGTCCACCATCTCAGAGCCTAACCCGCCGATCAATGGAATGATCGTCGCCTCTGCATGATTCTCATACGGGTATTCATCGACGATCCCCCGCAGCATTTTCCCCCAGGATAGACCGATCGTTTTTGCTTTAGCGATTTCTTTTTGGAAGGCTGTGATCGCCGTCTGGACAAGCAAGCGTTCGACTTCGTCTTTTCGCAAACTGCTGGTGTCTAGGACCGTCGCCTTCTTTAATCCAAAAGCCTCTTCCAAAGCCAGCTCCAGTTCAATAGAGTAGGCACTCTCGCTCTTGATGAAGATATCCACGATGCCTTCATTTTTCGCATCATTTAAATACTTTGAAACCAGTGAACGAGAGATGCCCAGATATTTGGCGATCTCCGACTGCTTCAAGTTTTTCTTGTAATACATCGTCGCAACTTTTACGATGTCTCGATTGTGATTTATAGCCATTTTGATCCCATCCTCTGAACAACTTTTTCATCTTATCCACTATACGGGTGATTTTCTAGGCGTGCAAGTGGGACTAGTGGAGGACAACGCTCAGTTTCCGCAGCTTTCTTAGAGTCTCACTCTTTTTTGCTGAAACAAGACCTGTTTAGACACATAAGAGGATGTACCTTTTTTGGCACACCCTCATACATTGGGCTAACGGATCTCGATGACATCACCCAGTTCAAATTTTGGAAATTCACCCGGGCTGACAATGATCGCTCCCGGTAAAATTTCTCCGACCGCATTCCGAAAATAGATCGAAATATGACCCAATTCTTCAAAATTCGCATTTGCCAGCGAACCAACTTCTTCAATCGTGAATTCCTGATCGCCAAAGATCACTTTACCGCCGATCTTCAATGCGTCTTTCGGACGATCCTCAAACTCATGGATCACACAAATGTCTCTTAATTCTGCGGTGGCAGAAGGACCAAACAAAATGACCAATCGTTCTTCTTCAAATGCTGGAACCATGCTGCCGACCTCAATAATTTTAGATTTTACCATCAATAAATCCGCTCCATTCAAACAATTTTTAATACATTCCGAAACTAGCTAACCACGCCAAGATCACGGCGGTGAAGCCTGTCAGCATCCGACTATATAAAATCGCCGGCACACCGATTGAAACCGTTTCCGGTTTTGCCTCTCCTAATGATAACCCAACTGGAATAAAGTCGCATCCCGCATGTGCACTAATCGCGAACAATGCCGGCAGTGCATACTGTACTGGGATGGAGCCATTCGCGATCTGCGTACCAATCAATACTCAGATAACCTGAGAGATAACGGCACCCGGCCCTAAGATCGGGGACAGGATCGGGATACTACAAACGAGGGACAAGACGATCATTCCAGGTAACGAACCCGCCAGTGGAGACAGGACTTTTGCCAACCAATCACCGATCCCGGTATAGTTGATGATCCCTACGATCATACTGATGAAGGCCATAAATGGAATGATGTTCTTCAAAAGCATGTCTACCGCGTCACGCCCTGATTGATAGAACGTACTCATCACTCCGCCGATTCCCCGAGAGAAACGAACCAAGAAACTGTCTTTTTTCGCCTGCTGTTCTGCGTGGTTTTCCTTAAGCTTGGAATATCTTTCTTTAAATTCTTCGTCCGACTCTCGTCCTTCTTGCTTCGTTACGATTTTTTCCGTCGCTGCTGCGGATGCTGCATCACTCTTGTGGGCATGATCGATCGCAGCCATTTGACGTTCCTCTAAATCTGAATGTTCAACAAGTGCCACGTCTTCTGGACGAACACCAGATACGAAAATATCTTCTGTGATATGTTTAGACAATGGCCCCGATGGCGAAGAGGGCAGAATATCCACTGTTGGAATTCGTTTCATTGGATACACACCGATCCGTGCTGTCCCGCCGCAATCAATAACGGCGCAAAGCGTTTCATCCTCTGGAATTTGATTTTTAAACCCATCGCATGCGATCCCGCCAGTCAAATCCGCGATCTGCTGCGCAACCGGATGGATACCGCCGCCGGTAACAGACACAACTTTATTCATTTTTTCTGTCGGCGTTAACGTCAAGCCGACACCCCAACCTTTATTCCCAGGTTTTACAAATACTGTTTTGTACATTCCGATTCCTCCTTTACGCCGTCGCTTTTTTTGCTTCTCTGGCCATCATAAATTTCGTCAAGCGTTCCGTAACGATTCCTCGCATCAAGATCACGACGATCCCCACTAAGAAATACCGCACCGCCAAACTTGATTGGCTAAATCCGGCTTTGGTCACGCCATTTGCGATCCCCAGATACACAAACAACTCTCCTGCATTCGCGTAAGGGAACAAGCCCGTCACTGGATGGACGAAAGATACCGCAGCATCATAAAATGCAGGCTTTTCTTCTTCTCTTACGAATTTCCCAAAGGTATACGCCATCGGATTTGTTAACATCAAAACAGCCAAGACAGGCATCAATGAATACCTTAAAACCATATATTTTGAACAATACCGAATCGCTCTGTCTACACGCTCTTCACCGATAAAGGAGATGACGGAATAAGTAAAAGTCAAAAGGACGATCAACAGCGGCACGATCCCTGTCATGTATCCCATAAATTGCTCCCCGCCGGCCTCAAACATCCCAATAAAGTTTTTCCCTGCCCACTCGATGTATTTCATAAATAAAACCTCCTCATTCACTTTTTAAAATTTAACCGTTTGACTTTATAAAAACTACCGCTCTTAGGTAACCGCTTCCAATTTCCGCGAATAAATTTGCCCTAACCCTTTTTCAACATGAGGCGTCCCTTTCTCTTTGACCCCGCGATGATACGCAGCTAAGTGAGCACCTCTATAAGAGGGTTCTTCCTTGAAGCGTGCAAAAATCGTCAAACCTCTGCAAATATAGCAATGGATGACTTTTCCTTCCGTATCCACCACCACAGCAACGACCGTCCGCAACACTTTTCCCTTAACGACTTCCGTGTAAAATTCATACTCCGTTCCAGCCTGTTCCGTCGTGATTTTCTTGATAAAACCCTGATAATACTTTACCTGCACGATACTCAGCAAACTTTGACTAAGCATCAACACGATCAGCACGATCACTAAGCCGCTCATACGCTACATCCTTTCCAAAAGCAGCTGAGGAAACGAGCTTCCCCACCTGCTCCAACGTTCTTTTCTAGTCACCAAATGTTGAATCTTGCAGCTTCCGTAAACGATAAACCGTGGTTGATTCATCAATCTCAATATCCTCATAAGTCAAGAATGTTCCGTCTTTGATGTCGCGCTTCGCAACAGAAGAGCCGCCCACTAAACCAATCGGTACATTATTATTTTTGACTAGATCTTCATGCGTTTCCAGTACGCCGCGAACACAATACCCGCCGATACCGTCGATTTTCTCACCGGCTTTGATATCCTTTTTCGCCACAGCCACTGTTTCTGAGATCGGTGCGCCTAATGGCACGATCGCATGGTCATGGTTCAATACTGCTTTGGCGATCGTGATCGGTGTTTCTAAACTTGCTAAGTGGTACGGGCGATACAAGATGTGGTGATCGCGATCCCCCTTCTTCATCAAATAGCTCAATTCATGACGAGCCCCTTCATTTTGCCCTTTGACGATGACAAATACCCCTGGAGCCAAACCGTCTACATATTCAACGACGCCATACTTGCTTAAAACACCACCATTTTCTTTCAAATCAAGATCCTTCACGACAGAATCAACATCTCCGCTGATCCCGTGCATGCCCACCTTATCAGGAACAAAACCAATCGCATTAGACAATAGATTCATCTCCGCCATGGTTTTCGTGCCGTCTTGGAAAGCAGCCAGCATATGGCTAGACATTTGTTTGGCGTCCGCTTCTGCTTGAGCAGTGTCAGGATTCGCGCCTACCTTCAATTTATTGTTCTTTCCCTTACCAGCAACAAGGACTTCCATCCCCATACTCTTGGCAAATTCGAACAATTTAGTCGTTGCTGCAGGCTCATCGCCATCAGAACCTGTATAGACTAAGTTCGCAGAATCATACATTTTTTTCATCAATGGCCCGATCGTGATGTCTACTTCCACATTCAATAGAACGATGTGCTTCTTCGCCAGCAGCGTTTCTAATGAAATCTGTGCACCTACCTCTGGAACACCTGTCGCATCCACAATAACTTCTACTTTGTCTGAATGAATAATTTCTTTAAAATCTGAACTGACCAGGATGTCCACTTTCTTCTCTGCACTAGCATTGTAAGCATCTGCCGCACGCTGCGCGGCCTCCTTGTGAATGTCACTGATCCCTGTCACTGCCATGCCCGGAATCGTTGAGATCTGAGCGATCATTCCAAAACCCATTTGACCTGCACCAATTACCCCAACTCTGATCGGTGCGCCATTTTTTTCTCTTTCCAAAAGCTTCCCATAAAGTGTCATTATTACCCCTCCATACTTTTTTGACATATGACAAAGCTTTTGACATATGCCTTAAAACACTTTTAGTATAACATCGCAAAACACTATGTCAACGCTTTCTTTTCACAAAGTATCTTTTTCTATCAATTGGAACATATGTGAATGAAGAACTGATTTCCGTAAAAAACGTGATATATAAGCAACCAAATGATAATAGTTATTAAAAGGCAAATCTGCGAAAGAAACTATCGTATCCTATGCACATTCTTAAAATAACTAATGATTAAATAAATTAACAAATCGATAACCAACTATTTTTAAGGTAAACCGCTTAAATTGAATGTTTATTCACAATCGCATGAGAAGTTTTTCACTAACAATTGGAAGCCGTTTCAACAGATAGCACTTAGACCAATTAAAAAGCAGATGTTTCTTTTTCACATTGTGAATTTTTGAACTGCCAAAACTTCTTCCTTCTCCCTCTTACCTTAGAGGAAAAATAAAACCGCACCATCGGCTCACGCCAACGTTGCGGTTCCTATTATTGTTGCCCGTATGTCTCGAATTTCTCCAAGACTTCCTTCATTTGCTCTTGATTCAACAGTTTTGGCGTGCCGATACAGCGGGCACGATAGTCCAGTTTTGCCAAAAACTCTATGTCCTTGGCGACACCAAAGGCACTGGAAAGATCTGGACCGATCGTCAACACCCCATGATTTCCTAATAAGATGCCGTTGTCCTTGTGGATAAAATTGAAGGCTTCTTCAGCCAGCTCACGCGTGCCAAAAGTTTTGTAGTCGCAACAGCGAACTTTTTCCCCAACAGAACCGATAATATAGTGCAGCGGTTCAATCTCTTGCTGGAGGCAGGCAAAGGTCGTTGCATATTCCGAATGTGTATGCACAACGGATCGAACCTCCGGGCGATTGCTATAAAAGATACTGTGCAGTTCATATTCGCTGGAGGGTTTGCGTGTGCCTTCCAGTATGTTGCCCTGAAGATCCATCAATACGATATCTTCAGGCTTTGTATCAAAATAAGGAATGCCGCTTGGACTGATCAACAGGGCTTCTTCTTCAGGCAAGTAGATACTAATGTTGCCCCCCGTTCCCGTTGTTAACTTTTCTGTAATGAGTTTTTTACCGTAATCGACGATCTGTTCACGTTCTTTTTGATGTTTCATCGTATACTCCTATCAATAAAAATTATTTTCAGGCTGTTCCTTGATGTACCGTTTCAGATCGTAGGGCGAAAAGATCCCACGATCCGTCACGACAGCGCCGATCAGTTCTGGCGGCGTGATATCAAAAGAAGGATAGATTGCTTTGACACCTTCTAATGTATGTTTGATGCCGTTCAGTTCCATGACCTGCGCCGGATCACGCATCTCGATCTTGATACTTTCATGACTTGCTTTGTCTGTATCAGGGATGCCGGTAACAAAATACGGAACACCAAAATGCTGAGCCAAGAGTGCGATTTGATACGTCCCGACTTTATTCGCGATGTAGCCGTCTTGAGCAATCGTATCCGCCGCCGAGGTAAAGAGGTCGATCTTCTCGTGTGTCATCAGGTACGCGATCATATTGTCAGAGACAACGGTGGTATCGAATCCCATTTCCTCACAACAGCTAGCTGTCAGCCGAGCCCCTTGAAGGTACGGACGGGTCTCTGCACAAAAGAACCGCAGCGTTTTTTTCTGTTCGATCGCTTCACGCAGCAGCATTCCGATAATGGTTTCACCAAAGCATTGCGTCAGTACCGTCCCATTATCAGGGATTTTTTCAATCAAGTATTTGGCTACTTGAGCCATCGTGTAATAGCGGCGATTTAAGGAATCGATCGTGTTCTGTTTGATTGCTTCTGTCGGATCTTCCTTGTTTTCCAGTGCTTTTTCTGCCACAGCGACGCATTTTTCTGTGATCAATGTCATCCGGTTCGCCGTTGTCGGACGGGCATTCGCAATGGTCGATGCGGCTTTTTTTAAATACGCGAGCTGTTCTTTATGTCCTAATCCCTTGCTCTCTTCTGCTGCAAGGGCCATCCCCATGCCTGCCGCAGTGTAGGGACCCGCACTCTGTGTCACCATATCCGTGATAGCTTGCGCCACCGCTTGATGCGTCTCGCACTCGACATACTCTAGCCGAGTTGGGTAGATACGACGGTCTAAAATTCGAACCTTTCCGTCTTCGTACCAGGCAACGTGTTCATATTGCAAAAGCGTTGGCATTGTATAATCTTGTCTTTCCAACTTCTTCACCTTCTATTTTATTCTCTTGATCTTTTTTAGCGGAGGGTTCCTTCGTCGATACCTGCTACTAGCTGACTTCCATTAGTAACCTGCTGCCGATTGATGATGAGCTGGATGCCCAGCTTGATCAATACCCGTTCCGCTTCGATTTTTTTCTCTGGCGCAATCATAGCGAGTTCTTTTACCTTTGAATCTCCGACAACTCTGCGGATGATCTCTGTTCCAGCATAACCCACAGCATCCGTCACTATCTCCTGGATCATTGTGTCTTTGAACACCTGATTTTTGTACAACGAAAAGGTTACAGCTTCGTCGTAAAGAGCGGACAGCTTCAGTTTTACCTTATCGTAGACATCGCTGATCGTCTGCTTGCTCCATTGATGGAAAGCTTGATCCACTGTCGGATCAAATAGATTTTTGACCATCGGAAAATACAGATGGGCTAGAACATTGCCGATATCATAGCCCGCTGGCCCATAAAAAGCAAACTCCGGATCAATGACCTTCAATCCTTTTTGATTAATAAAAATTGAGCCCGTATGAAGGTCCCCATGCAGCAATGATTGTGCATGATTCATGAAATTGTCCCGCAGCATTGCGACTTCGACCTGCAGCGGTTCATTCATATAAAGAGTATCTGCCACAAATTCTTCATTGCCTTCAGTCAAAATATTTCGCTGCTTGTAGTCATCATAGGGTTCAGTAAATACTAGGTCTTCACTGATATCGCACATTTCTGGATTGATGAATTCCTTGACCTGCTGCTTTTTCAGCCTACGGTCCATCACAAGATCACTTGTCAGCAGCAACGTCCGCGACAAATAATCTGCGATCTCTTCACTAAAATTAGGAAAGGTCTTCTTTTCGATCAATTCATAACGCATATTCTGATAATCCGAGACATCCTCCATAGCCAAGGCGTGCATCTTGGGATCGTAAGAATACACGTCTGGCACGAACTGCGGCGCCAATGTGTTTTGCAGCTTAAGAATCTCCGCTTCGATCCGATTTCGATCAATGTCTAGTGGACGGCCCGAAGAACGCAGCACACGATCCGCCTGTTTGATGATCAGGCTTTCCTGTGTCGCCTCGTTCACCACACGAAAAACATAATTGATGTTGCCATCCCCGATCTCCGTCACTGTTAACGGCGCATCAGACGGAAACGCACCAATTTTTTCAACCACATAGCGCTTGACCATGTGCGGGTCCATTAGAAAATGCTGCTGATAATCCTCCGATTTTTTGGGTGTATGTTTCATAGTATCGCCTCATTCATTTAAATTTTGCTCGTTCGCTCGCAGCTAGTTCAGTTAACGGTATTTATTTTTCGAAAAGCGTGAAAAATAATCGTATTTTCCTACGCATACGATTCCGCTAAACATGCACCTTCATTTTTATGTTTAAGCATTTAGAAAAGGCTTCTCCTCTAATAAACTGTGAAAAGCGGCACTCGCAGCTACCTCCGAAGTAAGGAAATCATTTTTCAAGAACCGAAAAATGATGTCATTCTCGTCACGCCTATCATTTCTCTAATCACGCATACGCGTGAAGAGAAACTGACAGCTAGTTCAGTTAGGGTATTTATTTTTCAAAAAGCGTGAAAAATAATCGTATTTTCCTACGCATACGATTCCGCTAAACATGTACCTTCATTTTCATGTTTAAGCATTTAGAAAAGGCTTCTCCTCTAATAAACTGTGAAAAGCGGCACTCGCAGCTACCTCCGAAGTAAGGAAATCATTTTTCAAAAACCGAAAAATGATGTCATTCTCGTCACGCCTATCATTTCTCTAGTCACGCATACGCGTGAAGAGAAACTGACAGCTAGTTCAGTTAGCGGTATTTATTTTTCGAAAAGCGTGAAAAATAATCGTATTTTCCTACGCATACGATTCCGCTAAACATGCACCTTCATTTTTATGTTTAAGCATTTAGAAAAGGCTTCTCCTCTAACGAACTGTGAAAAGCGGCACTCGCAAAAAAAACACTCACCTAAAAGTGTACATTTAAACGAGTTAAATGCAACTTTTTGGTGAATGTTCTTAATGAATCGCAATCTTTGTCCCGACGGTGATTGTGGGCATTTCTTTTTCTTCTACATATAGTGTTCCTGGCAGCTCTGCGGTTTGGGAGCCGTCAAAGCGTAAGGTTATGTGGCCTAAATCATCGAGGTTCTTCTTAACGACGTCTCCGACTGCTGTGATTTTGTAAGGCTGATCATCGAAGGAGAAGGTCATTCCTGCTGTGATTTCATCCGTGGAGGGCGTCAATTGGATGTTGTAACAATAATCTGCTAACGTCTCCGGGGCGTCGTCTCCGAAAAAGATCAGCATTTTCTCTTGCTGGAACATCTCAGCTTCTGGTCCAATGTTCGTCACTTGCGTCTCAAAAATCATCTTTCATCTCTCCAAACATTTTTAACTGTATAATCCGAAACTTGCTAACCATGCAACAACTACCCGCGGTACACCATTTAAGAAACGTGAATATAAAACAGAAGGTACACCGACTTCAACGGTTTCTGCTTCCGCTTCTTCTAGTCCTAAACCTACTGGAATAAAGTCACAAGCATTTTGTGTATTGATGGCAAACAACGCTGGCAGTGCCAATTGCGGCGGGATATTTCCTTTACCGATCTCAACACCGATCAAAGTTCCCAAGATTTGGCTGATAACTGCCCCAGGGCCTAATAATGGTGATAAAAATGGCAGCGAGCAGATAAAGCCGATAATGATCAAACCGAAAACATTTCCCGCCAACGGTTTCATCAAGTTCGCAAACACCGTTCCGATGCCTGATCCTTGAATGATCCCGATCAGCAGTGATACGAAGGCCATGAAGGGAATCACGGTATTGATCATCGTCTGCACGCCTTCACGTGCGGATTGGTTGAAGGTTGCTACGACTTTTCCGGCACCCATCCCGATTTTCGCGATAAAGCTTTTTTGTTCCGCCCGTTGTTCTGTAATCTTTTTATCTGTTGAATATTTGAATTCACGCTCAGGCTTTTCTTCCGTAACGAATGCGGGCTTGCTCGCCGCTTCCGATTCATCGGCTAACATGATTTGGTTTTCACCGACAGCCGAAACATAAATATCTTCATGGATGTACTGCGCCAATGGGCCGCTTTTTCCAGTAGGTACAATGTTTACTGTGGGGATATTCTTTTTAGGATAGATCCCGCAGCGTAAGGTGCCGCCGCAATCAATGATAGCTAAAGCGATTTCATTGTCTGGGATCGATGTTTTGAAGCCATTGACCGACTCCATCCCAGTTAATTCTTCGATCTTATTAACAATACTCGGCTTGTCCCCGCCGCCTGTCACATAAACAAATTTATGCTTTTCTTCTGTTGGTGTGATCACTAAAGGCCCGCCGTAGCCGCCTGAACCTTTTACAATTTTGATACTATTATAAGCCATTTTTGCTCCTCCTAGTTCTTTTTAATGTACTTATTTTTTCAGCTATTCTGTAACTGCGACGTCATCGGCTGTTTTACTTAATTGAATGCCTTGCTGTTTACAAACTAGTGCAGTCGTAAAGTCAGTCGTCCATCCGCCGATAAAGTTCATGACCAGCCCAACGAACATATAGCGAATCGCTAGTTCCATCGAATTAAGGCCTAATTGTGTGATCCCTTGTGCGATCCCCATCCAAACGAACAGCTCTCCTGGGTTGATATGAGGAAAAACACCGTTACTAGTATGACAAAATTGTGCATTCGCTGCGTAATAGCTTGGCTTATAGAATTCTGGCAAAAAGCGCGCCATTGTAAAGGACATCGGATTCCCTAACATAAAGGCTGAAACAAATGGCAGTACGAGATAACGAGTTACTGGGTTTCTTGAGGAGACTTTTGCGACTTTCGTGACCCGCTCTTCTCCTAGAAAGGCGATCAAGGTGTTCATTGCGACCATCAGCATCAACACAACAGGAACGATCCCTGTCATCCAACTGATAAATGTTTCGGCCCCTGTTTGAAAAAGACTCATGAAGCCTTCCGCGAAACTTGTAATATAATCCATTTTTTAAACGCTCCTTTTTGCAAATTTAGTTTGAATTGACAATTTCATTAGTGACAATTGATTCCCTATATTGAAAATAGGGGATACTGGCGCTTTGTCTTGATGATCTCCTTTTTCTACGTCTAAATAAATTTTCTGTGCATTCGCCGCCGCTTGGCGAGTAAGCTTATTTTCCTTTACCAAAAAATCCGCTTCAGATAGCCGATGGATATCCACTCCTACAAATTGCGGCCGTGCTTTGAAACGTGCCAAGATCGAGATTCCCTGCATCATTTCCGCTTCTTGCACGATCCCCTCAGCGTCGACACCTAGTAATAAGATCGTTCCTGAAGCGATTTTCCCTGGGCGTCGCCCGATCGCTACTTTTCCTTTGCGTTTCATTCGAATATAAACGGTATTAAAATTCTTGATCTGCTTTATTCCTAAAAAAATTTGAAGCCCGTAAGCCATAATTGCAATTGCTCCTAAAACAAAGATGTTCATCTCTTGTCCGCTCCCTTCTGAGCCATTCCTTGTACGCGACTATCCATTTACCAATAATTGGCGGTATTCCTCTTTGCTGGTGATTCCTTTGACCTGCTCCCGCAATTCTTCATTAGAAGAAATCACAAAAATCGTATCGTAAAAGCTTAACAGTTCATCTTCCATTGCCAACGTCAGATTCTCTGGAATTGCGACTAGAAAAACAAGCTCGATCTCTTCAACGGATTTTCCTGCCGGATAGCTGCCGATCGTCACTAGAATTTCCTCGCTTTGACGATTGATCCCATGGGGAAAGGCAATGCCGTTATCGATCACCGCCGATTCTTCCTGCGCCTTTGTCAAAATGTAGTCCTTGAAAGCATCCTCGATCTGTCCGTTGGCAACGAGCTTTTCTAACAAATCAACGAGGTTCTCTTCATACGATTTTCTGCTGTCTAAGTCTTCAAATGAAAACTGGATGTGTTCAAACGCGGCGGCCTTTGAGGCAACGATCCGTTTCCATTCACTCAAAAGCCAGTTTTCATTGAATAAATCTGTCAGCTTGATCACCGCTGTCGTTGCTTTCGTGTGCTTCAAGGGAATCGTCGTAAATACAGCGAAATAACGATCCAAATCCTTTGTCTCATATTCTTCTTCGGAATAATGGGCGATTCGGATGTTGGGCCCTAAAACAGTTTCTAACTGTCGCTTGATCATCAACGCTGTTCCCTTCCCGGTATTGCAGACAACGGCGATTTCCTTCATTTTCGGTTGCGCGTCTGATTTTAACGCCAATTCAAAATAGATCGCCAAGTAGGAAAGCTCCGACTGTTGCGTTGGCTTTTGCAAAAACGTCGTCAATGCCGAAATCCCTAATTCCGCCAGCTCATGTGAAAAGGCGTGCTTCTGCTTGAATTCTTCCCGAAAAATATCATAGGTCTCGATTTGAAAAATAAGACGGTTGATCAAAAACATAAAATGGGCACGGATGTTGTTGAATAATTGCTCTTGATCCAAATGAATAATGACTGCCGCATTGATTTGGTTCATCATGTATTGAAACAAGACCTTGACTTCTGGATTGTCTGCCTTGCTTTCGGACACCAGATTATTATTGAAAATATTCAACGGGAAACAGAGAAAGTCAAAATCAAATTGACTGATCGTCAGACTGTAATCGGTCGCCAAACTGACAAACAATTCATCCAGCAAATCATCTTCCGAAAAATAATTGACGTAATACGGAACTGCCTGAATCAACGGATGCCCCTTTTTGATCCGCTGAATCGTCAGAACGATCGTTTTTTGCAGCAGACCCAACGTCCGAAAATCCAGCTTCTTATCTAACGCGATTTCATCGATACGCTGCAACAGCTCGTCACTTAACGCCGGCTGCTCCAAATAATCATAGGCATGCTGCAAATAGAGTAAACGCAACTGTGCTTCTGCACCAGATATCCGCAATCCTTTGTTAGGTGTACCAATTAAAGAAATTTGATAATTTAAAAGAATGGCTTTCAAATTCCGCAGATCCTTATTGACCGTTGATCGACTGACACCCAGCATTTCTGACAAATCATCAATGACCACATAGCCTTCCTGCTGCATAAAGCAATCAATCAATACCGCGATACGCTTCGTACTCGAATTAAAATCCGTTTGTTGTTTTAAACTGCCATTCATGATTTCTGAGAACTGTTTAGAATCCATGATTTTCAATGAATAAATATGGTCGATTTCTTCGATCATGGCAATATGTTCCATCTGATCATTCAACAATTGAATAGCCTTTTTGGTGGTTTGCGGGCTCGTATCCGTTATTTTTTGCAATTCATTCAAACTCAAACGATCATGAGTCATAAACTGCTGCAATAATTGATACCAGCGATTGATCAATGCCATCTCATCCCCCCACCTTCTTTTATCCTCGTGTTTTCCCTCCGGCAACATTGGTTGTAACACCTGTAATATAGCTAGACCGGTCAGATAAATAATAGCATACTAGATCCGCGACTTCACTGAGCTTTCCACTTCTTCCCAAGGGGATCGTCGTTGTTTTGTCGTAATTTTTACGAAGATCCTCCACCGTGATTCCACGCGTGTAGGCCAACGCCGTTTCATAGGCTTCTGTTCTTAACCCTGTTTCTTCCATGATTCCAGGGGCGATCCCTACTACTCTGATACCCTGTTTGCCTAGCTCTTTTGACCACGAACGTGTGAAGCTGTTTACCGCGGCCTTCGTAGCTGCGTAGGGGCTTTGTCCTTCTGACCCTTCAAGACCGCATTCTGAGGACATGTTGATGATCACCCCTGCTTGATTTTTCACCATTGTTCGTGCGACTGCTTGTGTCATTAGAAACAACCCTTTTTGGTTGATCACCAACATTTTGTCAAACACGGCATCTGACAGCTCAAACGGGCCATGAGGATCTTCCTCATCCACTAACAAGCGAGGAACATTGATTCCGGCGTTGTTCACCAATCCATCAATTTGACCGAGCGCCTCCTCGACTTTCGCGACATTTTCTTCTACTTGTTTTCGATCTGAAATATCTGTCTGGAAGTAATGAAGATTCTCATGCGCGACTTTCCCAGGCTGAAGATCAAAATTCGCAACAACGACCCCCTGACCCAGCAATTCATCAATAATACTGGCACCAATTCCTGAAGAACCGCCTGTAACGATCACTTTTTTTCCTGCAACGTCTAACCAATCTGACATTCTGTGTTCCCTCCTCTTAATTACACGCCAAGTATAAAGCGCTTTCTGCAAATGATTAATACGCTCTTTTTTTATTCGTCTGAAAAAAAGGTGTACTAATTTGTGAAAAGTGAACAAAAAAAGCATGAGTAGACATTCTACTCACGCTTTTTCAATACACGATTGATTTCTGTTTGTAATAGCTGCGGCGACCGTTCGATGGCGTCGATCGTATCCCCTGCAATGTGGGAGGTGACGAGGACATTGTCTAATCTCAGCAGCGGATCATCCGCTGCCGCCGGCTCTTCCCATAAAACATCAAGACCTGCCCCAGCAATTTGTTTCGTTGCCAAACACGCGATCAAGTCCGATCGATTGATAATATCTGGTCGAGCCGTATTGATCAGATAGGCACTTGGTTTCATCAGTTTTAGCAACGATTGATCAATTAAATTCTGCGTTTCTGGTACGACCCTCAAATGCAGCGATACCACATCTGATTCACTGAATATTTCCTCTAAAGGCTTCCATTTGATACAAAAGCCTTCCTTGTCCAATGCAGCTTGATCCAGCAGTGCATCATAAACACTGACATCCATCCCTAAAGCAACTAAACGCTTCGCAACGATTTTCCCGATATGCCCTAAGCCGACCAATCCGACTTTTAAATTCGAAAAAGAGGTTTTATACGCATCGTTGGAAAAATTTTGCGGCCATTCGCCCTTCTTAACCTGAATCGCAGAAGCAGCAATGTTTCTTACCGTTGCGTACATCAAGCCAATCGTGAAATCAGCCACAGGCTCGGCATTACGGATCACATTGATTACTGAAAGTCCCTCTACTTCCTTTACGGCCTCTAAATCAATGTGCTCCAATCCGCCCCGACACGTGCCGATCATCGTTAACTTTGTCGTATGGGCCAGTAATTTCTGTGAAACAGGTGCCAAATGTACCAACAAGCAGTCTGCCTCCGATACCGCTGCCAGTACCTCTGGAGACCATTCAAAACCATTCGGCCCTTCCTGTTCCAACTGTTTGATCACCTCGCGAAATGCGGAACGAGATTTTCCTGCCTGCCACTCAAACGTCTGGATAGTTATGGGTTGGGGAAGCGACAAGCCTTTCGCTGCTTCGGCTAATGAATCTGCGGAGACAAAAGGGTCTCCGATCACAACGATATTAGTCATTTTGTTCGCCTTCTTCCAACAATACCCCTGCTTTCGGTTTCACGTGAAACTTTTTAGCCAAGTCTAAAAGCTGTTGGTCTGAGATACGTTGTTTGATTTCTTGTCTGGTCGAGGAGATTTCTAAATAGATCTTTGCGGCCTTTTCTGCCGTTTCGACCAAGCCAAACGCATCGTCCATCGTTTGTCCTGCACCCATGATCCCATGATGCGGCCAAACGACGATTCTAGCGTGCTGCATTTTTTCTGCTGAAGCGGTGCCTAATTGGCGGGTTCCCGCCACCATCCATGGTACCACGGAGACACCATCTGGAAAGACGACTAAACATTCGGTGATCATCTGCCATAACGTTTTCGTAAATTTCAGTTCATCCAAATCATGAATGAAGGTCATCGCCGATATCGCTGTGGCATGGGTATGCAAGATCACCCGATGCGCAGGATCTTGCGCGAGGCGAACGGCGTGGCATTGGAGATGCGATGCCAATTCACTTGTTGGCAAATCACCACCCTCCAATCCCCACAGCAGCTCATACTTATCCCCTTTCGCATTTATGCGAATGATCGCTAAACTATCGGCAGGATTCTTATAGATATTTTTAAAATACTTGCCTGATCCTGAAACGAGAAACAACTCTCCGGCCAAACTTTTGACAGTAAAATCTAACGCTACTGTTTTTTTAATTTGGTCAGTATTGAGATAATAGCGAACTTCCTCCTGTGGCAATCGGTAGCTGATATTCCCGCCGTTCCGCTCTGCCCATCCGTAAACCCATAACTGGCTAGTGGCTTCGCACATTTCGCGGATAAAGGGCGCTTGGCTGATCTCATGAAGTTTCATTTTCTCATCCTCCGTTATTTAAATGATTAAAGGAGGATCGTAATTAGCCGGGCGACGATCAGAAAAGCCAATCCTAACCCACCATGAATCCAATATGTTTTGCTCTTAACAACATCTCCATTCGTGCCAATAACCAGTTTTTTAGCACCATCAAAAAAGAGTTTGATAAAAAAGGCCAATCCGATCAATACAAGCAACTCGCTAATCATTGAAATCCTCCTTTCCATTCACTATTTATTTTTGCCCATAATACGCATTCGCACCATGCTTACGCAAATAATGTTTGTCTAATACACGTTGCGGCAGTTCCTCCGCAAACGAATTTAATTGACGCGTCAACAGGTTCATTTTGCAGACTTCTTCCAATACCACCGCGTTCATCACGGCACTATAGGCGTCCTTGCCCCAAGTAAATGGCCCATGCCCGTGAAGCAAGACTCCTGGAACTTCTAGCGGCTTGATCTCACGCTGTTTGAAGGTCTCGATAATGACACAGCCCGTTTCATGCTCATAGCCTTCATCGATTTCATATTGACTTAAAAACCGCGCGCAGGGGACAGAGCCATAAAAGGTATCCGCATGGGTCGTTCCCATTGCGGGTACATCCAGACCAGATTGCGCCCAAGCCGCCGCCCAAGTCGAGTGCGTGTGTACGATCCCTCCAATTTCTGGGAACTCTTTATATAAAACTGCGTGAGTCGGCGTGTCAGAAGAGGGATTCAATTCTCCTTCGATCACATTATTATCAAGATCGACCACGACCATATCTGAAGCCTTCATTCCTTCATAACTGACTCCGCTAGGTTTGATCACAAAATACTTTGTCTCGGGATCATAAGCGCTGACATTGCCCCAAGTATATTTAATTAAGCCATGCTTCGGTAAAGCTAGATTGGCTTGAAACACTTCTTCTTTTAATTGTTCTAACATGGATTCGGTCCCCTTTTACTCTGGATTGACTGCAACAACGATTTTGTTATAAGCAAGCTCACGTTTAAACATTTTAGGCAATACCTGCGGCAAATCCGCCATCGTGATCTCATGACTGACCATCTCTTTGAATTTGATCCGATGTTTCGACATTTCTTCTAATGTCGCTTCCCATGCACGCCCTGGATAAGGCGCTGTATAAGAATTCCACGAACCAGTGATCGTCAATTCCGCGCGCATGATCCGCTCGGCTTCCTGTTCGGATAACGGCAAATCTTGATGGGAGATTCCCACTAATACGACGGTTCCATGCTTGCGGGTAATCAACAATGCCTGCTTTTGCGTAAATTTACTGCCGGCCGTCTCGATCACTACGTGCACACCTAACCCTGTTTCTGCTTTGATTGCTTCTTCCAAATCTTGCTCTTTGCTATTGATGATCACATCTGCCCCCAGCTGTTTTGCCAAAGCCAATTTTTCATCAAAAATATCAACAGCGATCACCTTTTTCGCGCCAAATATTTTCGCGATTTGAATCGCAAATTGTCCGATCGGGCCGCAGCCAAGAACCGCAACGGTATCCCCGACCTTCATATTTGCGCGCTGCATCGCGTGCCAACTGATCGTCGCCGGCTCTACCCCTGCTGCGGACAACAGGTCCAACTCCTCCGGCATGATGACACAATGGGCTTCCGGGACTTTCACGTATTCTGCAAAGGCACCATTACTGCCAGTACCGATTATGTTATAATTATCACTGAGACCATAGTATCCTTCTTTTGTATATTCAGAATTAGGATCTGGGATCAGTGGTGCAACAGCGATCTTGTCTCCGACGTGAACTTTAGTGACGCGTGATCCTACCCGATCTACCGTGCCGCTGAATTCATGTCCTAAAATGAGCGGGTACATTCTTGCACCATCTTCTAAGTTTGCGCGGGGTACATCTGAGCCGCAGATTCCCGCGTAAGCGACTTTGACTAACACTTCTTCCTCACCGATTTCTGGCACCTCTACCTCTTGCACTTCCAACACACCAGGCTTTACTAAAACGCTGGCTTTCATCTTTTCTGTCATACTCTCTCACCCTTTTCTATTAAGCGACCTTTGTTTTGGCCTCTGGAACCTCACCGTTATTTTTCGCCGCAGCCCGTTCAACATACCCGTAAAAGGCTTCTTTGTTTTTGCGGAACAAGAAGTAAACGACAAAATAAGCGACGATCGTCAAGCCAATCAACAATGGATTCTGACTTAAAAAGGCTAAGAAAATCAGGCCAAAAATCGGTTTTCCCAAAATATTGAAGCTTGTAACCATCAAGGCCCCTGCTGGCAACGTAACGCCAACGGTCTGCGCAATTTCTGTAAACATCGGTGCTGTGTAAGAACACATGTATAAGCCTAAGCTGAACCAAATCACACCATTGATCAGTGTTTTGGCAATATTTCCGTTAGATAAACATACCAATGCCTGCACCATATACGGAATCGCCAACAAGTCAACGACTGGTAAGGTTTGGTTACCTGGCAGGATCATTGCGATAAAGACCATGATCGGGATCAACAGGATTCCAGAGATCAATGTCGCAGGCTCCCCATACCCTGTTGCATCATTGACGCCAAGGTACCATTCGCGTCCTTCGTTATTGCCGCGAACATTTTTACTAGCCGCTTGCGAGATCGGGTTGAACGCTTGAGAGAAAATACCTGCTACTTTCGGGAAGATCGCCATTACCGCACTCGTTGCGATCGCGACTTCTGTGATTTGACCCCATGCAGACAATTCTGCCAAATTACTGATATTTCCCAAGATTCCTAAAAACAGTCCCAAGAACAATCCCAATGAGATTGGTTCACCTAAAAATCCTAATTTCTTTTGTAGTCCTTGAGGATTCAAACGAACTTTGTGCAGACCAATCATATTCCAAATCGGGTCCATCAACAGCGCGAAGATCCCCGGCTCAATGTTGTGCATCGCGATGATCGTACAATTCGGATAATGATAATAGCTGGACCATCTTCTAGCCAACATTTCTGATAACAATAAGCTGTACATATTCAGCAAGCACATTAAAACAACTGCTAAGATCATATTTTTTGTTGCTAGATAGACCATCGAACCCCAAACCATATAAGAATAATTGTTCCACAGATCTGAAGGCTGGAAGACGTTGGTCCATTTGACTAGGAACAGCACCGTCTGCAAAACTAATGCGATCACTAGATAGATCATGCCCGCTTCTGTCGAGTAGGCCACTAGTGCCGTTGCTTGCCAACCCACGTCGAAAGCAGGAAGATTGATTCCCGTTTGATCCACCATCTGTTGAACGACTTTAGAGATAATGGGGGTGTATGAGTTCAAAATCAATGTAAAACCCATCAATCCTACACCTGCATACAATCCAGATAAAAATGCTTTTTGAGTCTTTACCTTCAATACTTTGGCAACCGCAAAAATCATCACAGGAACAAAAACAGCCGATCCAAACGTATCAAAAACGCTCTTTAACGTATCTAACATCTCATTACTCCTTTTTCATATTTATGTTTTTATTTTTCATACTGAAAAATAATTTTGATTTTCAAGCCGTATACCATTCCGCTAGCACATTTTGACAAGGCTAATTCCTATTTAGGAACTCATTTTTTCAAAATCACGGAAAAATGACTTTGATTGTCATTGCGCATACCATTTTACTAACTTGCTAAAGCAAGAAGTAAAACTGGCAAACTGGCATCCTTTTTCATATTTATGTTTTTATTTTATCCATTGCTTTTTGTTCGCAAGAAACCAAAATAACCTTTTCGACTGATTATTTGTCTAATGTTAGTAACACACCGTCTACTTCTTCTAAAAATTCTTCTTCGCCGAAGCCTGTTAAAAAGCCGATCGCATTGACTACTGGAATTCCATAGTCGCCATCCGGCAAAGGGCTAGTATACGTAATAAAATCAAACTTTCCTGTTTTTGCTAAAGACAGCGCCTCGTTCGGATTCGCTTCTGTCGTATCGACGATATAGCCCTTTTCTTCTAGTGTTTCTCTTAATTTTTCTGCCACCATTGACGATGTCACTGTTCCTGATCCGCAAACAGATAATACATTGTATCTTTTCATTGTTGTTCCTCCTTAGTTTTTTTAGACGTTTTCTAACGCCATTTTTGAAACGATAGTATACATTTCTTCGACAGATGATGCTTGCTCTAACCGCTTCAATGTCTCGACGTCTTGAAAGAGCCCCATCAATTTACTCAACATCTTAACTTGACCATCTGGGTCTTCTACCGCCATCAAGATCACCAATGATACTTGGACCTTGTCTTCTGGATTGATCATTGAACGGACTTCGATCGGTGAGGCCAAAGTCGCGATCGCTAACGCTGACTGATACACATGCTCGCGGTCCGTATGTGGAATCGCAATGCCATAATCCCCCATTTGCAGCCCTGTTGGAAATCCTTTTTCCCTTTCCAAGACGGCTGAGGTGTAGCTGGGTTTGACATACCCCTGCTCCTCCATTTTTTTTCCCAAAAATGCAATCATCTCTTCATAATCCTGCGGCTTCATTTTGCTAAAAAGCAACTCTCGTTTGATCACTCGATCCCTCCTACTCTGTTTTTTTGCTTCTTGCTTAAAGAAAAGATACCACGGAAACGCTTTCTTTAAAATTTCTTTTGAACTCATTTTTTACTGAACCTGTTCCTGAATATTTGTATGACTTGCTGAAAACATTGATTTCACAAGCCTTTGTTCTTCCTTGATTGTCCTTCTATATCCTAAGTGCACAAAAAATCCCGCTCATAGACGAGTGGGAAAGTGACGCTCATTTTTTATATTCTCGAATGATTGCTAGGAGAGCTTGTTTGTCTGTCGCCTGGTCTAAACGTTGGATTACCTTAGGATCACTGGCAATTTTCAGTAATTGCATCATAGGCTGGATATGCATCTTCTTATCAATTGCAGAAATAACGACTACGTAACGGTACACCTGCCCTTGGCTAGTAAATCCCTGAGATACCTTCGCCAAACACATTCCCAATTCTCGAGCGCCGTTTTCAGGAACCGTATGAGGAATCACTATTTGATTTCCCAACACGATGTTCGGTGTGACTTCTGGAAACTGTTCTTCAAGATGCGTTAAGTAACGGGGCTCAACGATCCCGCGATCAATCAAATTTTGCGTTGCCTTCTGTAAAATCGTCGGCCAATGACACGTGTTCGGTAAAAAGATAATGCTCTCTTCCGTAATCAAATCGCTTAAATTCAGCTTTGCTTCGTTAGTCAAAATGTCCTGATCTTGAATTTGAAAAATCGAATTGTACGAGATCATCAATTCTTTGCGAATTTTCCCTTCCGTTTCTTGATTCATCGCGATATGTTTTTTGACGATCGATAAAATGTGATCGGGCTGCAGCTTGTAACTATCGATTTTATAGATCAATCGAATGACCTCGTTGACGATCAATGTCTTATTCATTGCTGATAGATCATTGCCTACAACGATCACTGGCAGTGCCGTTGCCAATGGGTTCGTCGAAAAAATCAATTGGACATCGAGGTGGGCTTCTTTTTCATAAAATTCACGGATTGAAAAGGAACTGACAAAGTGGATCATAGGGAACCAGTTATCCAGTGTCCGCTCTAATAGCTTTGAGCTGATAATGCCGTTGGGACATACGACCGCGGCTTTGACGATCGTATGCTCTAGGTTGATGGGCTTTTCTTTTTGCATATAAGCACCAATGAACATCGTGATCAGATAGATTTCCTCATTGGGTATCCGCTCTTCAAAAAAATCTTCTAAAGGGGCGATCGAGGACTTTACGATAAAAAACAAAGGGTCCAACTGATTTTTAACAATGTCTGTAAGGGTGTAATCCGACGTGAGCCCGTAGCGAATGCGGTAATATGCCGGTGTCAAATGCAACGCTAGGTTCTCAATCAGTTGCGCCTTGTCATTTAGCTGAATGATCGTATTTTTTTCAAGCCGATCAATGAACTGCTCGATGTGTGTCCGCAAGTCGTCTTTGTTAAGAGAAAAAATACTGCTGAGGTCCGTGATTTTTAAAGAAAGAATATACAAACATAAGTAAAGATGCTCCGTATACGATTTCGGAAGCGAACCTTGTACTGTCAATACCTTGACGATGGCCGCATACTCATTGGTATCCATGATCTCTTTAGCCAACAACCCAAAACGCTGCTCGATAATGTGCTGATTTTCAACGCGCCGTTCTAATAAAACTAAGAAATAAGGCGCTGTTTGGATTCGATTGTCTGTGTATTGAACTTGCAGTTCTTCTTCAACGAAACGCAACATTTTTCTCTTTTCGTTGATCTCCGCTGCTTGGATATGCAAATAGGTATCAAAAATAAGACGGTTGTAGATAGATTCCATCACCTGATCCGTCACAACAAGGATCAGCCCACGGATAGCCTCTTCATCCCCTCGAAAGTAATACCCGCCTTTTCTGGAATAATCAATGAACACATGGTGTCGTTTCAACTGCTTCTTAAGCTTCTTGATATCTGAAACGATCGTGTTTTTACTTACCTCCAGACTTTCTGAGAAGTGATACAAAGAAAGGTAATCGGCAGAAAAAATCAACAATAAAATAACCAGCATCCGGTGATGTTCATCCAAGAAGCTGTGTTCATCTGCCTGTAATTGGCTTTCGCTGTTCATAATTCCAGAGAAAGCATCGATCACTTTCGTGTCAATCACAAAACTCCCATTCCGAGAGCGAATGATTTTACGATAGTTATTTTCCTGCAAATAGTCATTTATTTTTTTTAAGGCATAATCTAATTGGTTGCGGGTAAGATCGTATTTCTCCATGATTTCCTTTGAAGAAATGTTCACTCTAGAGGCGACTGATTGCAGAATTTGAACGCTTCGATTATCAAGATCCATCTATTTTCCTCCTCCATCAATGTATCCTCTAGTCTAGCCTGAACAGAAAAAATAGTAAACGGTTTCTTTTTGTCTCGCTTTTAAAATAACGATATCTGAAGCAAAAAAAAGCTGCACCCACTCACGTGATGCAGCTTGATAATGCGTATTAAAATTCTCCCGGATTGGACTCGATCATCACTTTGATCTCGTTGCCCTCCATGACCTTGTCAAAGGCTTCGCGCCATTCGGTCAGTGGGAATTTCTTCGTGATCATCTCGTCGATGTTGATGGCGCCTTTGGCAAGCAGATGAATCGCGATCGGCCAATCGTACGGATTTTGCGAACGGCTGCCGATGTATTCGATCTCTCGCTGAATGATCGATTCGGTGTCCAGCTCCACCATTTTATTGGCGAACAAGCCCACTTGGATGAATTGTCCTTGCTTGCGAATCAACGGCAAGCTGGCATTGACTGCCGGCACCGCTCCAGAAGCGTCATAAACTTTGTCGACACCATAGCCATCCGTTAGGTCCATGACGATAGTAGCCAGGTCTTCTTTCATCGTATCCACGATCACATCCGCGCCCAATTTTTTCGCCAATTCTAAGCGGTGGGCATCTTTGGTGATCCCCGTCATGATGACGAATGCGCCAATCTCTTTGGCGATTTGCAATAGGAACAGGCCGATGGGTCCAGGCCCCATAATAATGATCGTGTCCTTCAATTCTAGCTGGCTCTTTTGGTACATCGCATGTACACAGCACGCCAACGGTTCACTCATCGCCGCACCTTCGTAGCTCAAATGATCCGGTAAAACATGGATGCTTTCTTCCCGAGCTAAAACATAATTCGCCATCGAGCCGTTTTGCTGGGTACCGATGCCTTTGCGGTGAGGACAAAGATTGTATTGTTTTTCTTTACAATAGTCGCATTCGTTGCAGACATAAAACGTCGTTTCGCTAGTGACACGATCGCCCACTTTGACCTTGGTCACCTGCTCGCCGACTGCAACAACTTCTCCAGAAAATTCATGCCCTAATACAACGGGCGTGGTGGGATTTTTGTATTCCCCTTTAAATGTATGGATATCCGACCCGCAGATCCCTGTGTACGCGACTTTAATGAGTACCTTGTCCGCTGTGGCTTCAGGTACTGGCAAGTCAATAAATGCCATTTGGTCATAACCGGGTGCTTGTTTTGAGACACCCTTCATCATTTTCGTCATTTCTATCTGCCTCCTACATTACTTGTGCAACAAATTCGGAAAGTTTTAAGAAGATCCATTTCAGGAAGTTCCCACCTGTATCCAAGTTGGTGATTTCTGCCGCGCCTTCTGGGAATTTCACGATCCCTTGAGCCATTTCCGTAATGACTGGGGCAAAGTTTGTCGCCATCAATAACGCTGCGGCCATGACTACCGTCAATGAAATCACAGAGTGTAAAATGTTCCCCTTACGACTTGGAACAACCAGTGCTGCGAAAAATGGGATCGTTGCTAAATCCCCAAATGGCAACACGCGGTTTCCTGGTAAAATAACCGCTAAGAACAAAGTGATCGGTACCATCAAAAGACCGGTCGATAGGGCTGCAGGTGAACCTGTCGCTAACGCCGCATCCATCCCTAGATAGATCTCGCGATCGCCATAACGGCTTTGCAATAATTTTTGCGCGCCTTCTTGAATCGGGATCAACCCTTCCATCAAGATTTTTACCATTCGCGGCATTAAGAACATCACACCACCCATGTTCATTCCGATTTGCAGAATGCCGATGAAGTCATAGCCCCCTAACAACCCAAGGAACATCCCGATGATGATCCCCATGATCATTGGTTCCCCAAAAATACCAAAACGTTTTTGGATCGTTTCCGGTTTTACATCTAATTTATTGATTCCTGGGATCTTATCCACGAGCCAACCAACTGGCAACGCTAAGATCGCGTACCCTTGAGCGGAACCAGTAGTGATACTGATCCCTTCTAAGCCATAATATTCTTGAACTTTTGGTGCTGTTTTGTCTGCGATGATTTGGATAATAATCGTAAACAAAATCCCACACAGGATGCCAAAGAAAAAACTTTTTGTTACAATATAACCAGTTGCTGCCACAGAACTAACATGCCAGTAGTTCCAGATGTCAATATTCAGTGTCTTGGTCCGATTTAATGCCAGCATAATTAAATTTACGATCAAAATTACTGGAATCATCACAGCCGCGATTGGTTGCGCCCATGTCCCGGCTGAGACTGCTGGCCAGCCTGCGTCGATGATCGTCAAGTTCAAACCGAACCGCTCTACCATCGCTTGTGCTGCTGGACCAACGTTTGTTGTCAATACTGTGATGACCAAGTTGATCCCGATCATCCCGATACCAACTGTAATTCCTGAAATAATTGCTTTCTTCACTGGAACTCTAAAAATAATTCCGACAATGAAAATGATGATAGGGAGCATGACACTCGGGCCAGCACCTAAAATACTCTGTACCACATCCATTAAGCCATCCATTCACTTATTCCTCCTAATTCGTTTTAAATGTATTTAATTTTTTCACCGAAAAAACACGCCTGATCCTCATCACATCTATCATCCCGTTACTTTTTCAATGAAAACTTAAACCTAGATCGTCGGTCTGTCTCATGTAGACGAATCCACTAGCGCGACTACCCTAGTGGAACTCGCCAAGTAGCTGCTTATTGAATATTTTGTGCGGCTTCAATGATTTGATTTTCTACCTTATCTGCTCCGATACCTGTCAAAAAGGCCATTGCTTTGATCGCTGGAATCTTGTATTCCGTTGGAAGCATCGTCGTTGAGATCAGCATATCCGCTTCGTCCTGTTTTGATGCCGCTTCAGAGATTTTGATTTGCATGATCTCTACAGGCATATTATTTCTAGCGAATAAATCCTCTACTTTTTTCATAACTACCGTTGATGTTGCGATTCCTGCACCGCAAGCGACTAATACGCGAATTTTTTTCATGATTGATTTCTCCTTTTTCATCCTATTGAATTCATTTTTCTTGAGAAAAATGAGTTCTATTTTCAAGCCGTATACCATTCCACTATCTTTCTTTATTCTTATCGCGGACTCTTTTGTTGCATTGTTTTTTCACTATTCGTTCTGGGAAAAGTGGAACTGGCATCCTTTTTCATCCTATTGAATTCATTTTTCTTGAGAAAAATGAGTCCTATTTTCAAGCCGTATACCATTTAAAAACTCATTTTCTGTCTGACGACATTCTTATAAATGATTCTTCTTGATTGTTTGGATCAATTCCTCTTCTGAGGTTGCTAACAATAGTTCTGATAAGACGGTTTCGTTTTGTAAGAGTCCCATCAGTGATTGCAGCATTTCCAGCTGTGCATGGGGTTGATTGAGTCCTAGAACAAAGACGACTTGCGCTTTGATCTGAAAGTTGTTGTCCTCCATGCTGTAAAAAACTACGGGGTCTTGCAGCGTGATCACTGCTACGAATTCTTCCAAGACACACTCGGCGTCTGTGTGAGGGATCGCCGCTCCGAAATTCATCAATTGGATACCTGTCGGGAACGTCTCTTCTCTCTTTTTGATTCGCTCTAAGAAGTCCTCCCGTACCCAGCCAAGATCTAACGCTTTTTGCGCCACCTGATCAAATAATTCTGCTTGGGACGAAAAATTTTCTTGTGCGAAAACCAAAGGTTCTTTTACATAGGAACTTAGTGTCGTTTCTGCCATTAATTTGCCCTCCAATACTCATCGTTGAAACGAATCAACGCCTCCCGAATCTCTTCCTTCGTGGTTGCTTTTTCTAACTGTGCTAATTCCTCTGCACCTGCCAAACTCATCATTTCAAAAATCAAATCCAAATGTTCTTCTTTATCATTGGAACCCAGTAAGATCACTGTATGGATTTTCCGACCATCTTCTGTTAAAACGCCTTTTTTTACTAATCCTAAGCTGATTCCTACACCGATCGCTCCTGCTTCTGTGACCGTATGCGGCAACGCGATCTTATGACGCAGCACCGTATAAGCTGGCAAGATCGGCATTTCTTTTTTCAGCGCCTTGACGTATGCCTTCGTAATGACCTGCTGCTGTTCCAGCGGCCGTGCCAAGGTCTCCAAAACTTCAGACCAGCTAATTGCTTCTTCAAAAATCTGGATCGTTTCTCCCTTTAACAGGTCGATCAGATGCGGCCGTTTCTTTTCTAAAATCTTGGATTCTTTTGGCGCAAACAGACTGAGCAATTCTTCATAAAGGCTCGCTTCGTCTGTTACATTCGCGTGCTTTTTGACGACCGTCAATATTTTTTCTGGTGTGACGATCTCCGTTTGGATGATCGCGGTGGACCGCAAGACCCGCTCTCTTAATTGCCGCTTTTCCTGGTCAGACAAGAAGTTGTTTACGACAAATACTTTCTTTTCTGTTTTTAATGGAACGGCTGAGAAAATGAAGTCCACATCATACTCTGTGCGGTAAAATTCCCGCGCCGACATGGATGTGACGAAATCAATTTCTGGCAATAAATTTTTCAACGTGTTCTCCAGCAGCACGGCGATAGAGATGCCATTCGGACAAACGATGATCGCACGCTTTCGATTTTCCGGATGGACGATCTCCGAGCTTTCCACGATGTGACTGCCAATAAATAACGAAATGAAAAACAATTCTGCGTCTGGGACCGGTTGTCCAAAGTATGTTTCCAAAGGACCGCTAGCTTCTTTGACTAGATAGAACAGCGAGAAAAGATTGGCATCCTTGTTTTCCTGATAAAAACGCGTCTGTAGGTTCAAATGGTACTTGATTCGATAATACGCTGGCCGCATGTGGACGAGGAGTCGTTCCAATAGCTTTTCCTTCTCTTCCAAGCTGACACTAGCGATCCGTTCAAAATTCGCGATGACTTTTTCCAGCGCATCCTTCATCTTGTTGATCTCTTTCACCGACAGAATGTCGCCGCGGGAAAGATTCGTGGTCAGCAGCAGCATCGTGACATATACCCGCTCGTTCTCACTTAGACCATCGACATCCCAGATGACCCGGTCAGCGGCTAGATACTCTTTCGTGTCTGCCAGCTCCCGGTAGTTCACCTTGAAGCTGTAGGAAATCAATTTGCCCTTCTGCGCCCGTCGAATCATTAAAATGATCAATAGCGGCAATGTTTTTAACCGCTCATCTGTAAATTGGACTTCCAGTTCTTCCTCTACTAGTTCTACCCGTTTCCGAAAAATGTCGATTTGCTGGGGGTCGATATTCGCGAACTGGATGATAAAGTTGACACCGTTGTACATCACCGCCAAGTTATTCAACAGGTTTGAAAGGATGTTTCGCTTGTTCCATTCATCGCCTTGGATAAAGTAGCCTTTCTGCCGTGTATACTTCAGAGCCAATTCATTCTTCTGAAGCTCCTGATCCACTTCCTTCAGATCCCGCAAAACGGTGTTGCGGCTGACCTTCAATTCATCAATAAAATGATTCAGTGATAAGTAATCTTCCTTACTCAATAACATCAATTCAATAATAGATGCTCGTTCTTTGCTGGAAAACACGTAACTCTCTGCGGGTTCTCCCAGCTGCTCATCGCCTCCTTTATAGGTTGAAAGAATATCATTTGTGATCAGAAAGTGACCGTTCTTTGTTCGTTTGATCTCACTCAGCTTTTCATCTACTAAAGAATCATTGATTTTCTTTAACGCGTAATTCAATTGCCCTCGCGTCAAATCAAATTTTTCACATAATGCTTTACTAGTGATCTGCGGGTTGTTGACTAACTCAACAAAAATTTGATTGGTTCGTTCTTCTAAATTCATCGTCATCCCTCTTTACATCTTCAATTTAATTGAAAAACGCTTACATTTCCATCATCTTTGTTCCCAAATAGTTCAGTGTTTTTTATGCAACTTGGTACTTACAAAAAATTTTTTTCACAAAAAAAAATGCACAAAAACCAGAAACTCCGAATTGATAGCTCTAACGAATCGTTGCGTTCCTGTTTTTTGCTGCATATTCTGCAACTTGGTGCTCTTGTTCTTTCCCTATTTTAGCAAGAGTCTCATTATTTGTCTGTTCTTTATGTAAGTTAGACTTGGCGGTTTTTTTCTGCTTTCTCCCTTAAATACAAAAAACTAGCAGTGATCTGCGCGCAAAGCGCACGTCTCACTGCTAGTTTTTGACGTTCCTTTTTTAGAATGGGTATTGCCCTTTTCCAGATTTGGTCGTTACCCATTGTGTCCGAGTAAATTCTTCTAGCACCCACTCGCCGTTAAAGCGGCCGATCCCAGAATTCTTCTCGCCGCCAAACGGTGCGTTCGGCTGATCGTCCACGGTCAGGCCATTGATATGGCACATACCGGACTCGATCTCGTTCGCCAACGCCCGTCCTTTGTCTAGGTCCTTCGTAAACAGCGCACTCGACAGCCCGTATTCAGTATCATTGGCTGCCTGGATCGCAGCTTCCGTATCCTTCACCTTTAAGATCGGAAGAACCGGGCCAAAAATCTCTTCATGGAAAATATCTAATGATGGATCATCTGAGACCAATACCACTGGGTCCACCACTTGACCATGGACTGCTCCTTCTACTAAGAACGTCGCGTCTGCGTCTTTTGCTCGTTGAATGATTTCTTGGATCTGATCTGTCTGCTTTTGATTGATGATCGGACCAATGACCGTTCCCTCTTTCGCAGGATCACCTACAGCCAATCCCTTCACGCGTTCGACGACCTTAGCAACAAATTCATCAAAGACAGCTTCAACAACAATGGCACGATTGGCAGCCATACAGATCTGTCCTGAGTGCATAAATTTGCTGACAACAAGTGCTTGTGCCGCTTCTTCGATGTCCGCGTCCTCTAAGACGATAAATGGGGAATTTCCACCAAGTTCTAAAGCAACTTGCTTGATCTTCTCCCCACTCATGGCATGACTGGCAATGTTTTTTCCGACAGCCGTAGAGCCTGTAAAGGAAATGAAGCTTGGGATCGGGTGTCCGACAAAGTAATCGCCGATCTCGCTGCCGCTTCCGACAGTCACATTGACTAAGCCTTCAGGAACACCGGCCGCTTCAAAGATGGCCGCTGGCAAAAGTCCGCCGGTCACTGGACTATCACTCGCGGGTTTGATCACGACGCCATTTCCCGCTGCAAGCGCCGGCGCCAAAGAACGCATCGTCAAATGGAACGGAAAATTCCATGGACTGATGATCCCGATCACCCCAACTGGGCGATGGGTCACGAAGCTTTCTTCCCCGGGGGTATTCGTAGGCAAAAGCTTGCCCTCTAGACGCATCGGAAAGCTGGCCGCTTCTTCTGTGATCCCTTTTGCGAGACTGGCTTCCAGACCGGCTTTGATTTGTGTCGCACCGCCTTCTTTGATCAGCCACTCGACGATCTCCGCCTGCTTTTCTTCCATTAATGCGGCTGCCTTTTCGATGATCGCACTGCGTTCCTGCGGTGTTTGCTTCATCCATTCCTTCTGTGCCTGTTGAGCGGCTTGATAGGCCTCATCGACATCCTCTGTATTCGCACCTTGGATCTTCAGGATCGTTTCTTGCGTATAAGGATTCTTATCCTCATTTACATGCGTTGAATCTTTACCTTGTTTCCATTTTCCGCCAATAAATTGTTTGTCGAATTGTTTTTCCATAGTCTCCACCTCTCCTATTATCCTTCCATCATAGAATACGGTTTCATTAAAAAGCAAAAATCCGGCTCAGCTAAAAAGACAGACCGAATCGATCTGCCCTTCATTGAAGTCACTGAGTATTCATCTATCACCGAGTCAACCGCTCGAAAAGTTTCGCATCAATGAAGAAAAAATCCCAACCTTCCTACTCAGTCTTCCAAGGATCTCTACTCGATGAACGTTCCTGCGCCAATAAGTCGGTCCCTTCTTTTTCAATCGTATTTGGGGAGATCAATTGGATATAATTCTTCCTGCCCTTCTTCTCTAGGCGAAGAAAGCGGAGGTCTATACGTTCATTTACCTGTAGCCCCTCAGGTTTTGACTGTTCCGTAAAGTAGACGGTGATCTCTGAATGTTCGGAGACCACGCCGTCTATCTCTTCTAAAGAAGTGACCAAGAGCCGATCCTTATGAAGCGTCTCGATTTTGCACGGCAAAGAAAGCAAGTATGTCCCCTCGCCGCCACTTTGAAGGCTCTGAGAAACACTCTTGCTTTTTACGAAACATCCGACACCGATCAGTAGTAATAAAAGAAACAGTCGTCTTTTACTCAATGTGCCCTTACCTCTTTTCAACGAACCACATCCTGCCTGTTTTAAAACACACGTAGCGAACTAGTCGACCGCTAGTCTAATCTCATAAGGTTCGATTCCAAAAAGCTGTGTCAAAATCTGATTGACCTGCTCAAATAAAGCTTCCGTCTGTTCGAAGCGCTGCTTGGTTTGGAGGCGCTGCCCCTGCGCCTGATAAAGAATCTGATCCCCAAGGATTTTAGGCTTTACTACCTGCGCATCCTTTTTCAAAACAACCTCTTCTTCACTGATTCCTACAGGAATGATCGACTCGCGCCAGCCATTTTTTTGCGCGATCGCTTGGACTAATGAGGGAACATCTAACTGGTCCACTATTGCGGAACGCTGGTCTTCAAAATGGATCGTGAAGGTCTCCGTGCTTTGCAGCCCGCAGGCATTGCAGCCGCCCTCTATCAAAAAAGCTTTGCTGGAGATCGCTGCTCTAGGCATCCTGTGCCCTCACTTCTTCGTAGATTTTCGCCAATGACGCGGCATCTTCGGTCTCAAATGAAGAGACAACGACATCCGCATGAGCCAAATCCTGCTTTGGAAACGCTGGATTCGCGAATCCCACACAGACCATCCCTGCATTGCGAACTGCACCCGTTCCATTCTTTGTGTCTTCGATCCCTAAACAATGTTCAGGGCGAATCCCGATACGTTCCGCTGCTGCTAAATACACATCGGGTGCTGGCTTCGAATGGGTAACTTCCTCTGTGCTGACGACCTCTGAAAAATACTCCGACAAGCCGATCTCCACTAAGTTCTTTTTGATTTCCGCCAATGAAGAGGACGACGCCACCGCCAATTTCAAGCCGCCCTCATACAAACGCTTCACGAACGCTTGAGCGTGAGGAATCACCTGTACGCCATCTCGCTGGATCATCTCTTGACGCAGCGCGGTCATCTCTTCCACATATTCCGGTACCGACAACGGCAATGAAAATTCTTGTTTCATTTGCTCCCACATATAGTCACTCGTCGTTCCCATGAACTGAAAATGGTAACTCTCCTCCACCTCATGGCCCGCTTCTTTTAAAATCTGTGATTTACTTTGGAAATACGTATATTCAGAATCAACCAATACACCATCCATATCGAAAATAATCGCTTCTAACATTGGTACCCTCCTTGAACCTCTTGTATAAGATACATTCTTGGAATAGTTTACCATAGGAAACGCTTTAATGAAGAATTTGTTTGGAGGATCATTCCCTGTATGCTTTTCCAACACGTCATAAAACAGACAGTCTGCTCTTCCTTTAAACCGTTTTTTCGGTTTCTTTAAACGGATACTTTTTTAAATTTGGTAAACACATCTTCATCATTTTCGGAAGATTTCGCGGCTTGAAGCCATGCATTGTTCTGCCGAGTAGGTAGGAATAAGCAAATTCATCCCAATCACGGCCCCGCTCATTGCACAATTGGATACATACCGCAAAATACCCATTTAATTCTTGTTCAGAAATGTACCCTAACCAGAAACACCATTTAGCCAATGCGGATAAACGAACCACATCCCAGCCGTAAACGGTAAATTCTTCAGGCCGCTCGTATGGACAGCTGGTTAAATCAAGCTGCCCCACGGTTTTCTTGATTGTTTTTTCATAAGCCGAAAAATTTAGTTGAAGCATCTGATCAAAATACCTCGAATGAGTCATACACGCCAAATTATCCAATGCCTCAATAGCAGAATCATGATTCGTTACTGCCCATTGCCGTTTTAAGACTTTGCGATAGCCTGCATAATCGATCCGTGAATCTAAAGAGGCAAACGCATCGCGATTGAGTGCCGAAATAAAGGTCCCATATAAGACCCCTTGCAGCTGCAGCTCACTCATCGCCTCTGCACGTACCTTCGGAGCCTTTCGGTGGTGCAAGCGATCCAGTAGCGGCGCTGCGATTCCTCGATAAAGCATAAAAAGGATCGCTAGCACAAACAGCCCCATCAATAGTTTTTCCATTTGAAATAAATTCATCGCCGTGTCTCTTCCCTTCTATTCTCAATGGTCCTATCTCATAAAAAAATCAGAGTTTCCTAAAAGGCCCCTGATTTCATGATAGCTATTCTTTTCATTACCCGTTCTTCAAAAATCGATTGATGTTCTCGTCCTTCTGGATTTTCTTCAATAGTTCTTGATTGATCCGATACCCTCTGCCCCACATCGTATGGATCGCCTCATTTCCTATATCGACATGCTCAAATTTCGTTCTGATCCTAGAGATCGTATTCGACAACGAGGCCAGATGGGAATTGCTTGGCTCTTCATTCCAGACCTTTTGACAAATCGTCTCTCTCGTCACGACATGATTGCCGGCATTCAGCAGGATAGACAGGATCTTCATCTCTGTTTGTGACAATCGATGCATCGCATCATTCAGCTTCAATGCTTCCTCCGTCGTCAGTTCAAGTGCTTTCGACGGCTGGGCATGCAGCAAGGAAACCTTGCCTGAGAGCTGGACCACCTTGTCATTAGCTGCCTGCTCCCCACTTTCTTCCATGCGTTTTTTCAATTTATACATACATTCGCGAAGCTCATCGCTGGAATCACTCGTTGAAATAATCGCATGGAGCTGCTCGCCCTCTAAATAGGTTTGCTCGAGTTCCGTCAATTTGGTTTCTACCTTGCGGATCACATTTAGCGGATACTCCTTTAGCAGGGGAAGGATCTTCGTGATCTCAGATTCACAAATACTTTCACTCAAAATAACATTGGGAAAGTATTTGAACAAATCCAGTTGCTTCAATTGATGACTGCAATACTCAAAAACTGCGGCTGAACAATAAACCTCATAATTCAATACTTGCAATTTTTGTTGAATCTCTTGCTCGGCTAAAATATTTTTAGTTAGAATCAAAATTCGGTTCATTGTATTCTCCCTTCACGTTTCAAAACTTTTCCCAGCGACTATTCCCGATCGGCCCTACGCATCCTTGTGAGCCATGATCGTCGTTTTTGAAAAGTCGTAGCGCTCCTTGACCTCTTCTGTGTTTGGCAGCTTACGCAACATTAATTGATCCGTGCGACTCTTTAACTCTTCGTAGATTCCTAAAATAGCTTGACGCGATTCCTCCACCTCAAAGGAGATCTCTTTTGCACGATCGTGGATCGTCTGCATTTCAGATTCCGAGTTTTGAATGATCCGCTGTGCGTCCAGTTTGGCTTTTTCTACCATACGATTTGCTTGTTTCCGAGCTGAGATCAGCACTTCACCTATCTCCTGCTGGGAAAGAATGGCATCTTGTTTCAATTGATCATTTTCCTTTTGGATGACCATCAGCTGATGCTGCAATTCAGAGACGACTTCGCCTTCAATCGCGATATTTTGTTGTTCCTGTTCTTGCAGAAGCTGCTCGATCAATTGATTCTTCTCGTTGACGAGCTGATCAAGCTGAAGGACTTGCTCCTCGCTCTTCGTCATTTCTGCCGTGAGCGCTTCTAGTTGTTTTTCCAGACCTGAAATCTTCTCTTGACGCTGACCTGATTCCGCATTCCGTTCCATCAGTAATTCATTGTATTTTTGTTTCGACTCCTGCACTTCCGCCTCCACGCTGCGGAGATGGTCCAATGAAGAACGTAAAGAATCGATTTCCTTTTTCGCTTGCGTCAAGTTCTCTTCCAGCGTGCGCATCTCTTTGTTTTCTTCTAAACGATGGATCTCCCGTTGCAGACGACGAACTTCCGTCTCCAAATCTTGGATCTGGCGGCCGTTTTGGACCTTCTCTTCGCCCATTCGCAAAACAGACTGGCGATAGTTCTCGTTTTCCTTTGTCAGCTGTTGATTTTTTGTCGCCATTTCCTTTTTATAATTCTGGAAAACCTGCTCCTTTTCAAAAATCAGCCGTTTCAATTCTTTGATCTCCCCAGATTGCTTTGTCGTTAATTTCTCAGGCAATGATGTCACGTTTTGCTCATTGTCCTTGACCATGTCCTCTGGTACAGAATTAATTTCATCAATGATGTTCTTATTAAAGAACCATCCACTCTTTTTTTGCAGTGCGCTCATTTTTCTCCTCCTACTCTTCCTCTTTGATCAACGAAAATTCTTCTTCTCCATTCTCACGAGAGAACGTACAACTATAGACTTTTTTCTTGTCTCTATCATTCATCAGATTCATTTGAAAATTGACCTGTGTAATGTTTTCAACGTCCTCTGCCTCTTTCACAAAAGCACGGATGTTCTGTTTGATTTGTTTTCGATTCTCTTCATTTCCAGAATCGCCAGCCAGCGCGATATTCATCGTCTTTGAGGGAACATCTAAAACGATCAGTGTCGTCGATAGTCCAAAATACGAACTCACTTTATCCGACAGGTCGATCTCGATCTCATATTGCTTCTCTCGGCTTTCTTCAGAAAACAGCTCTTCCCAAGCATAATTTTTCAAGCCAATGCCTTTAGACGGGTACGGTTTGATCGGCAATTTTGTGATGATTTGCGTCTGCGCCTTTTTCAGCGTATAGAGTTCATCCCTCAGTAAGCTGTTCCGAGCCTTCATGCTTTGAAGCTCCTGGTCGATTTGAAACAGACTGTAGGTCATCAAAAGCATGCCTACCGATAGAATGAAGATCAGATACAAAAGCGCAGACACGTGTTTTGTTTGCTCCGATTGTTTGACATAGTCCAGCTTCCTCTGAAAAGAGAAAGAGGTGTTCTGTTGAAAAGGGATGCGCTCGAGCTGTACTTTGATAAACATCCGTCTAGCCCAGACAAACAAGCCGATAAGCAGCAATCCCACACTGATCCAGTTAATGATCCACACTTTTTTTCTCCTTTTCTACTCAGTTTCCGCCTTCGTGGCGATCAAGGTCGGAAGGTGAAACTGGACAGTGCCTTCGATCTTCCTTTCTTGTACAAAACCAAATGTTCGACTGTCTTTTGATACATCGACATGATCACCGATCGTAAAATACACCCCTTCCGGAATCTTGGTCAATGATTGGAATTCTTCGGAGACCGCGGGGGACAATTGAAAAGTGTACGTGGTTTCAAAATCCCCATATTCCCCAATATTTATGATCATCCGGTCATTGCGAATGAACATCGTGTCTCCCGGCATCCCGATCACTCGTTTGACGAAATTTCCTTTTTCACTCTCCACAGAAAAAGCAATGACATCATAGCGCAGGATCTTCTCCTTCTTTTTTACCAGCACCATGTCCTTTTCTGTCAAAGCAGGACTCATCGACGTGCCCGAGATCGGATGAAAGCTGTACACCCTGCGTATCAGTTGGACCGAGCCGATACTCACCACCACTAGACAGATGGTCAAGACGGTCAGGATCAGGCTCTTCGCGATCGAACGCTGTGGCGGTCCTTCACTGTTGGGTTGACGGGTTCGAACATTCGACATACGTTACGTTTCTCCTTTTCCATGTTGATACCGTCCTCCTTCTAGAAGGACATTTATTTTGCTTTGATATACGAAATATTGGCAGAGGTTGCCAGCGCATGATCGATCACGCGATACGAGATGATCGTTCCCCCGTAGACATTGCCCTCAGAGATCAGTATTCCTTCTGGACGTACCGCTTCAACGAAGGCCACATGACCATACCGCGGATCTGAGCCCGCCGTTCCGGGACTGAAGGAGATCAACCAGCCGGCTTTCGGCGTCTGACTCACTTCGTAGCCTAATGCCTTTCCTTTAGCTGCCCATTCGCCGCCGTTGCCCATGTAATCATCGACGCTTTTTCCAAGCTGATTCACCCGATTGAAGGCGTACCATGTACATTGCCCCACAGGGTAAGAACCAGAGGCGTTGTAGTCGATGCCGTTGTAATCTGGATAGCGCATCAGATTCCTATACTCTGCTGGAATCTCCTCTTTTCCTTTAATGAAGACTCCCGAGCCTTTTTCAACCTTCACTTGATCGTAGCGGGTCAAATGGTACAGCGCGATGATCGAATTCAATTTCTGCCCATAAGAGGTATCCGTTGCGTACGTACCCGTCAATGCGCTGGTCGTCCGCAAATAATTCTTCGCATTGGAACGCCACGTTTTCTGATAGTACCCGGCATTCCCGGAGATCCCGCTCCGCAGCAACGTCACATAATCACCAAGTGAGGCTGTATAATTCGGGTATTTTCGGAAGGCGGAATCGATCGAATACAGCTCCCCATTGCCGCGGTCCTCTTGCGTAGCCATCGAGACGGACTGCCCTTTGTAGGTTCCTTTGACACCAAATAGATTATGATTCGGCGGCAAGGACAAGGTACTCGTTCCAGAGCCGCTTTCTAATAAGGCTTGGGCGATCATCACAGAGGCAAAGACATCGTAATCCTGCCCCAATTTCTGTGCATCGTCTCCGATCGTTTCGATAAACGCTTTTGCTCTAGCCGTTTCAGTAATCGCCATCGCCGCCGGATACGCCGCCAATACTTCTTGCCCGTAAGCCGTCAATGTGACCTCTGGCAACGCCTGTACAAGAAGCGCCTCTTCTAAGTCCAAAGGCGCCACGACCACTTGTCGCTGCGTGGCTTCTTGCCCTTCTGTCGCTTCTTCTTCTGTCGCCGTTGACGTTGTTTTTGCTTGCCGTTTTGTCGTCGTTTCTTCTGTAGTCGTTTCCAACTTTTCTTCTTTGTCACGCTTCACATCTGCTGCGGCTAAGTAATAATTGTCGCCAATGTAGATTCCCAATATGACAGGCTGTCCCTTCTTCTCTTGATAGATCAGACTGCCGATGGTCAGCTCCTCTGATAATTTTTCAGGCGTTCCTGCCGTATCGATCGCAAAGAGGGACTGATACAGCTCCTGCGCCAACTGCTCTGTATCAAACGTCGCTGCTTGGTCGACCCCCAGTTGCTTGATCCCTTCATAGATCAATGCCCCGTGAGCTTTATGTTCAAGCCTTTGAAGCAACGGCAGTTCAAAGCCCTTCAAGTCTGATTGCGCAACGTCACTTGTTTTTAATTCATTCGGCAAGTTCAAGGTGCTCGTTTCAGAAAAAGCCTCCGGCGCACGCGGCGCAAAGACCGACTGTGGCTGCACACTTGGAGCTGCCGTTTCTGGTGTGCGTTCTGCGACGCCCGTGGCTCCTTGCGCAGGGGCAGCAGGTGCCGGATTCGCAGGCGGCGGTGTCTGCTCCTGACTCTGACTCGTCGAAGGAACCGTGGCTGCCGAGCTGCTTGTTGACTCCTGTATTTGCCCCGTACTAGACATCGTCGTACTCGGAATCGTCGAACTGCTCGACTGCGTAGAGCTCGTTGAAGTGGTGTCTTTGCTGCTTGATCCCGTACTGCTTGCGGACGGTTTTGTCGAGCTGCTGCTAGAGGTGCTCGAACTGGATATACTTGAAGACTCCGTTGTAGAACTCGCCTCCGCAGATTCATCCGTAGTCGTCGATGTCTCTGGAGGTGTCGTTTCAGACGTACTCGTTTCCGTGCTCGCTTCTGGTGCGTCTGGCTCTAAAAGAGGTGCCTCGCTCACATCAGCCTCTCCCTCTTCGATCAGCGGTGCCTGTACACTTTCTTCTACTGAAGGGACGACGCTTTCTTGAGAAGCTTCCGTGACACTCACGTCTATTGTGGACGATTCCTCGGTAAGCTCCCCAGCTTTTAAGGCACCGCTTCTTAGGCTGATAAGGATACTAAGCAGGATCAGCCCGCCGCAAATACCCACAATTACTTTTTTCATACAAAGAGTTCCTTTCTTAAAATCCATCGTTCTCCACCCAACAAAAATGACCCAACCTCAGCGGAGGCCACTCATATAAACGCTTATCAAAAGCGTGCATGACGACTATCCGTCATGTTTTAGTCAAATTTATGTAAGCTAGAGACCCGTTCTTTTACAAACCAGTCTCTAGCTAAAGATATCTATTTATAGGCGTTGCTCTATCCAACTAACTGTTTTTGAATCATTAGATACAGCGCGACAGCCATAGCGATCCAGCCTATTGCCAAGATGAATAAGCCAAAATTCGGCATCAGATAAAACCCTTTTAGTTTCCCGTTTTGATCACAGTAAGACATGTCTCTCATTAAGAAAAAAACAGATAAGATAAACACGACGCCCCCGATTGCTGCAGATATCCAAACATACGTATACATACTTCTTCTCCTCGTACAATAAGATTGTCAGAGAGACTCTGACTGGCTGTTTCTTCATTCAGACCGGCTTGTTTAAAGGTCTTCTAAGGTGTCGTTGACAACGTCCAATTCATGTTCGCCGTATACGAACTGCCCGCGTTCCCTACATTTCCAGGGATCTTCAATTCAACATCTGAAAAACCATAGTCGATGTGATAAACCCCTTGATTCGTAAAGCTGGCAAGCTGAGTATCCGTACTGTCTGAATTGATCGCGACCGTTGATAACGATGCGACGGCACTCAATGCTTCACTGCCCTTGTTATAATTCATCACTTCTTTCAAGCTGCCGTTTTTCAATTCGATCTGCGTGTTCACCGGCAAGGTATTCGTCCCGCTCGTAAACTGTCCCAATCGAACCTTCAGATCCCAGCCAGCCATACTCTCCTGATCGATCAGTCGAATATAAGGCTTGTAGCCTGATTGATATTCTGACGCGTCCAGTCCTTTTACCTGTGCGGAAGGATTCACTGATACAGTCCCAAAATAGAAATTCGGAATGTTGATCAATCCGCTGTCCGTCGGCTCCAGATTCGGTTCGTCAGGATCATCGATTCGCACAAAATTGTCTGCTTTGACAGAAGAGACCATGTTTCCTGATACTTCGATCTCCGCTGGCAAGACCTGATTGATCGCGCCTGTTCCAGTAGTCGTGAAGGTGATATCCGCGTAATTGCTTCCTGCGGTATTCGGGATCTCCACACCTGTCAACGCAACGCCTGACGTCCAGTCCCCTGCGCCTACGGTAAAGGTCTGCACAGGTTTTCCAGCAGGCTTGATCTGTACGGTCACCGGATGTGTCAATCCCGTGGCCCAATTGCTCGTCGCCTTCAAAATCATGTCCTTTAATTTTGTGGAGCCTGTATTTTCCAACCGTGACGTCCAAGAGATCGTATCGCCATTCGCGATGATCGCCGCATCAGGAGTCAGGTTCAAGGTGGCTTCAGTATTCTTTCTGCGATAGTGGTAGTTGATCTCCGTATCGGTCTTGATATTCGCCAGATTGACAGGCGTCGTATGAACGGTGCCCGAATCATTGGTCACGTCCTCCCAGCCAACATAATCCCAATCATCCCCGCTCTTATCGGTAAGGATCGCTGCGGGCGTCGACGTGAACGACTCATTGTCTCCGACTTTTTCCGAGGTGTCTGGATTCGTCGTCAAATTGACCAAGCTGCTTGGTGTATCGGCATCGACCCACGATTGCTTGATCTTACGAGAAACTTTTTTGAAGATGTATTGCACCGTTTTGTCCGCGGTGATCTGATCCGTCTTCAATGTCGTTTTTACAGTATTCGCCGGATCAGTCGAATATTTCCAGCCGACATATTCCCACGTTGTATTCCCGCTATCTGTTTTGTTCTCTCCGACAGTATAAGGAATCGTCAGGTTTTCATTGATCACGATCGGTTTCGGCGAAGCAGGGTCCCAAAGACCCGAATCAATCGAAGAACCCGATTGTTCGATATGCTTCTCTGTGACATTCTTCGCTTCCGCGTAGACGACGGTGATCTGTCCCGCGTCGTCAAAGTTCGTGATCGATGAATCCGTGTAATCTACCGAGATCGTCGGCGGATTCGTCTGATCCAATGTCCCAGGCTTCGTCTTTCCATTATATGAGCCTTGCAGCACATAGGTCTTCCCGCCTGTCGTATACACATCCGGCAAAGTCCCCGTCATCGTATGGGTAAATTGCTCCGCATCCGCATCCGTCAACTTCCCTTGCGTGTAGCCAGTCGGCGGTGTAATGTTCGCCCCTGCTTTATTGACAAAGTTTTCTTTGATTTGGAAGGGATTTACTCGGAAAGTGATAACTTGGTTGTTTGCGGAATTCATCCCATTTTCTTTCCCTACATAATCATATAAATATGTGTTTGACCAAGGGGATCTGGAAGCCCAGCCTCGATGTGCGCTAAATGGAACGGCATCCGTTGGCGGCCAATAAATAGGACTTACAGAACGGTAGTATATTTTCCCACCTGACCGAACATAATGCATATTAAATGTATCAATGTTACGTATACTTCTTCCAAGTGAGGATGCACTCCCTATAGCAGATGGGTAATACCATCCGAGCAGCTCATCTGAATATGTTTTTTGAATCGGCGTAATCGTTTTGATATAAGCCATATCGCTGATCGTTAGATTCTTGTAGTAAAAGTAGATTCCTTTACAGTCAGATGCGTTATTAGACCAAGCGCCCCAACCCGTTACATTATTTTGAACAAAAGCTCCAGAAATATGGTATCGTTGCAACCCAGCATCATAAGGGATTTTATCAGGTAATGTTGCTAACTTAGTAGTCGATGCCAAGGTCATATTGTTATAATCTGCACGCCATCGTTCAGCCGTAATATTCAAGTTTTTAGCATCTGTACCATCAGGAAATAAAAACTTTGCATTGAACTCTACATCAAAATCATGCGGCCGATTCATTGCCGGATTCGCAAACACATCCATAGGCATCCCTACCAATACAACCATCAAGGATGCTACGGTGATTCCCCAAGAGAGAATTTTTTTCAGCTTCTTCACGTCTTCTCCCTCCTATTCTTTACAAAGTAAAGAATCAGGGCGGAAAATACGACAATGATACCGAGGATACTGATTCCCTGTTGAACGATCGATCCGGTTTGCGGATACGCCTTCTTCGACGAGTGTGTTTCTTCTTCATGGAACGTTTGATTCTTCGTCTTCGTGATCTTTGTTTCTTCTTTTGGTTCTTCAGGTGCTTTTCGTTTATCGACAAAGCTGACGTTTGTCTTGCTTCCGCCAAGATAGCTGTCTGCTCGAGCCGTCAGCCCAAATGCCGTAGAACTAAAAACAAGCCCTATAAAAGCGATTAATAGTTTCTTTTTCATCGAACCCCCTCCTTTATTCGTTGATAGTATCTCCATACAACAAGAATAAGAATGCTTAAGGTACCTATCGCTAAAATCCCAACAAAGACAAACCAACGATTAGAAATCGCAATTCTTGTTTGATAATCTTCCCGAATTTTCTTTGCCTGTGCGTCACTGACAGAAAAGTTCTTTTTATATTTCCACGTTTGATTTCCAATTTTAACGGTTCCTTGATAGCGATACTTCCCTGCTTCTAATTGTGCATACTCCCAATCCATCTCAGGAGAAAAGAGCGTATGAGGGGCAAGTTTGACGTCCTCTATCGTTTTCTTAGAAACCAATTTGTTCTTTTTTTGATCGTAGATACTGCTTTGGAAAACGACATTTTCCATAATAAAGGGATACGGGTGTTCAAATACCACCTTTACAAAATTGTGTTTTCCTCGGCTCTTGGCGGAGACCTCCACCAGTTTTGGTTTTTCAATACTGTATAGCGGACTCTTCTCATCCCCCGCCAGTACGAACCCGATCATATAATCCAAATTATTTTTGACACGCATGCCCTTTTTTTCTTTTGACCTGCTAGGGGCTTGAGACACCTTGACGCCTCCTAGAAGGATTCCAGAAAAGCTCTTTTTTGGAGAATCAACAACGAGTGTGACTCTTTTTTTCTTCCCTGCTGGGATGGTTACTTTGTCCTGTTTTGGTTTCACAAGTGTTGAAATATTCGGTTGCTTGGCTTGAAATCCGACAGTCGTAAAGCTCAATACACCGTTCTTATTCGTCGCACCCGGCAACACGTCTACTTGATACACTTGCTTTTTCTTTGATCGATTTTCTATTGAAATGGCAACTTCTTGCCTGTTGTTCGGCGTACTGGGCAAGTAGAAATACCCGACAGAAGAATCCAGTTGATTCTCTGGTAAGACCGGCTGAACATAAAACGGCAAGGGCTGCTCCTTCTTTGTCTCATCCGCAAAAACAACGGCCAATGGAGAAAAAAGGCTAAGTAAAAGAACAGAGAGAAACAGCGCACGTCTCTTCATTATTCTCACGACCTTTTGCGTCGGATCGCCCGTAAACACATGAATACTAGAGAAAGTCCTGTGACTGCTGATACTCCGTAAAATGCTTTCCACCAAATCTGCGGCACTCGAACTTGAACATCTGCTTCTTTGTTAAGTTTCTTCGCTTCTTCTTGTGTGATGGTGAAACTGTCTTCGAATGTCCATTCTTCGTCATTCGACTGGGCATGGATCTTGTACTTATAATCCCCTGCCGCCAAAACACCTGCGCCCCAATCCAATTCAAGAGGCAACACAGAATGCGGCGCGATCCGTCCATTTTCGATCTCTTTTGTCGCGATAGCTTCCCCACCATTTTTTCCCGTGATGGTCGCGGTGATCGCTAACGGTTCGAAGATCGCGGATTGAGGATTCAAAAGATTCGCATGAAACACTTTTTTCCCAATGTCGATCTTGTTCTCCACAGATTTTAATTCCAGCTTTTCTCCTTTTGAGAGGGGCTGATTCTCACTCTCGGTCACGACGATCCCGATAATGTAGCCATAGGTATTCTTGACCGACATGGCACTTCCATCCGTGCTCTTGACTTCTTCTTTTAATCTCGTATGGATCGCCCCGACAAGTACCCCTTGAAAAGGATCGGCAGGCAGCTTCACCTTTACAGCGATTTCTTTGTCGCTAACAGCCGGTATCGTCACTTCTTTCGGTACTTCCGTGATCTCTGATAAAGAAACGGGCAGTGATTTTTCTTTGTTGTTGACCTTATAGTTGATCAAGCCGTTCTTATTCGTCGATGCACTGTTGACAGAGATCAGATATGTCTGCTTCACGCCTGAGTTGTTCGCGATCTTGTACCGCAGGGTGATTTCTTCGTTCGGCTTTCCCATCACATCAAAGTAACTTTTCGACTTATCGATTTGGTGATCTGATGGGATGGCTTTCACTGTAAAATTAGTCGGATCTTCTTTCTTTTTATCATCCCCGAATACGATCGATGGTCGTCCGAGGGAAAAGCCCATCATCAACACTAATGCAAAAAGCAGCGCTCGTTTTGTCCGCATCATTCTTTCCTCCAACAAATAAAGGACTAGGGAACTATCCCCAGCCCCTGTTTATTTCTATTTATGGCGCATCTGTCAATGTCCAGTCCACGGTGCTGGTGTAAGTTTCACCTGCGATCGGGTTCGCTGTAGCTGGCACTTCCAATGTGATATCTTCCATTCCTGTATCCCAATACCCTTGACCCTTGGTATTCGATGCAGACATTACGACAGCCGCAGTTCCCGGTGCTAACGTAATCGATGTAGGCGTAATATCTGGTGCTTGTGCTGTAGAGACGATCGTGCCGATCCCTGTTGGTGCGTCTAAACTTGGATCAATGATTTCTTGTAACTCGGTTGTATCGATCTGAATCTCAGAGCCTGTGATATTTCCTACTGCGCCAGTCGACCAAGCATTTAATTCTGCTTCTAATTTCCAACCAGCTTGTGTTCCTCGAACATCCCCCATACCTACGTGTTTCTTCAACGGGTTCGCTCCTGGTTCCGCGATTTCCCAAGTCGGATCGATTTCGATACTGTACGTACCTGGTGTCGAACGAACTTGCGTTTCTTTGAAGTTGAACTCCGTCGGTGTATACAAGAGACCGAAGTCTGATGCTGGTGGTGTTACTGGTGGAACAACGGGTGGTGTTACCGGCGGTGTAATGATTTCTCCGGCCTTGAATTTTGCGTTTGCGTCTGAAGTCCCTCCGTAAGTCGCTGCTTGAGCGGCTGCGCCACTAACCAATATGCCCCCTACGAGTGTGGTGCTCAGAATACCAACTAAGATTTTCTTTGCTTTCATTTTGTTCTCTCTCCTTTTTCGTTTTAATTTATATATCAAAATTCCCGAAAGAATCTGACACCAAGGATACAAATTATGAGAAACTGTGATACTATTTTTCTTGTATATTTCTTGAAAAACTTTCTTAGTCTTATGAAAACTAAGAATGATTGTTAGAATCCTAGCTTAAAAGGTTTCTAGCCTGCCCTTGACGGTGTCTGACGGTCTTTGAGTTTGTGAAATAACAAAAAATCCGACAAAAAAATTTTTTTAAATCAATAAAAAAATAAGAAAATCTTAATTTTTAGATTTTGGGAAAGGGAAGCGCTTACCTCAAAAAAGCAAAAAAAGCCTCTCTTAAAAATGCGCTCATTTTTTGAAAACGCTTTTAAGAAATAGCTTTTTCCATTTGGTGAACTACTTGTACCCGCTGCTCCATCATGGCATCTGCATAGGTATCCAACGTCATTTTCGACGAACTGTGTCCCATCAAAGCACTAATACTGACAATATCGCCATTGCTTTCCACGCAACGAGTCGCAAACGTATGTCGGAGCTGATGAAAATGAATCGTCGCCAGCCCTGCTTTTTCGCGCAATCGATGAAAGTGATACGTTAGCAATCTCGGTTCGGAGGGTTCATCCTTCCTTGAACAAATAAAGGCGCCAGTCGCTCTTTTTTTGTATTGAAGCAATGTTTTTCGCAACGTCTGACTAATCGGGATCGTCCGAACAGAGGACTCTGTTTTGGAACGTGTATAGATCAATGTCGTTTTTTCTTCCCTATTTGTAGAGTCAATGACCCGTTGATAAGTAGAATCCACGTGAATCTGGTTGGTTTCAAAATCAATATCTTCCCATTTAAGCGCAGAAATTTCACCGATGCGCAATCCCGCGTGCAGTGCTAAGAGAATGGGTATCCCACGTCCCTTCTTTTCTGCCAGCGCTGTTTTTTCCAATCGTTTTTGCTCAATTTTCGTTAATGCTTGCTTCTTTTTCTTCGGCATTTTCGGAAATCGAATGGCTAAAAAAGGATTATCCGTGATTCTTTTCTGACGAATGGCTTGATTCATCGTTTGATTGATGATTCGAAAAATCGCCTGAATCGTGGAGCTTTTTAGTTTTCTTCTATTTAAACGCTGCACCAACAGTTGTGCCACCGATTCATCAAGTTCATTCAAACTATATTCTCCGATCTCATAGAAAACATAGTGTTCAAGCTTGTACTCATAGTTTGCATAGGTCGATTGTTTGATTTCAGTTTTGACCTCGTTCAGCCAGCGAATGCCCCATTCGTGAAAGCTCATAGAGGTTTCCCCTTGTGTTTCTCGAATCTCTTGATACTTCGCCTTTAATGGATACAACTTCCTACGCACCTCTTGAAATGTCTTTCCATACACAGAGCCGTATTTTGTCTTTCCATCTGCTTTTTTCCCTTTGATATAGCGGCCTTCCCAACGGCCATCCTTTCGATAATAGATATTTTCGCCTTTTCGCATAATATGTGATCCTTTCTAATAATTTGACGGTTATTTTGACGGCAAAAGATTTTTTTGCCATAAACGCCTTTTTAATTTGATTCGTGCATCCTTTTTGGTCAATAAAATAAAAATGCGATGAGAAATTATTTTTATTTTGATTATTTCGAAAAACAATATTGCATACCAATAGTATTTAATTTATAATTTAATTAATAAAGATTGAGAAAATTTAAATAAATAGTATTACTTGCAATTTAATCTTAGTTTTCATAAGACTAAGAAATATTTATGTAATAATTTTCTTATTATGCCCACAAATACGCTAACGAAACCCAAATAGTATCTTCTTTATCTAATAAAGAAGATACTATTTTTATTATATTCAATTAAATTTGTTTTGCACGCATTTTTATTAATTTATTTATTTTTAATATTTATTTACTGTTTAAAAAAGATATTGTTATTTAATTTTCCAAACATCGAAAATAAAACAATTATTTTCTTTCAACTTATCGTATTATCTTCTTGTAACTATTATAAGTTTTAGGAGGAATTTTTATGACAACGTTTTTTGCACATTGGGGAACAGATGACACACGAGGATATTTTGATGATCAGGGGGATTCGGTCCTATGGAAAGCGGCTATGGCCTGCGCACTGCCTTTCGACCCTTTGGCTATCAAGGAGATCGATATTATTTTACCCAATCCTTTGAAGGAGGGTTCGTTGCTGCTTGCCTCAGATACTTTTTATTACAGTCCGAAAAATCCTTTGGAGACACTACAGGAATACGCCGCGGCTTACTCTTTTGCGGAGTATAGGGTCATGAGTACGTGCCTAAGATCCTTTCATACCTTTGGTCAATACAAAGCCCCTTGTCTCACGCCCTTTTTCGCCCTTTGTCCATTAGAAGGCGGCGAACGTTCCATCTGGATCAACCCTTGTCGGATCACTAACGTCGAGGAGCATGACGGCCTCACCTTAGCCCACCTATCTGCCGGAGGCGCATTTGTACTGCCCCTCCAGCGCCGAAGCCTCATGAAGCGCCTCGTGCTTACCTGCCTAGCTTACGCGACCCTTCGCAGAGAATTTCTATACTTTAAAACGCGAGGAAAAAGACCCTCTGACTATCTTGCCTTTGAGAACCACCCTTTTTCACGACTTCTTAGTAAGCGCTTGCTTCTAGAGTCCTTCAGTATGCCTTTAGGCGAATTCTCCAAACGCTACGACACCGCTCTGCTCCTACATGCTTATGAACAGCTAGAGACCGAAGCCCCCACGGGTGAATCTGCCAATTTGGTTTAGACGAGCACGCCTTGTCTTACTTTTTTACAAGGGAAAATCCTCTATTTTCGCAACGTTTGCTTCGTCTTGTCAACTGGCAAATTTACCAAACACCCCCCAAATTTACCAGTTTAAACGCTAGAACCCGCATTGGACCGTTTCAAACCTGCAAATTTGGGGGGTAAAAGGCAAATTTGCCGTTTGCCTTATTTTTTTGAATCCGCTATCTTTTAGTCACCGGCCGGAACCAAAAAAAAAGAAAACGGAGGAACAAACATGATTCAACCATTAGGAAAAAAAGTACAAGTACAGATCGACCAAGGATTAGAAAAAATGAAACGAGTGAACTTTCAAAATGTGATCGACGACCCAACCGAAGAAGCCATTTTAGAATTAGGCGAGATCATGACCGCCTTTGTCCCAGAGAACAGTGAATTTGACTGCGTGATCTTGACTAGTCAAACACGGTATGTGAAATAGGAGGAGGAGAAAATATGACCAAATTAGTCGCGATTTTTAAAACCAGTGAAGGCAAGAGCCATTCGTGGAGCTACGCCAATCCCGATACGACAAAGCAACCCAGTGAAGTCAAAGGACTGTTGGAACGCTTCGCTGGATTGAAGCTATTTAAGAAAGACAACGTCGTTTTATTCGACACGGTGGAAAGTGCCGAGTACGTCGAAACCATCGAAACACCGATTTTTTAACCAATAACCATTGAGGAGTCGCGGAATTTTTCCCGCCCTCCTCTCAACAATAAAGGAGGACGATATCCATGAGAGAACAGAAAATCACTTTGAACCAGAGCCAATTGTTTCATTTACAAGCACCAACGTTAGAAACCCGCATCACTCGCTTTTACCAATTGACCCAAAACAGCAGCACCGCGATCCAATACATTTTAGCCACAAAGGTTCGCCAACAATTAGGCGCACAGGAATTCAAAGGGTTCCTCAAGGATCTCGTCCGTCATTTGTTTTTACACACGAAAGCCACCCGTACCATGAAGCGTTTCTTCCATTACTTTGCGGACTATTTCATGGCACCCGAATTTCGGGCGCTGCGACTGAAGCTGTTTCCAGTCCGCAACTTTATGGAAAAGGCTTCGTCCCTTGTCCGTTCCCTTTTGTCCCCTGTCCGTCTCGATGAAGAAACCGAAGCAAACGAAAAAATAGAAACCACCGAAACGTGAAACTAACTATTAATTAACCTACCTACGCAAACTTAGATTATAAATGAAAGGATAACTACCCATGACCAACGAACGAACTGATTTAGTCACGACCTTTGCTGATGGCAACGGCAAGCCCTTCAACTGGCGCTATACAGACGTAGATACGAACTTATCTCCGCAAGAAATGAAAGCGGCCTGCGAACTATTAACGGCATTAGATATTTTTGAAATCGACGGTGTAAAGCAATTCGATACCGTCCTTACAGGCAAGCTTGTGACGAAAAAACGCGTGAAGATCTTCGGAGGCGAAAACTTAAACGAAGACCTCAACCAAAAACCAACATTGGAGGAAAAAACAGGCTGCTTCTCCTTGCCCCTTGTGGAACGCGCCATTGAAACGGCCTTGGTTCCGATAAAGACAAATCCTCAAGAAGAATTTCCGAAGGTCTCGCTGGCAGCCACTACAGCCGTCGACCAACCGTCATTAATAAAAAAAACAGTACCAACCGAAACCCAAAGCACAAGCTCTAGTGAAGAAGCTGTCAGCCTTCATTCCGAATCCGTTCCCTCGTCCAACCAAGCGCAGGAGCCCAGGAGGAAGCCGCGGGAAAAACTATGGAAACGACTGATCCATCGGAAACAAGAAAACGTGCCGGATCAAGGTCAGTGACCCCTCGTTCGTTCTTTGAAAACCAAATATTTTGCGTAGGAAAATAACCAACTGTCGTCACCCCTTCTCACTAGCGGAAGGAGGTGAGGCCTTTGAAGGAGCTGACCCGCTACATCTTAGCACCGCTCTTCGTGGGATTGGTCATTGCCCTTGTCAACCACTGGTTGCAAGAGCACGATCCGTGACGACGGGACTCACCGCGAGCTGCTTCTATTTACATCTTGCTAAATGAAGCCTAGCAGAAAAAATCTGCTAGGCTTCTCAATAGTATCGTTTAATGGCTGCTTTTTAAGTTCGCTATTGGTGCAATCCCTCTGCTGAAATAGAGTAAAAATACGCCATAACAAAGGCTCAAAAGTAGTACGGCTGTGATATTTTTCTCGATCGATCCTGCGTTAGAAAGCGTCGCTAACACATTGAAAGCACCGTGAAAAAGAATCACTGTGTAGATTGAGCGCTGCGTATAGTAGATTAGAGAAAAGACAAGGCCCAACAGCAGAGCATTGATGATTTGTAACCCGACTAAGATGCCCGCAGTTTCAGGATTCAAACTACTTGCCATGTGCAGTACTCCGAAAACGAGACTAGAAAAAAGAAGAAAAACTTTTGGCGATTGGTTTCTTAAGACATATAGAAAGATTCCGCGAAAGACCGTTTCTTCCACAAATCCAACCAGCAGCATTTGCACCATGATCAAAGCCATCGTTGACAGCGGCAATTGATGATTCACACCGAAGAGGCCCGGTTGGATCAACACGATCAATGTCATAAAAAGAAGCATTCTTTTGTTTAGCGGCGGTTTTTGAAACCCAAAGGCGCGCAAGGTTGGCTCTTTTTTCTTCATATAAAGGACACTTGCGACTCCGCAGATCGAAAAGGCCATTATCTGGCAGACAATGATGCCGTTATCGTTCAAGTTGAACACGATCCCTGCGGCTGAAAATAGGCTGATGACCCCGGTCAGTGCCACGGCTGCACCGATTAATTTAAGGTATTTTTTGTATGATTTATCCATTTGAATTGCCTCCTGTTTGCTTTTTTTATACTATAGCATGCAAAAAAAGACGAAAAACCAGTATAATTCCTGTATACAGGAATCGGGGAAGGAAGACATTATGAGAGAAGAAATCATAAAAGACATTCGGAAACAAAAAGGCCTTACTCAAAAGGAAGTCTATACCGGCATTGCTTCTAAAACCTTTTACAGTGATTTTGAGGCTGGGAAACATTCTGTGGAAGTCTCGAAATTCCAAGGCTTTTTGAATAATCTTGGAATCAGTCAAACTGAATTTGATTATTTTAGAGACAGCCGTGAGAAAAATGAAGAGAAGCTTTTAGACCTTGAGATTGACCGTTTGTATAAACACGGGGAATTCGAAGCCCTTTATGACCTCTTCGAAGACTATAAGCAGCATCCTCATACAGAAATGCGGTATTTGGCGCTCAAGGCTTACTTGCTGGTACTGATCACGAACACAAATTTTTATAAGTTTTCGCGAGCACCGTTTTCGGAGATTCGTGTATATCTAGACAACACGAAGATGTGGACGTTAAAGGAGATCAAATTAGGGAAGTTGATTCTTCTTTCGTTTTCTGAGAAGGAGAAGGCGGAGGAGGCGCAGCTTTATAACCGGCTGGTTGATGCATTAGCTAAATACGAAGCATTCGATTCTAACGTCTATTATAAAGAAATCGGCGATCTCTATTTTAACCGGATTCAATGGCTATTAATGATCCATGACATTTCTGAGGCCGTAGCTGCGTTGCTGCTGTATGGCGATGCCATCGCCAAGGCAGACGACTTATACTTGTCTTTACAATTTCGTTTTATCACCTGTCTAGTGAATACCTATTTGGATTATCCCACCTATTCACGCGAGTTGAATAGTCTAATGGAACAATTAGATCCGATCCCCACCTCTGAAACCCATTTTTACAAAATAATTTCTCAGCTGCATCTGGAAAAAGCAAAAAATTATTATCAACGGTATCAAGAATAATCTTTAAAAAAAGAACGATGCTTGGAGGGTTCCCCCTCTCTCGCAGTCGTTCTTCTTATTTTTTAAACTATAGGCGGTATTCTGGAACAGAAATGGCGATTTTTTTCCATTTCTCCGCCACTTCTTCTGCTGTTTGACAGTTCTGTCCTTTGATGTCCAGAGGATAATCGACCTCTGCGCCTTCTTGCCAACGAATCCCATGAAATTGACCATTGCTTGCACGTAGAATCCAGGCCGATTCATGACACTCCGACGATGCTAAGTAAACGACGCCTGGAACGACGCTCTCGGGCTTTAGATCCAACGGCTCTCGATCGGCGCCCCACATTCGAGTCCGCGCAACTGGTGAAACAGCGTTTATTTCGATCCCTGTTTGGCGACTCTCATTTGCCAGCACGTTCATTAGACCGATTTGACTGAGTTTTGTCACAGCGTAGGCTGTCAGGCCTGGTTTGGCGTATTCGGGATATATTGCGCGACAGGAGGTGGTGAGTACGATTCGTCCATAATTTTGCTGTTGCATCTGAGGCCAGACTGCTTGGGTCAGCCAGATCGGTGCTTCCATTTGGACGGCGACGGCGCGTTGGAGAAATTCCGGTGTCAGCTCTGTGATGCTTTGATAACCAACCCAGCCGGCATTGTGGATCAGAATATCTACGCGACCAAATGTGTCTATCGCTTCTTGCACAAGTGCGTGACAGCCTTCCCGTGTATTGATCGTCGTTTCAACGGCACGTACAGAGCCGCCTTGTGCACGAAGCTTTTCTGCCGCTTTTTGTACGATCGTTGGATCATCGCCACATCCATCTACGTTCGTTCCGCTGTCTTGGATAAGCACGTGGGCACCTCTTTTGGCTAGTTCTTGTGCATACGCAAATCCCAGTCCTCGAGCACCGCCAGTGATGATGGCTGTTTGATCGTTGAAAATCATGGTTTGTCACCTACTCTCTCTGTTTTCCTTATCAAAAAGATACGACCTGGATGATGTTAAGCGACAGTAGCTATTTTTACAGAGCTGCCCGTAAACGCTCTTATAGCAAAATCAGAAAAGAATAGCACGTTCCAAACTTTTGTGAACAGCACACCTTTTTTTTGAGTATTGTTTGTTTCTCACTCTCATTGTAAACTGGATTTGATGATAAGAAAAATAGCAAAAACCGATGACAGTTATCTGAAAAAAACATTGCTATAAGAGGAGGCGGAGGCGTTGGAATTACGTCAAATTCGTTATTTTGTTGTCTTAGCTGAAGAACTGCATTTTGGACGAGCAGCGAGTAAAATCCCTATCGCGCAGTCCGCACTCAGCCAGCAAATCAAGAAGCTCGAAGAGGAATTAAACGGTCAATTGTTTTATCGGGACACACATCAAGTCCTGCTGACAGAGGTTGGCGAAATCTTTTTGAAACAGGCAACAAGCATACTGACAGCTGTTCATGAAGCAGAAGCAGCCGTGGAACAAGCGATCAGCGGCGAGCACGGCACGTTGAGGATCGGCTTTGTCGAGGCCGCTCTATGGGATATTTTGCCGACGTTGATCCACTCCTATAAGCAAAAATATCCGCACGTAGACATTATTCCGCACCAAATGACTACCGCTATGCAGCTAGATGCGTTAATACAAGATCAGATTCAACTTGGGATCGTTGGTTCGCAACGCCCTGACCCGGCTATTCAATACCATCTGGTTCGCGAAGAACGCTGCTTACTAGCACTTCCCCCTACACACCCGCTGATCAAAAAAGGGACGATAGCTATTCACGATCTCGTCAATGAACCCTTTGTCGCAATACGTCGAGAAGCTGGTGCCTTTTATTTTGATCAATTTATCCAGACCTGTATGGCGAATGGCTTCAGTCCAACTATCGCTCTGACTGCTGACAATATGCAGTCACTGTTGGCATTTGTCGCAGCCGGGATGGGCATTGCTTTGATTCATGAATCTTCCAAAAATAGTCACTCCGATCTTTGCTATCGCGAAGTTGAAGGAAATATTCCAACTCTCTACAACCTTTTTTTCGCTTGGAAACATCAGAATCCAGCCAATGCACTGACTCACTTTTTAAACGAAGCGTTGCCCCTCTTCCCTAACAAACCGAATGCGACCTAACCTAACAACGATTCCCCTATCGATTGGAAGCGAAAAATCCCCCGACATCTAAAAATGCCGGGGGACACGACTCTCGTCTGCTATTCATTTATCACAATTGCGCATATCGTTATGTTTTTTCTGACTTTAACTGCTGTAGGATTTCTACTTCTAACCCTGTTGCTTCTGAGATTTTTTCTATTGGAAGCCCCATCTCCAGTAAATTCAAAGCAATTTTACGCTCTCCTTCAGCCTTACCTTCTCTATGTCCTTCTTTGCGTCCTTCAGTTTGGCCCTCTTTCCTACCCTTTCTAAGGCCTTCTTCATGTCCGTAGTCAAAACCTTCTACTTTTGCAGATGAGATCACGGCATCATTGATGTCTTTTGCTTTATTGATCCTTGTAATCATCGTTTTCTCCTCCTCGTTTAATTTGAAGTAATTGATTTTTTTCTGGGCTTCTTTGATATAGGCAGGCGCTTCTTGCAATGCCTCCCCGGTTTTTAAAAAGTATTGCCAGTGGTACGCTTTACTATCCTTTTCTATATTCTTGTTTTTGAGGCTTAAAAAGCAGAGTGTCAGCAGTTCTTTGCCTTTGCCTCCAACAAAAGGGCGCTGTGTCGTCTTGTTGAGTAGGCGGTATGTTTGCAAGGCGTCTTGATCCTTATCAAACAAGTGGAAATCAATAATGTTGATGCCATAGGCGGGACGCAAGGCAGAAAAATTATTTTTCACGACAAAATCCTCCGACTCCCTGTTTCCAAAGGGGGCACGAAAGGCTTCCGTCAGGTAGAACACGGTCCGCTCTTGGAAGAACTGATGAGGCTGTATCTGACACTCGATCGTCGCCTGGCTGCCATCCTCGGCAACGGCTAATATATCCACTTCTGTCAGCCCAATTTCTAAGTGCTCATATGATTTTTTGTAACTATCGATATGGTATGTTTCTTTTGGCGTGAGGGTCTTGAATTCAATGTCCAACAGGTCTTTGACAAAATTTCGAAGGATGTTCGCGGAATCTTCGGAGGTCAGCATTTTCTTAAAGATCAAATCGTTTGTGGGTAAGTACTCTAGCATATCATCACGGCCTTTCAGAATAGTAGTCTCGCGGCTATCATGAAAAGCGTTTTCTCGCCCTCATTATAGCACGCTCAAATAAATAACATCTATCCTAAAATACGCCAAAAGAAAGAAATTTTTTTCGGTTTCTATTCCCTTTTGAATACAAAAAAACAGCAACCCTGAAAAGCGGCTGCTGTCATCTCTTTTATAACGTCTCTTCGATCGATTTTTCTGGAATAAACCACATTAATAAAATCAGCACATTGACGATCAGCACAGCGATCGGTGCAATCAATTTTCCTAAGACCAAGGCGACGATCGCTAATGTGATGGAGAGATATAATTTCGGGTAATGCTTGAACAATTTTCCGATTTTAGACTCTTTTCCATTCACCCGCACAAGCGCTCGGACCAATAAATAATAAGCAAAATCTGTCCCTAAAGTGACCAAACCATACAATGCCTGCGGCGCCCATTCAAAGGGGTAGTCCCCGACCCACGCGGTGACATACGGGAACAAGGTCATCATCAAAATCAAAAAGTTGTTGGCCCACAGAACCCATCCGTCTACTTTTCGAACCAATTGAAAGAGGTGGTGGTGGTTGTTCCAATAGATCGCCAGGCTTATAAAGCTGATCAGATAGATGATAAATTTATGCTCCATATGTAAAAATGCAGACCAATCTGACCCATTCGGCTCATGCAATTCTAAAACCAACAACGTCATAATGATCGCGATGACCGCATCCGTAAAAGCTTCAATTCGTGACTTCGGCATATCTTTCTACTCCTAACCAATTAATTACTAATAAAAAATAAGTTCATTTTCCTGTGTTCATTAAACAAAAGAATCTCTAGAATATCAAGGAATCCGTCACTCTCTATCATAATCCTCAAATCTCATTAGATTCTTTTCATGAAATGCCTTCTTTTCTATAGATTCTTACATTGTTGCCTACAAGGTAGCATATCCGCCGAAAGATTCCGATAAATACGTCTTAAGTTGGACGAAACAGGAAAAAAATTTTGCTAAACTATGGTTAAGATATAAACAAATGGAAAGAAGGAATGAAAAATGATGAAAGATTATCCTATGGTTGTACGAATTTTAGCTGTTGTCGGCTTTTTCCTAGTTGCTAGTTTGGTTTTAAGTATTATTGGTCCAATTCTTTCTGGCCTATTGCACCTCTTCTTTAAGATCGGTATTCCGCTAGCGATTGCCTACTTCCTAGTTACTTGGTTAACCAAACGTCGTGGCCGTCGAACCTATTAAACACTAAAAATGCCAAAAACGTCGAAAGCAGCGCTTTCGACGTTTTTATTTGTCTAATTCGGTATATGGATTGCTCGTTTATCAGCCGCGATTACAGCTTCGCGAAAAATTTCACTAACTGTTGGGTGCGGATGGATTGTTTCGATCACATCTTCTGCCGTCGCTTTTCTCTGAAGCAATGCCGTCGCTTCCGCGATCATATCCGTTGCTCGATCGCAGAGCAGATGGACACCAAGTAGTGCTTGCGTCTCTGCATGGATCACTACTTTAGCAACACCATACATTTGCCCCATCACCAATGCTTTTCCACTGGCTTTTACTGGAAATTTTCCAACCACGTACGGGATCTTTTTTTCTCTCGCTTGTTCTTCTGTCATCCCTACTCCCGCAAACTCTGGATCGGAATACACACAGCCAGGAACGTCTTTCCCTTCAAATACGTTGTCCGCACCTAGCGCATTTTCCGCCGCGACTTCTCCTTGTGCTGAGGCATAGTGAGCCAATAATACTTCACCGACGCAATCACCGATCGCGTACACATTTGCCTGCGTTGTTTGCAGGTTAGCATCGATCACGATGCTTCCTCGCTGAGTCGCAATCTTTGTATGCTCTAACCCAAGCCCCTCAACGTAACTGCGACGGCCAACTGCGACTAGGAGTTTTTCTCCCGTTAGCGTTTCTTCGCCTAAAGAAACAGTCACCCGCTGCTCTTTCTGACGAACAGCCTCTACTCGCTTACCCAATAGGAAACGTACCCCTTCTTTAGTTAGCTTTCTCCGCAGCAGCGCCGCCAATTCCTGATCCATCGCCGGTAGAATCTCCGGCTGTTCCTCCACGATCGTGACTTGACTGCCGAAGCGTTGATAAATCGAAGCAAATTCGATCCCGATCACACCACCGCCAATAATGATCAACTCTGCGGGAAGCTGTTCCAACTGTAACGCAGCGCTGGAATCGAGCCAAGAAATGTCATCCAGCCCTTTGATTGGCGGAAGGACGGGTATTGATCCTGTCGCCAGAATGATCTTATTCGGTTTCAATCGTATATCTCCTGTCGGCGTCGTAACACCCAACGTCTCCTCATCCAGAAAACGCGCTGTTCCTTTGATGACTTCGATTTGATTGCTTTTCATCAGCCCTTCAACGCCTTTGACTAATTGCTTCACGACCTGTTCTTTCCTTCTTAAAACCGCAGTCCAATCGACGGATTCTACGGCGCATTCAATTCCAAATTTTTTGCTGTTTTTAACTTGCACTAACATATCTGCAGAATGCAATAACGACTTCGTTGGAATACACCCTACATTGAGGCAAGTTCCGCCAATTTGATCTTTTTCTATGAGTGTAACGGCTGCTCCGAGCTGTGCTGCGCGAATGGCTGCGACATATCCTCCCGGTCCACCACCAACAATGACGATCTCCTTTTTCACGTCCAGCCCTCCTTTATTCCTTTGGTATTTTTTCCATTGGATGCTCCAATAGGTCGCATAGATACGTTAAAAAACGCGCACCAAGAGCCCCATCGGCTACTCGGTGATCCAACGTTATTACTGGATGCATCACGGAGGCCGCAACGACTTGACCCTCCTCGTTGATCACGGCAGCTTTGGTGATCTTCCCGACAGCTAAAATACCAATCTGTGGTGCATTGACGATAGAGGAAAACTGCTCGACGTTAAACATGCCTAGATTACTGATCGTAAAAGTTCCGCCAGTCAGTTCTTCCACGGCAAATTTTCCAACGTTGCTTTGTTCTTTGATCGTTTCCAGATTCGCTTGGATCATTGCCAAGGATTTATTCGGAACATCGGATATTACAGGCACCAGCAGTCCGCGCTTTGTATCACTGGCGATGCCAATGGCTACCTCGTCTGCTTTTGTGACACATTCCCCATCAAAATGCTGATTGATTTCGGGGTATTCTTGGAGCGCTTTTGCGACTGCCTTTGCAATGATGGCTGTATAGGAAACCTTTGTCGGCAGTTCTTTCCGATAACGTATCAATTCGTCGCAGCGAATCGTCGTACTTAATTGAAACTGAGGAACGTCGGTCCAGCTTCGGATCATTTGTTTCGCCATTGCTTTTTTGATCCCGCTGAGTTTTTTCCCTTCGCTACTCATCCACTTCGACCCAAGCAATCACTTCACCGATATCTACTGTGGCATCCTCTTCCTCCACGATCTCTGTCAACGTACCATCCAGTGCTGATTCTACGTCGGTCGTCGCTTTGTCTGTTTCGATCTCTACTAAAACGTCACCCTTTTTGACATGATCACCTACTTTTTTATACCAAGTAAGGATCGTCCCTTCGTCCATATCCAATCCGATTTTTGGCATGATCACTTCTTTTTTCATTCGCCTTCTCCTCCTTTTAACGTTACTTTTACTGCTTCGATCACCTGTGTCTCATCTGGGACATAGGCCATCTCGAGATTTCTGGCAAAAGGTACGGGAACATCAGGAGCCGTCACTCGTAAAATAGGCTTTTTCAAGCTTTCAAATGCGAACTCCTGGATCTGCGCCACGATTTCTCCTCCGAAGCCTGATTTTTTGACCGCTTCATGAACGATCACCGCGTGACCAGTCTTCTTGATCGACTGTAAGATCGGCGCCATATCTAAAGGCTCGATACTCTTAACATCGATGACTTCCGCACGAATCCCTTCTTCTTGAAGCTTCTTCGCGGCTTTTAATGCGACATTGACCATCGCAGAATAGGAAATGATCGTGATATCTTCCCCCGCTTGCTTCACTTCACTCTCATACCCTACTTCATAGGCTTCTTCTGGAACCTCCGTCTTTAATTTATACAACGCTTTATGCTCCACGAAAACGACAGGATTATTGTCTCGGATTGCACGTAATAACAATCCTTTTGCATCATAGGCATTTGACGGCATGACGACTCGGATACCTGGAACGTGCGCCAAAATGTTTTCCAGGGATTGAGAATGCTGCGCCCCATTTCCTAAGCCTGCACCGCATTGGGTCCGAATCACTAGTGGAATACTGACACCACCGCCATACATATAGCGCATCTTCGCGGCCTGATTTAATAGCTGATCAAAACAGACGCCGATAAAATCCATATAAGACAGCTCTACTACCGGTCTCCTGCCGATCATCGCCGCACCGATCCCAGCGCCCACGATGGCTACTTCAGATATTGGGGTATCTCTGACACGCTCCGGTCCAAAATTATCTAACAAATCATAACTGCAGCGTAGTTGTCCGCCATAAACGGCAATGTCCTCACCGATCGTAAAAATATTCTCATCACTATTAAAGGCAATGTGCAACGCTTCGTTTACTGCTTGCCGCATGGAAAGTTTTCGCATGTTTCTCCTCCTTTACGCTTTGGAAAATAGTGTCCAGTCAATCGTTTCAAAGGTGGGATCATAAAGATCGTCCAACATCTCCTCGATCAACGGCTCTGGGTCTTGCTTCGCCTGTTCAGAGGCTGCCAATACACGCTGCGTTTCTTCTTTTTTGATGGCAGCCAATACGTCTTGATCGACTCCATACTCTTCCTTCAAAAGCTTTTCGCAATGCAGGATTGGATCTTTTGCTTTCCACTTTTCGACCTCTTCCCGTGTACGGTAATTTTCATTATCACCAAAATAATGCCCCGCCATACGGAAGGTATCCATTTCCAGCAAAACAGGCCCATTCCCTGCTAAAGCATATTCTTTTGCTTCCGCAAAGAGATGATACACTTCTACGATATCGTTTCCGTTGACGGTCATGCCCTTCATGCCGTAGCCAATCGCACGGTCCGCGATATGCTCGACGTTCATCGACTTCTCCGTCGAGGTCGAGATGCCATATTTGTTATTCTCACAAATAAAAATAACCGGCAGATTCCAAATCGACGCCATATTCAGTGCTTCATGAAAGGAGCCTTCATTCGATGCCCCATCACCAAAAAACGAAACGGCTACGTGCGGCTCCTTTGCTACTTGCAGGCCTAACCCCGCACCCATCGCCATCGGAATGCCGCCTCCGACGATCCCGTTTGCGCCAAGGTTCCCTGTCGTCAGATCCGCGATATGCATCGATCCGCCTTTTCCTTTACAATAGCCCGTCTCACGTCCCATCAATTCAGCGAACATTCGACGTAGATCTGCCCCCTTTGCGATACAGTGCCCATGTCCTCGATGGGTAGAGGTGATGTAATCGTCGTTGCTCAAATGAACGCAGACTCCTGTGGCGATCGCCTCTTCGCCATTATACGTATGGACAGCCGCTCGGGTGATATTGGCTTTGGCTAATTCGATGGCTTCGGCCTCAAACTCACGAATGCGTACCATCGTCCGGTACATCTCTATCATTGTTTCTTTAGAAATAGTCATTTTCAAACGAGTCCCCCTTATTTTAAGACCAGAAAGCCAGCGCCTGCTGCAATTCTTCATACGTCTGCGCCGCTTCTGTGACTGGCACTTCTTGCATCACTGCTTCGATTGCTTGAAGCAATGCTTTTGCGCCTGAAACCGCCCCTGCCGGATGTCCGTAAATACCGCCTCCAGCCATTAAGATCGTTTCATTCCCTAACAACCCCATCAAATACTCGATCGTCCCAGGATGAACGCCTCCAGCGACTGTTGTAAAGGCAGATTCGATCCCTTGCATCGGTGTCGACAACGCACTGTGTGTCTCGACCAGCTCATCTGTCGTCGTGCCAAAACGCCCGCTATCTGGATAAACCAGCGGCATGTCCATTCCGATCAGCCGGGGCAATTTTCCGCAGCTCAACGCTGCCGATAGGCCATTATTTTCTGCTTTATAATAAGCGCCTGCGCCGGCACAGTGACCAAAGATGGGAATCTCCACGTTTTGATCTTTTAAGAAACGAACTAAGTCTTCGGTAGCGCCCCAACCTAATGCGTTGTAGTTGACCATTAACGCATTCGCACCTGCTTCGATGGCTAACTGCGCCCGCTCGATGATATTTCGTCCGGTAATATTAACGGCGTACAAGGTGGATTGCTCTTTTCCTACCTCTTTTAAATAGCTCATGACCGTTTTTACCCGATCAACCATCGGTGAATAAGCTGGATCACTCAACAGCTCATCGTCCTTGATCACGTCTGCGCCACCCAAAGCCGCGTTTGCTGCACCTTGTGCACTCGCTTCTGGGGGAACCCCGATACATGGTTTCAAGATCGCACCTACTAATGGACGATCCATCACGCCTAATTTTTTCCGAATGCCGCTGACACCCAGTAACGGTCCGGTAAATTCCTTCAATAAAGACTCGGGAAATTCCACATCGACCAATCGAATGCCTGATTGTCCTAAGACATTACCGGCAACAGTACTGATGACCATCGCCATATAAGGCTGAAAATTCGTGATCGGGAAAGCGACCCGCGCCACACATGAAATGCCATCGGACATCGGATAAATTCCTAAGACCTTTGCGCCGTAACGCTCAATGACTTCTGGCGTCTCGCCCTCTACGTGCGTCCACGTGCCTGCGCTTTGATCTCCAGCTACTAATTTTACCCAGTCATAAAGATCTGGTTCCTTTTCTGAATGCATGTAATAGGTCGCAATCAAAAAATCCTGCCCTAACCCTTCCGCCATCTTCAACGTTTCAAATTTCATTCTTCTCCTCATCTCTTTTCAAAAATTTATAGATCAAAGACGGCTCCGAAACGAAACCGTCTTCTACTAACTGTTCAAGTATTCTATGACTTGGTCTCTTTCGTTACTTGCTGCAATTTGATCAACGAGTTGTTGATTGGCAATGACATTGTAAATGTTGCCGAATAAATGACTTGTTGCTTCCGTAAAAGCCAGCATCAAGACAACTTTTGCCTCACGTCCATTGCTCCAAGGAATCGGCTGCTTAGGAATCAAAACAGCGATTTTTGCGTATTTTACCTCTGAGAAGTACCCATGAGGAATAGCTACTCCCGTTTCTAAAACAGTCGGGACCATTGCTTCTCGGTCCATAACGGTCTGAAGAAAATGACCTTCAACAGCTCCTGATGCCTGTAGTTTTTGACATAAAAAGGCAATTGCTTCTTCTTTCGTCGCTACCTCTTCTTGCAAAAAAACCAACTCCGGCTGGAATAATTGCGGAGATGCCACATTCAACTGGTGTTGACGTTCCTTTACCTGTGCTAAAAATTGGCGGACGGCTGCTTTCTTCTGGATATCATTCATCATTATGAGAGGGATATCCGCTGTCGAGACATTGAAGGCGCCCGCAATGCCGATAATGTTGTATTGCTGCGCCGTTTCTTTGATTTGTTCTTCCATCGTCTGTTCGCTCAACAAGCTTAAAAAAACAAACTTCACTTTCGGCGATAGCTCCAACACATCGTTTTCCAAGTGTTCAAAAAGATATCGGGCACAGCCTCGTCCGGTTAAGCAAAAGCAGATAAATGCCTCTGCTTTAAGCGTGTTGTTTCTTTTTCCCAAGACAACACTCTTCTTCTGTTCAACCAGCGAATCGGCCACTTCATCCAAGTTCATCTCGATCAACTGTGTTTTGCGAACGGCATCTAATACCATCAACGTATCGACGCGTGTCACTGTTCGAACATTGATCCCTAATTCCTCTGCGATCTGATCCCCAAAAGTCTCCGGGGAACCCATATCAACGAGAATCAACACACCCCGTCCTTGATTGTTTTGCTTCACCATCTCTAACAAACGGCTATAAATAAATCGAGGACTCTCATCTAAGCTGATACACAATGCGGCTAAGTGTGAGCTTCCCATCAGTTCATTGGCGACAGCGACCATTTCAGCGGCAACTTTTCCATGTGTGACAACGATCGTGCCAATATTTTTCCCAACGTTGACTTTTGCATCCGTCGTCGCGGACAAATACATCGCAATAAATCCAATTTCTTCATCCGGCAGCGGGATTCCGATATATTTAGGGGCAAGCTCAGCCATTTGATTGGCCACTCTAAATTGCTTTGGGTAATGCTTTTTGACATTCGCCAAATTCGGATTCAAGATACCTTCCCCACTGCGTATCCGTTTGATCGATGCATTAAAATGCGTCGCTAAACAAAAGAGCAGCGTCTGATCCAATTCACCTAATTCTTTTTTCGCAATCGTTAACATCTCTTCCGCCATTTGTACCAGATCTTGTTCGACGATCGTCTGAATATTGTCTTTTAACTGCTGCACTTGCTTCCCATTCTGAATCGTCGTGATGTAGCGGGATATTTTCTTTTCGATCAACTTCCAAATAGTTGAATCGATCTCTTTTTCCGTCAAATAATTGCCTTGCAGTTTCACATATTCCGTATCAATGATTCGATACAAGCCTTCGGAAAACTCGTATGGATCATTGATTGGCTGTGTTGGTACAGAGACCCTATCTGTTGGATAAACAATCAAATCGTTTGCCGAAAAATGTTTCAGCTCCGGCGACAATTCCTGATTTTCTGGCAAAGTGTGGAGCACCAACGTCTCATTATCGATCAAAATCTGCGAACCGCTGTCGGATTGGTGCATACAAGCGAGATATCCTTTTGCACACGCTACTTGGATCTTGCTCCGAAGTTCACCGATATTTCCTGGGTACTGCAAAAGCAGCAAACTTCTGACGGCCTCTGCTTTAATGAGGATCTCCCGTTTCACCCGAATGGACTCTTGGCGGAAGAAGGTCGTAATGATGTCGTATTTTTCATCTACTCCTCGAGACGACAAAGGGGGTACCGTGATCACCATAGGAATACGGCGCCGGAAGGTATCTAATAGACTCGTCTCTACATCCTCCGTCGTTGCTGCGATGATCATGACCTGTGCTTTTCTCAAATCACGATCTCCCAGACGACGATAGACCCCTTTATCGATTAATTGGAACAACATCTCTTGCCCATCTGGCGGCATCCGATGAACTTCATCAAGGAATAGAATGCCTTGATTGGCCTGATCGATCAGTCCTTCTCGATTGGATTCTGCACCTGTAAAAGCGCCCTTTTTGTAACCAAATAACTGTGCTGTCAGTAATTGTGGATTTTCTGCGTAATCTGCACAGTTCAACTCCACAAAAGGAATCGTTTCGTCTCTTTTGTTATTCACCATAAACTTGTACATGGCTTCTGCTAAGATGCTTTTTCCTACCCCTGTTTCACCCACGATCAAGGTATGTAATCCGATTGGCGGATACATCGCTGCTGCTTTTGATTGCTCTACCTGCATGCTCAAACTCCGCTGCGAACCGATGATCCCAGAGAAAGCATCCTTTTTCACTTCTTGAACAGCAGGCTTTTTCGTATCTGCGCTCAAGCCTTTTTGATCCATAAAATGGATCGTACTGTTCAACGTGATGCGATACCCCTTTTGAGTCAACTCTTTCGTCAGCTGCGTCATGCTGATTTTAGAATCCGCTTTCAAAATCAACTGGATATCTTTTAATAAAACCGCTTCACGGCGTTCTCTGGAATTATCTATCCCCGCACTTTTCCGCATGGATGTTACTTTGCTTCGAGAAGTTCTCAATAATTCAGCAAGTTCTTGATCTGTCAATGGATTTTTAGGGTCTTCTGCCTCTACCAAACGAAGCAGATGTGTCCATCCCGATGATTTCATCTTTTCTCCTCCTTAAACAGATTTCAACAACGATAAAATAAGCGTCGTGATTTATTTCATCGTACTATGAAGTACCCTGCTGAATAAAGTTCTATTTGCATACAAACCTTACAAATTTAGAACTTCACGAAGCCTAAGAGGTCTAGGATCTTATACATTATGAAGGTGATTGGGTTCCCTCCCTCAGATAAACTACTGATTAACGACGTGCCCTCTGGAAGCTCAGAACCAACGATCTTCGCAATCTCTGTATGTGCACCTGCCATTGCTGTCGCACACCAAAAGTAAATCGCGAAAACCACCATTGCTGCTAAACAAATGTGTAAAATATTTTCCTTCGCATAAGCAGTTATCCCGATAATGAACCACGGAACCGCCACTAATGAAGCTGTCGCAAGCATTCGGTTTCCTGGAATAATCGACATGAATGTCACAACGGGTGTCATGATCAAAATAGAAGACATCGTTGCGGGATTCCCCATGATCGTAGAAGCATCGATTCCGATCCATACCTCGCGGCCCTTCATGTATTTCCCAGTAAAGATTTTTGCCTGATCAGAAATGGATATCAAGCCTTCCATCATGATCTGGATCATTCGAGGCAAAAGAATCATCACAGCAGCCATATTAAAACCAAGCAGCATAATTTTTCGTACATCATATCCTGCAACAATACCGATCAGCATCCCCAAAACTGCCCCGATCACGATGGGTTCGCCAAATATTCCCATTCGACGTTCCATTGTTTCCGGATCCGCTTTGATATCTTTGATCACCGGAATTTTTTGAAGCAGCTTCACGACTGGAATCCCGATCATTGCAGGAGCAATGATCGCACCCGTCGGCCAGGAACAGCCTGGGATTCCATAAAACTCTTGGTATTTAGGTGCTACGATATCTGCCCATTTCAAGGATACGGCCATATAGATACACGCGGCTGCAACGGCGAATACCGCATTTTGAGTTGCTCCATAAATAAGTGCAGCACTGGCGGCAAATGACCAATAATTCCAAAAATCCACATCCAACGTCTTCGTAAAATTCAAGAAAATTAAAGCAATATTCGTGGCAATCAAAGCAATGATCACCATTCCAGACGCTGGTTGTCCCCAAGCCATTCCCATCAAGCCCCAACCAATGTCTACTACGTCAAGATTCCAATGCATCCGCTCAACCATCGCCATTGTTGCAGGCGACATCTGTGCGATCAACATATCTACAATTAAATTTAGACCAATAAAACCAACTGTCGCTGTTAATGCCGAACGAATTGCGTCACCAACTTTTAGCCCTAAAACAAGACCGATGATTAAAAGTGCCACACAAAGAATCCCGTTACTACCAAGCCCTGTAAACCATTGAAATCCCTGATTGATTACATCAAACATCAAGTTCCCTCCATTCTAACGATTCTTTTTCATTTTCCACCCATTTACTCAGCTTTAAGAATTTGACGCATTTCTTCTAACGCTTCTTCTTTTCCAATTCCTGAAATAAAAGGAACGCCATTGACTTTAGGTGCATTCAACTCCGTGGATACCGGTGTCATCAATAGATACATATCTGGTTTCATCGTACTTAACACAGTTTTTAATTCTGTCGCCCGCCGTTTGTTTAATTTAACTTTGATGCCTAATTCCTTTGCCAATTTTTTTACTTCATTTTCTCCTGCCGTCGATGTCGCAAACCCTGCCCCGCACACCACTACTACGATTTTTTCTTCAGCCATTTTTAAAACCCCTTTCTTTGATTACCAGCCTCTTTTTTGTTCACGTTTTGCAAATTCTTGGTGCATGATCGCTTCAATTTCTTTTGTTGTTTCCGCAGCCAATAATGCATTGACCACCTCTGAATCTTGAATGATCTCCATCACATCTTTGATCATATGCAAATGTTCATCATTCAGACTAGCCGCCAGCATAAAGACGACTCGGACATCTAATAAACACGTTGGATCTTCCATACTTGAGAACTTCACACTGTTTCGCAGAACGGCCACACCAATACCTGGTTTATATACCTGTGAACGTTCACTGTGGGGAATAGCAATCGGTACGGGCATCGTCGGAACACCTGTCGGAAACTCTTTTTCCCTTTCCAGTACAGAAGCTCCATAACAAGGCTCGACCATCCCATATTTAGCCATCTCAGCAGCCAGCAAATGAATCAATTGATCCCGATCTGTTTCCTCAGAAATCAATCCGTGAATGTCATTTTTACTAAAGATCTGATTTTCAGTAGTTGTTTTATCCAAACCGTACACCTCCTTTTTTACCTGAAAAACAGCTTTTGACTATGGAATGATGACTCCTTTGATCATTTTTCCAGCACGCATGTCCGCAAATCCTTGGGCCAAGTCTTTCAATTCATAGTTGTGCGTAATAAATTTTTTGGAATCCAATTGCTTGTTCAATACTAGATTAAGCGCCTTCCGATTGATCTCCGGCGAATAAGCAGAGGCTCCATATACCATGATCTCCTTGTAATGAATCGCATTTGTATCTAACAGCTTTGCACTAGATGGATGAATCCCGCCAAACAATATGACTTTCCCCCGTTTGCGTGCCAGATCCACCGCATCTGCTTGTGCTTGCCCTGCTGGACAGGCACTGATAACAACGTCCGCTCCCTTTCCATCTGTTTTTTCTAAAACAAGTTCTTTTAATTTAGGATCTGAACTGCTCATGTTGAGAACATTATCAAATCCTTGACTCCTAGCAAGCTCCGCCTTGTCACTATTCATTTCTACAATCACGACCTCTTTGACGCCGCGTATCTTCGCGATTTCACTGTGTAAACAACCGATTGTTCCAGCGCCAATGACCACAACCAAATCATCCATCACGATGTTTGTGTTGATCTGCGCGCATAAAACCGACGAGGCCGTCTCAGCAATGACCGTATCAATAGGATCGATATCTTTAGGAATAGCATTAAAACAGCCATGATCAATAATTTCTTTTGGAAATGCGATGTATTCTGCAAAACCGCCGGCGATCCCTTCTGCTGTTCCGATCATTCGAATGTTGTCGCATAAATTTTGAATGCCATTTTTACAATACCAACACTCTCCGCAGACAATTACAGGCGCAATAGAAAGCCTGGTCCCTTCCGGAAAGCGATCATACTGGCTTTCAATAACCTCCGCTACAATCTCATGCCCCGAGATCGCAGGTAAAATCGAATTTTTGGACCCTCCACCGTATGTCCGTAAATCAGAACCACAAATTCCACAACCGATCACTTTCACTTTGATGCCATCGGACGGACACGAAGGTTCTTCGACATCCTCATATCGAACGTCATCCGGTCCGTATAACACTTCTGCTTTCATTTGATCACTCCTTTTTATTCTTCACTTTATTACCTAGCAAGAACTATGCCAAAAGTATGCAATAAAGCGTTTGTCCGCAACTAAGAAAGCGCTACCAATGATTTTTAGTAATTTTTTGCTGTCTATCTTGGCAAGAATGAACAAAAAAAAGACTTCATTTTTGTTTGTTCATTCTTGCGACGCAAAAAAAGCCACAGAGAAAATTCTCCATGACTTTAAGAAACTATTGGTTAATCAGCCCAACGCTACATCTAAAATCATCATGATTATGAACCCTGACATTGCACCGAATACACCATAATGATGTTTACTATCCGTCGTCGCCTGTGCTTCAGGAATCAGCTCCTCTACGACAACATAGATCATCGCCCCCGCCGCAAAGGATAACGCATAAGGTAACAGCGGCTCGACGCTTGTTACTAAAAGCGCCCCGATCACCGCCGCGATCGGCTCGACAAGACCGGATGCTTGCCCATAAAGGAAAGACCGTGTGCGGCTCAAGCCTTCCTGCCTCAAAGGAATAGATACGGCCGCGCCTTCTGGAAAGTTTTGAATCCCGATCCCTAATGAGACGGAGATCGCTGCTAGAACAGCGGCTGTTGGATTGGCTGCCTCGCTTGCGGCTCCGAAAGCAACTCCCACAGCTAAACCTTCTGGAATATTGTGCAGAGTGATGGAAAACACGAGCAAGATCGTCCGCTTTAAATGACTCGGCAACCCTTCTTTTTCTTTGTTTGGCCCAAAATGCATATGGGGAATCGTTTTATCCGCGAGATATAAGAAAAAACCGCCCAAGCCAAACCCTAGACTAACGACTAACCAGGGGATCGATCCATTCTCTTCTGCGGCCACGATAGCCGGATCTAGCAGCGACCAGAAACTCGCTGCGATCATCACGCCAGAAGCAAAGCCCAGCATCAAATTTAATACATTCCGATTAATATTTTTAAAGAAGAACACCAGCGCTGCTCCCAATGCGGTCATTCCCCACGTGAACAATGTCCCTACTAATGCCTGTTGCCAAGCATCTAAGCTTAATAGCCACTCAATCATAACGGCCTCCTCATTTGATTCCTCTTTGATGCCTATCCCACATTCCTACAGCAAGCAGGAACACCTATTTCCTGCCTTGCCATGAAAACGTTTATTCCCATTAACCATATCATGTTTTAGGCAACCCTGTAAACGTCTTTCGGAGACACATTCTTTGCCGGTTCTTTTAAGACGCGTTATACTTTTTGGGTAGGAAACTTACGAAAAGAAAGCGAGTGAATAAAATGTCAAAAATCAACGCAGGCGTTGCTATGGTCAATGTTTTAGAAGCTTGGGAAATTGATCATATCTACGGAATTCCCGGTGGATCATTCAACTCAACAATGGACGCTCTTTATCACGAACGCGAAACGGTTAAGTATATCCAAGTACGTCATGAAGAAGCGGGTGCTCTTGCCGCAGCAGCAGATGCTAAGTTAACAGGGAAAGTCGGTGCCGTCTTCGGGTCTGCGGGACCAGGTGCTAGTCACTTGATCAATGGCTTGTATGACGCGCAAATGGATCATGTCCCAGTTTTGGCTCTGTTAGGACAGGTTGCCTCTACTTCTATGAACTATGATGCTTTCCAAGAATTAAATGAAAACCCCATGTTCGCCGATGTCAGTGTCTATAACCGGACCGTTATGACGCCGGAAAGCTTGCCTCATGTCATTGATGAAGCAATCAAAGCCGCTTACAAAAATAAAGGTGTGGCTGTTGTCACGATTCCTGTAGACTACGGGTTTGAAGACATCGAAGACACAAAAGTTGCCACTGCGAAAAATCATAAAACAGGTGTCATCCTTCCTGATGAGGAAGACTTGAAGGCCGCATTGCCAGCAATCGAAGCAGCAAAACAGCCTGTTCTTTACATTGGACAAGGCGTGCGCGGCGGCTTTGATGCCATCAAAGCCTTCTCTGAACATTTTTCAATGCCGGTCGCAGCGGCTGTTTTAGCAAAAGGGATCGTCCCAGATTTATATGAAAACTTTTTAGGTTTTGCGGCACGTGTGGCAACCAAACCGGCCAATGAAGCGTTGGCGGATGCCGATTTGATCGTCTTTGTCGGCAGTGATTTCCCATTTGGACGCTACTTCTTCAACCCAGAAGCGAAGTTTATCCAAGTCGATATCGATGCTTCTAAATTCGGTCGTCGCCACAATGTGGATTATTCTGTTTTAGGTGACGGTGCGACGGCCCTTCGCCGCTGGGTAGAACTTGGCGAAGCACGTCCAGCAGATGACTGGTTCAAAGCAAATCAAGAAAATATCCGCAACTGGCACGCTTGGCGCAAGAGCTTCTATGATGACGACTCTACCCCATTACGCGCAGAGCCTGTTTTTAAAGAAATCAATCGCATCGCCGAAGAGGATGCGGTCTTCGTTAGTGATGTAGGGAATGTCACGGTGAATACGATCCGTCACTTGGAAATGAACGGCGAACAGCAATACACGACCTCTGGCTGGTTTGCTACAATGGGAAATGGGGTTCCAGGAGGAATCGCCGCTCAATTGACCTATCCAGACAAACAAGTCTTTACCTTCAGCGGTGACGGCGGATTTGCGATGCAAATGCAAGACATCATCACTCAAGTAAAATATGAGCTGCCGATCATCAACGTAGTCTTTTCAAACAATGCCTTTGGCTTCATTGAAGCCGAGCAAGAAGATACAGAGCAGCAAAAATTTGGTGTCTTCCTAGAAGGGGCTGATTTCGGGAAAGTCGGTGAAGCAATGGGCGCAGATGGCTTTACGATCACTGAGTACAGCCAGCTAGAGCCTGCATTCACAGCGGCGAAAGCAAGCAAACGGCCCGTCGTGATCGATATCAAGATCAAAGACGAACGTCCATTGCCAGTCGAAGCTCTAGAATTAGAACACGAAAAATTCTCAGCAGAACAAATCACAGCTTTCAAAGAAAAATATCACGTTCACGACATGCCGACCTTGCGTGAACTCTTGAAATAGAGCAAAAAGGATGTGCCAAAAATTTGGGCACATCCTTTTTTACATTCTACGAATCGTTTGTTTTGCTTCTATTTCCAATTGCTTCGTCAATTCATCTGCCGGTAACTCTTGATTCACCAACGCCTGCAAGACCATCGGCAAGTTGACTCCTGTCACCAAATACTGCCGCGAATCATTGATCACACAATAGCTGGCGTAACGAAATGGCGTGCCGCCGAACATATCTACAAGCCAAACGAGCTCATCCACTTCATCCAAGAACGTTTTGGCAAACGCCTCGATCTTCTCTTGCAGACCAGTGGCGCCCGGTTCTATATTCATCGTTTTCACACCCTGTTGTTCGCCCAAAATAGATTCAGCCGTTTTTAACAGGCTGTCCGCTAAATGGTCGTGGGTCGCGATAATTATCCCGATCATACTGACACATCCCTTCATTGCCAAGTCTATCCTATTTTAAATCCCAAGTAAATTCTTAACGGTTGACTTGAAACTTCAGATGTTCCCCGATATAATGCAAAGAGGCCTTGCGCCAATACTGATAAAGCGAGGAAAATCATTGATTACAGTAAATGACGTTAGTTTACAGTTTCCTGACCGTAAATTATTTGACGACGTAAATATTAAATTCACTCCCGGCAATTGCTACGGGTTGATCGGAGCCAATGGTGCCGGCAAATCAACCTTTCTTAAGATTTTAGCAGGCGATATCCAGCCTTCTACCGGCTCTATTACTTTAGGACCCAATGAACGAATGGCTGTGTTAAAGCAAAATCATTTTGACTTTGAAGAGTACACGGTTCTTGAAACAGTCATCATGGGCCACGAACGCTTATACCAAGTCATGCAGGAAAAAGACGCCGTTTATATGAAGGAAGATTTTTCTGATGAAGACGGTATTCGTGCAGCAGAACTGGAAGGGGAATTCGCTGAACTTGACGGCTGGGAAGCAGAGCCTGAAGCAGCTGTCCTACTGCAAGGATTGAATATCCCTGAAGACTTGCATCAATTAAAAATGAGCGAATTAACGGCTGGCCAAAAAGTAAAAGTCTTGCTAGCACAATCCCTTTTCGGCAAACCAGATGTTCTATTACTAGATGAACCAACGAATGGGCTGGATATCCAATCCATCAACTGGTTGGAAGAATTCCTGATCAACTTTGATAATACCGTGATCGTTGTCTCCCATGACCGTCACTTCTTGAACAAAGTATGTACACACATGGCGGACCTAGATTTCGGCAAGATCAAATTGTATGTCGGAAACTACGACTTTTGGTTGGAATCAAGCCAATTAGCAACAAAATTACAGTCGCAGCAAAATGCGAAAAAAGAAGAACAAATCAAGGAATTGCAAGACTTTATCGCACGATTCAGTGCCAATGCATCCAAGTCTAAACAAGCGACTTCACGGAAGAAAATGTTGGACAAGATCACATTAGACGACATTCAGCCTTCGTCACGTCGTTACCCATTCGTACAATTCAAACCTGAACGAGAAATCGGGAATGACTTATTGCAAGTCGATAATGTCAGTGTGACGATCGATGGCAAAAAAATTCTAGACAACATCTCTTTCACGTTGAACCGTGACGATAAAGTGGCCTTTGTCGCTGAGAATGACTTAATAACTACTACGCTATTTAAAGTCATCATGGGGGATCTCACACCCGACACAGGGTCTGTGCGTTGGGGTGTAACGACCAGCCAAGCCTACTTGCCGAAAGACACGACAAAAGAATTTGACAGCACGATGCCGATTCTTGATTGGCTGCGTCAATATGCCAGCAAAGAAGAAGATGACAACACCTTCCTGCGCAGCTTCTTAGGTCGGATGCTGTTTTCTGGAGATGAAGTGATGAAGCCCGTGAATGTTTTATCCGGGGGCGAAAAAGTTCGCTGCATGCTTTCAAAACTGATGCTCTCTAAATCAAACGTCTTAGTCTTAGATGATCCAACTAATCACTTAGATTTGGAATCTATCTCTGCATTGAATGATGGGTTGATTGCGTATAAAGGCTCGCTTTTATTCGCCTCTCATGACCACCAATTCATTCAAACGATCGCCAATCGCATCATTGCGATTTCTGAAAATGGGGTCGTTGACCGTGCAGAAACGACGTACGATGAATTCTTAGAAAATCCAGAAGTTCAAAAACAATTGAGCCAATTGTACTAAGAAAAATCCAGACACCAAAAAAGCATTCGCGAAACTTTCGCGGATGCTTTTTGCTTCTTCTGACAGCTTAGATAAATTGAACTAATTCCATCAAGATCGGCACAACGACTACGAATAAGATCGTACTTGTTGTAACTAAGTTGGTGGCATATTTAACGTCGCCGTGGGCTTCATTTGCTAAGATCGGCAATACTGCCAGCATTGGAGTCGCAGATTGTACGACCAATGTTTGTTTCAATAATGGCGCTAAGTTTGCACCGAAGAAATTTGAGCCGATCGCAATCAAGGCAATCAACACAGCCGGTGCTAAAACGAACCGTCCTAATAGAGCAACAACCGTATCCCGGTCGAATCGAATACTCTTCAATCCAGCATCATACAAAACGATACCAATATAAAGCAGGGACAGCGGGGTTACGATGCTTCCGACATACCCAAGGGTGGCATTGATGAATCCGGGCACAGGGATGCCAATTAATAAGAAGACGATCGCTACAATAAATCCTAATAAAGGTGGCGGCAATAATTTCTTCCAGTTTAATTTGGCTTTGTTTTCGCCCTTGACCTTCGTTGGGTCATCGTTTGAGATCAAGAATACTCCAAATGCCCAAGTGGAGACGGTGTTCGTCACGTAATACACCAAGAAGTAAGGCAACGCTTTTTCACCGAACAAGGCAATGTTCAATGGCAAGCCGATGAAGATCGTGTTTGCGTTGACGACCGCATTCATAAATATCCCGCGACGCCCTGGACGGATCTTCAATATTTTGACCAAAGCATAGGCCAAAATATAAGAAATAATCACTGCTCCAACCGGATAGATCAAACTACCCGATAATTGGAACAAGCTTTCTTTCGTTAAGTTCTTTAACACAGATACAAAGATCGAAGCTGGCAACGCCACGCGTGTGATCAAAGATGAAATACTTTTACCAAAGCTTTCATCAAACCAGCCTTGCCTTTTTAATATATAGCCTAAAGCAATCATAAGAATGATGCTTAATACACTTTGAATCGATTGAAAGAAAATCATCTTTTTTCCTCCTCTTAATCAACATCAAGCGGTTGGTATTCTGGATACCATTTCATATCTTCTACGGCTTGTTTGATGTCTTTGATTTCTTCTTTATTCAATTTTTGATCAACGACGCTTTTCACTACGACTTCAGCGATCGTTTGAGAAAATTCAGTTAATTTAGACACAGGCGGCAATACGGCTGCACCTGGTTTGCTCGTATCAACGATCCCGCCTAATGCGTGGCTGGCTTGTGAGAGCATCTCACCATTTACGCGTGTCGCAGTAGAAGCAATGATCCCAAGTCCTAAGCCTGGATACATCAGCGCATTATTTGCTTGACCGATTTGGTACGTCACACCATTGTATTTCACATCATCAGCCGGAATCCCAGTTCCGATCAAGGCTTTTCCATCGGTCCATTTTATCAAGTCTTCCGCAGTTGCTTCTGCTAATTTCGTCGGGTTAGACAATGGGAAAATAATAGGACGATCGGTATTCGCCGCGATTTCTCGTACGATTTCTTCTGTAAAGGCACCTGGTTGAGTAGATGTACCAATGATAATTGTTGGGTGGATCGCTTTGACCGCCGCTGTAAGATTGGTTAATTCCTCCGCATTTGAAAATTCACTGCGTTGACGAACAAATGCTTTTTGTCCTTCTGTCAGCTCTTCCGTATCTTCAAAAAGCACCCCTTGTTTATCTACCATATAGAAGTGTTTCCGTGCTTCTTCTTCTGATAACCCTTGACGTTTCATTTCATCCATCAATTGGTTCGCGATCCCAACGCCTGCAGTACCCGCACCAAAAGTCATCACCGTTTGTTTGGTCAACTCTTCTTGAGAAATGTTTAAAGCACCTAAGACACCTGCTAGAACAACGATCCCAGTTCCTTGAATATCGTCATTGAACGTAGTGATTTTGTCTTGATATTTCTCTAAAATCGTGGCTGCATTGGACCGACCAAAGTCTTCCCAGTGCAACAAGACTTCTGGAAACAGTTCTTCGACGGCTGCTACGAATTGATCGATCACTTCGTAGTACGTGTCACCATACACACGTTCATGTTTATTTCCTAAATATAATGGATCACTCAATAATTCTTGATTGTTCGTACCGGCATCGATCGAGACAGGTAATACTTGCGAAGGATTGATGCCAGCAGCTGCGGTGTACACCATCAGCTTACCAATGGCGATATCGACACCATTCACGCCCCAGTCGCCGATTCCTAAAATTCCTTCTGCGTCAGTGACAACGATCAATCGAATGTCACGTCCAGCAGCAGCATTCTTCAAGCTCTCTTTGATGCTTTCTGGGTCATCAATGGAGATAAATGCGGCATTTTGCGGTTCAACGAACAACTCATTGTACTGTTCGATCGAATCCGCTACCGTTGGGTCATAAACGATCGGCATGAATTCAACGACGTGCTGCCCCATCAACTTATAAAACAGCGTCCGGTTCGTGTTGAAGATTTCCATTAAGAATAGGCGCTTTTCCAAGTTCGTTGTTTTGCTTTGGTATTGACCATAGGTTTGTTCTGCCTGTTCGTCTAATGTCTGAACCTTTGATGGCAGCATCCCAGTCAACCCGTATTGCTTCCGTTCTTCTTTGGTAAATGCGGTTCCTTTATTTAAAAATGGATTGTTTAAAATTTCAATGCCTGTCATAGTGTACTCCTCCTTATTGATTACAGTTAGGACGATACACGCTTTTACAGTCTATAGTCAAAACAAAAGCTTGGGATAAATTTTACTTATATGATACGCTGTTTTCACAAAAGGAGATTGTTATGAACTTTAAAGACCTAGAATATTTTCAACGCTTAGTCCGTGAAAAGAACTTTACAAAAGTGGCGAATGCCTTTCACGTTAGTCAACCTACCATCACCTATGCGGTAAAACGATTAGAAGAAGAGCTGGGCACAGAATTGGTTTATCGGGATCAATCCCACAAACAATTGATCATTACGCAGTCCGGGCTCATTCTTTCTCGCCATATCTCAAACATTTTAAAAGAAGTCACGATCGCAGTTACTGAAATCGATCGCTTAAAAGAAGAAACTTTGGATTTTGGCCTACCGCCGATCATCGGAAACTTTTACTTTCCAAAGCTGTCTTCTTACCTTTTTAAGAATAACCTGATGAGTCATATTCATCTGGTGGACGGCGGCTCTCGAGACCTGTATGGTCTTTTACGTCGGGGAAAGATCGATCTCGCTTTACTTGGCTCCACCCAACCGATTCGTGACGATGATTTGACTAGTGAGATTTTGATCGAAAAGAAATTTATGATCGTCGTCAGTCCAAATCACCCTCTGGCACAACGTAAAGAAGTCGCCTTTTCAGAACTAAAGGATGAACCCTTCGTTCTCCTGAATGAACATTACGTCCATCCGACCGCCTTCAAAAAAATGGCGCAACAGGCGCATTTTGATCCTCAAATCATTTATCAAAATAGTAATTTGAACATTTTAAAAGGAATGATCCGTGAACAGATCGGCATTGGTTTCTTAGCAGAATTGGCTATTTCACCCGACGATCATTTAGTCATGATCCCTATCACCGATCAGCCGCAGCCGTCATTTATCATCTCGCTTGTCCAACGAGAGCAAGTGTTGAATTCAACACTACGGGGACAATTAATTGACTTGATCCGCGACTTCAGCCATCAAAATAGCGAATAAAAAGACGTCCCAAACTCAATTTGCGAGTTTGGGACGTCTATTGTCTACAATCTGAGAAAATCCAATAGCTTTTCTCTTGTTTATTGCTTTCGTTTTTCACCTCGTGTAAAAACAGCAATGCATCCTAGACCTGTATGACTAGCGATCGTCGTTCCTAGAGGAAAAATCTGCACTTCTTTTGGTTGGATACGTTCTTCCAAATGACGCTTCACTTCCTCAGCACCTTCTTGATCCCCACTAGTCGTAATGAAAATCGTTTGATTTGCTGGATCAGCTGTCGCTTCGCCGATTTTGTCAGCCACTAGCTGCAAGGCTTTTTTACGGCCTCGTACCTTTTCAACATTTTGCAATTTGCCCGCAACATCCACGGTAATGATCGGCTTGATATTCATCAATCCTCCGATCGCAGCACTTGTCTTAGAGATACGTCCACCCCGTTGCAAATGATGCAAATCATCGACCGTTACCCAGTGATGATACGTTAATTTATTCTCTTCTAACCACTGATGCAATTCGGTTAAAGGCATTCCTGCTTGCTGCTTTTTTGCTGCTTCATAGACCATTAGTCCTTCACCGCCGCTAGCAGCAAGGGAATCTACGACATACACTTCAGCCGCTGGCAGCTCCTCTTTTAAAAGTGCGACGGCTTGCATCGCGCTTTGATAGGACCCGCTCATACCTGAAGAGAAACAAATATACAAAATTGGGATATTTTTTTCTGCATAGCTGCGGAAAAACTCTACATAACGTCCAACATTTACTTGTGATGTTGTTGGCATCGCGCCATCTTTGATTTGTTGATAAAAATCATCGATTTTAAAACTGCGACCCAAGTCATCAGCGAATTCCTTGCCATCTATTGAAACATACATCGAAATAAAATCAACATTGTTCTCATCCAGTATTTCATAAGGCACATCGCAACATGAATCTGTCAGAATCTGATACATTTTAAAATCCTCCAAACACCCACTTAGTAGTAAATCTATTTTACTCGATAATTGGTTGCTTGTCTCACAATATGTTAGATTTGTGCCCAGACACTTTCCAGAATGTTTGTTTGTGTCCGATCGGGACCTACAGAGAAGGTAGAGATGCGAACACCGACAAGTTCAGAGATACGGCGAACGTAATTCCGCGCATTTTCTGGTAAGTCTGCTAAATCACGACAACCAGTGATATCTTCACTCCAGCCAGGCAATTCTTCATAGACAGGTTTGCAGCGATTTAATTCTTTTAAGCTTGCTGGGTAATGATAGATCAATTCGCCATCTAACTCATATGCCGTACAGATTTTGACAGTTTCTAAACCGCTCAATACATCGATGGAGTTCAAAGATAGATTCGTGATCCCTGAAACGCGTTTTGAATGACGCATCACTACAGAATCAAACCAGCCAACACGACGCGGACGCCCAGTTGTTGTTCCGTATTCACGACCGACTTCTCGAATTTGATCGCCCACTTCATCAGAAAGTTCGGTTGGGAAAGGACCATCACCCACACGAGACGTATAGGCTTTGCAGACACCTACTACTTTGTCGATCTTCGCAGGCCCCACACCGCTGCCGATCGTTACGCCGCCAGCAACTGGGTTCGATGAGGTCACGAATGGGTACGTCCCTTGATCAATATCCAGCATAACGCCTTGCGCGCCTTCAAACAATACACGTTTTCCTTGATCCAAAGCATCGTTTAGAATAACGGAAGTATCCGTCACATATTGTTTGATTTGTTGTCCGTACTCGTAATATTCTTCAAAAATATCATCAAAACTCATCGCTTCATCGTCAAACATTTTAACGAATTGGCGATTCTTTTCTTCTAAATTGATTTTCAAACGTTCTTCGAAAATTTCTTTATCCAATAAATCAGCCACACGAATACCTACACGGGCTGCTTTATCCATGTAGGCTGGTCCGATCCCTTTGATCGTCGTACCGATTTTATTTTCACCTTTTGCGTCTTCTTGCAATTGATCCAATTTGATGTGGTACGGCAAAATCACATGCGCACGATCCGAAATACGCAGATTATCCGTCGTGATCCCACGTTCGTGTAAATAAGCCAATTCTGTTACTAATGATTTCGGATTAACGACTACGCCATTTCCGATGACACTTGTTTTTTCTTTATAGAAAATCCCAGAAGGAATCAAGTGCAATTTATATGTTTCATTGTCAAATTTGATTGTATGACCGGCATTGTCCCCACCTTGGTAACGAGCAATGACCTCTGCATTCTCACTTAAAAAATCCGTGATCTTTCCTTTACCTTCATCGCCCCACTGCGTCCCTACAACTACTACAGATGACATCTGAACACCTCATTTAATTTTATTTAATCCTGAATCATTGTATCAAGAATAAACCTATACTTCAATGAAAATTCGAATATTAGAATATAAAGATTATAAAAACAGGCGAAATCACGAACATTATTTTTCAATATTCGTAAAAATGATTTAAATTTCGGATATCCCTTCTTTTACCGCCTGGTTCGAGTTAGACGCAGACGGGATCACGCTTTCGGTTTAGACTGCGAAATTTCCAACAAAAAAAGCGCAAGGTTTAAACTTGCGCTAAAAGTCTTCTCTGGGCGATAAGGAAGAAAATTTATTGTATTGCTTGATAAAGAGCAGCTCAACAGTCCCTCGAGCCCCGCTCCGATTCTTTTCAATGATTACTTCGATCACATTTCGATTTGCTGCAGATTCTTCGTCTTCCTCGCCTTCACGATCATAATAGTCATCACGATACAAGAAAGCCACGATATCCGCATCCTGCTCGATAGATCCTGATTCACGGATGTCACTCAGTACCGGACGCTTATCCTGACGCTGTTCAACACCACGAGAAAGCTGAGACAAGGCAATAATCGGTACTTTCAGCTCTTTTGCCAGCTTCTTCAACTGACGTGAGATCTCGGATACTTCTTGTTGTCGATTCTCACGCCCTGTTCCTTCGATCAATTGCAGGTAATCGATCAGAATCAAGCCAAGGTTTCCTTTTTCTTTGGCTAGCTTGTGACACTTCGCTCGAATCTCAGAAACTTTGATTCCGGGAGTATCATCAATAAAGATATTGGCGCGAGATAGACTCCCCATTGCAACGATCAAGTTTTGCCATTCTTCTTCTGATAATTGTCCTGTTCGCAGATGACTCGCTTCAATAGACCCTTCCGCGCACAACATCCGATTGACAAGTGACTCTGCACCCATTTCCAAACTAAATATCGCAACTGCTTTATCTGTCTTCGTGCCTACATTTTGGGCGATGTTCAAAGCAAAGGCTGTTTTACCAACCGCCGGACGCGCTGCTAAGATGATTAATTCCTCCGACTGTAATCCAGCAGTCATTTTATCTAACGCAGCATAGCCCGTAGGCAAGCCCGTAATTTCTTCATCATTTCTCGCTAATTGATCAATATTTTCAATCGCGGTATTCAACACCTCACTGATGGTCAAAAAACCGCTCTTATTGCGTCGCTCTGATACTTCCATGATATTCCGTTCGGCAGCATCTAAAATCGTTTGTACGTCGTCTCCTTGCTCGAAACCCTCGGTCACGATATTCGTAGCCGTTTGAATCAAATTCCGCAAGAGAGATTTCTCTTCTACGATCTTCGCATAATAGCCTACATTGGCTGCCGTTGGAACGCTTAAAGCCAATTCAGATAAGTAACTTAAACCACCCGCATCTTCCAGCTGATTTTGTTGTTCTAGTAATTCTTTCACCGTTACTACATCGATCGCTTCGTTGCGGTCGTTTAGTTGAATCATTGCACGGAAAATCAATTGATGACCGCGACGGTAAAAGTCTTCTGGAACTATGTACTCCATAGCCGTAATCAACGCATCTGTCTCCAAAAAAATAGAGCCTAGCGTCGCTTGTTCGGCTTCAATACTTTGTGGCGGCACACGATCTTGTAACATTTCGCTCATGTTTGTTTACGCTCCTCTTCGTCCATCTATTTTACAAAATCTATCCACTAAATACAACAAAGAGTATAAGGAATTCTCTTACTTTCAAGAATCCTCATACTCCTCTTGTCATTATTCTTTTCGAATGATTTATTCTTCTACCACATGGACTTTAATTATTCCTTCTACTTCTGTGTGTAGTTTGACAGGAACGTTCGTATAGCCTAGTGTACGGATTGGATTTTCTAGCTCAATTTTGCGCTTATCAATTTTCAGATCATACTGTTTCTTTAAGCCTTCCGCAATTTGCTTCGAAGGAATCGAACCAAACAATCGTCCATCTTCGCCGCCCTTGGCTTTGATTTCGACAACCGTCTCTTCCTTTGCTAAAAAGTCCGCCAATTCTTTTGCTTCTGCTAATACTTCTGCAGCTTTTTTATCTTGCGCTTTCTTTTGTCCGCTTAGTTCTGAGATACTACTTTTTGTAGCCTCTTTCGCTAGATGATTTTTTAGTAAATAATTTTGTGCGTATCCTGTTGGGACTTCCTTAACGTCACCTTTTTTTCCTTTACCTTTAACATCTTGTAAAAAAATTACTTTCATTCTTCTGTCCCCTCCGTTAACTGTTTATTGATTGCTTCGAGCAATTGTTCTTTTGCTTCAGCAATACTGCTATCCTTCAATTGAGTAGCGGCATTTGTAAAATGGCCGCCACCACCCAATGCTTCCATCACAATCTGGACATTAATCGTCCCAGAGCTGCGTGCACTGATCGCGATTACCCCATCTGTACGTTTGATAATGACAAAGGCTGCATTGATATCCACCATCGACAATAATGTATCCGCAGTCTTGGCTGCTGTTACGCTATCGTACTCTTGGGTATCTGTCCCTGTAGCAACTACGATGTCATCCCTAACATAGTCACTCTCACCTACCAGCTTACTGATTTCCAGGTAAGACTGAATATCTGTACTCAATAAATATTGTACTAAAGAAGCATCCGCTCCACAAGTCTTTAAATAACTAGCGACATCGAATGTTCGAGCCGTGGTCCGTACTGCAAAATTTTTCGTATCGACTGTAATTCCAGCAAGCAGCAAAGTAGCTGTCATCTTGCTCATTTTTTGTCGTTCATTGCTTTCAAATTGAATCAACTCTGTTACCAGTTCTGAAGCGGAGGATGCAGAAGATTCAATATACGTTAATAATGATTTCTCAGGAAATTCTTCTCCCCTTCGATGATGATCAATAATAACAATATTTTCAAACTGCTCATATAATTCCTGGTCAATGGATAACGAAGGTCGATGATAGTCTACCATCACTAACAGGTCGCCTGGCTTCCGCTGCTTCTTAGCCATTTCGGGTGAAATCAACAAATCTTCTAAATCCCCGTTTTGATGAATCTCTTCCAAACAACGTTCTACATCAGGAATCGTCTCTTCTTCGTTGATTACAATTTGAACGTTCTTATCATGGTATCGGGCTAAACAGGCAACACCAAACGCCGAACCAATGGCATCCATATCGGGAAAACGATGCCCCATAACGAAAACATTGCCCGTTTGATTGAACACATTCTTCAAGGCCGTTGACATGGCACGAGAACGTACCCTTGTTCTTTTCGCCGCACTCGCTGAATTTCCGCCATAGAAGACAGGTTTATTTCCCTCACCAGCATTTTTAACAACTACCTGATCCCCGCCTCGCACTAGGGCAATATCCAGATTGTTTTGCGCTTCATCGCCAATGACCTCTAGAGACTCCGTTCCATAACTGATTCCCATACTAACAGTAATCAGCATCTCTTGCTTCTCTGCTGAAACACGAATATGCTCTAACAAATTGAAATTATTCTCAATCATCCTTTCCAGATCATCGTACCTAGCGAAAAGAAAGAAACGCTCCGCATTCACACGCTTATAGAAAATCTGATAGGAGTCCATCCAGTCAGAAATAATTGTTGTAATAAAGGAATTCAAATTTGAAATCTCCTTATCATCTCGACGATCTATCACATCATCATAATTATCGACAGAAAGAATCCCCACAACTGCTTGTTGTTGCTTTTCTTTATTCTCTAATGCGTATTCCTTCGTTATATCAATCAAATAAACGACACGCTTCTCATGATTCAAATCAAAATGATAGAGGATATCACCTATTTTGTAGATACTTTTTCCCTTTTCAGCTCGTTGCAGCAGTTCATTGACCATGTCCTGCTGATCCTCTTTTGTCAGATCCTGTACACTTTTTGTTATCGCTGGGTTTGTCCAAATAAACGTATTATTTTCATCCCAGGTAATGATCCCTACTGGCATATCCTCGGACACATAGTCCAACGCTTCTTGGGCACGATGTGAAGCATATTGAATTTTTTGCTGATTGCTGATTTCAATACGATTTCTCAAAAAGACCGTATAAATCCATAACAAAAGGTCAATTAATATAACAATCACTGCTGTCAAAATAGTAAATGGCAACAAAAAGATCGCTGCTAATTGAATCAATAATAAACAGAGGAAGAAAAAAGACCATTTTATTTGAGGTTTATTTTTCATTTATACCCTCCTATTTTAATCACGCTTGTTTAACTACTAACAAGCATGTTTCAAGTAAAACAAGTTAATTGTCCAACAGTGTAATTCTATCACAATCTCCTCTAGCAAGCGACTTTCTTGAATGTTTCACGTGAAACAAAAAAAAAGAGACTTCAAAAATGAAGTCTCTTTTAAAATTACATTTTATTCTTCAGAAACGAATGCTAATAAGCCCATAATACGAGCGCGTTTGATAGCGATCGTTAATTTACGTTGGTTTTTAGCACTTGTTCCAGTTACACGACGAGGTAAAATTTTACCACGTTCGCTAATGAAACGTTTTAGTAATTCAATATCTTTATAATCGATGTACTCGATATGATTTGCAGCAATATAGTCTACTTTACGACGTTTGCGACCTCTTCTTTGTTGTGCCATTCCGTTTCCCTCCTATTCAATTGTTAGAATGGTAAATCATCATCTGAAATGTCGATTGAGGACCCACTGAATGGATCTGAATCTCGATCGAAGTCAGGCATAGTGTTCTTAGCTGACTGAGAGGATTGATCATAGTTGTTGTTGTTAAAATTATTTGACCCGCCTTGGAAATTGTCATTAGAATTGCTTGGATTCTGTTGACGTTGTTCACTCGCATTGCGAGATTCCAATAATTGGAAGTTTTCAGCAACAACCTCAGTCACATAGACACGTTGTCCTTGCTGATTTTCATAATTTCTTGTTTGGATGCGTCCCGTAACCCCTAAAAGAGTTCCTTTACGCGCGTAATTAGCTAAAGTTTCAGCAGATTTCCGCCAAATCACACAATTGATAAAGTCCGCTTCGCGATTCCCGCTTTGATTCGTAAAATTACGATTCACCGCTAAGGTAAACGTTGCAACTCCAGTACCATTTGCTGTATAGCGTAAATCAGGATCCTTTGTTAAACGACCAACTAATACAACATTATTAATCAAAGTAAAGCCAGCTCCCTTCTCGTCAATTGTTTCACGTGAAACAATTATTCTTCAATCTTAACGATCATGTGACGAATAATATCGTCATTGATTTTTGCAAGACGATCGAATTCGTTAACTGCACTAGCTGTTGTTGGTGCAGTTGCATTGACGATATGGTAGATACCTTCACGGAATCCGTTCATTTCGTATGCGAAACGGCGTTTTTCCCAATCTTTTGAATCGATAATTTCTGCACCATTATCTTTCAAGATTGTGTCGAAACGTTCTACTAAAGCAGTTTTTGCTTCTTCATCAATGTTCGGACGAATGATGTATGTGATTTCATACTTCGTATTTTGACTCATTGATTTTCACCTCCCTATGGACTATAAGGCTCTTAAATTTTTAAGAGCAAGGAGAGCGATCTAAATTTTATCTAGACTACTCACAAATAATCATTATACATAATCGTCCTACAAAAATCAATTGTTTATTTACTTTAAGTTACGAAAAAAGACTGGGATTGCTCCCAGCCTTTAAAACTTTTTTTATTCTTCAGCATCTTTTGTTGATTCATCCGAAGTTTCAACCGTTTCATTTGTTTCGGTCTCTTCAAGTTCTTCATCTTCTTTATCAACGATTGCCATGGTCACGACTTTCGTATTTTCTTCCATCTTCATCAATCGAACGCCTAAAGTAGCGCGACCTGTTTGCGAAACACCCCCGACATTGAAGCGAATAATGACACCTTTGTCAGTAATCAATAAGATGTCTTCATCACCATTCACAACAGTCAATCCGGCAAGTGGACCGTTTTTATCTTTGACATTCGCAGTCTTGATACCTTTACCACCACGGCCTTTAATTGGGTATTCTGAAGCTTTGGTTCGTTTACCATAACCTTTTTCAGTAAGAACTAAGACCTCTTGATCCTCTTTCAATACTGCTGAACCAATCACATAATCTTCATCACGTAAGCGAATTCCGCGGACACCGCTAGCGGTTCTTCCCATATCACGAACGGCTTTTTCTTTAAACGTTACAGAATAGCCATCATGCGTCCCGATGATGATGGTTTCATCACCTTCCGTAGACATTACATTGACCAACTCATCGCCTTCACGTAAGCCAATTGCGATCAATCCATTGGCACGAATGTTTGAGAAGGCTGTTACAGTTGTTCGCTTGACTGTTCCTTTTCTCGTTACGAAGAATAGGAAATGGCCGTCTTCTGCTTGCCCATTAACCGAGATCACTGCTTGAATCGTTTCACTTGAATCGATCCCTAATAAATTGATAATAGGAATTCCCTTAGCCGTGCGTCCGTATTCAGGAACTTCATACCCTTTTGCCCGATAGACACGACCACTGTTTGTAAAGAACAGCAACGTATCGTGCGTGGAGCAGGAAATCAATGTCTTCACAAAGTCATCATTATGGATCCCCATTCCTTGAACGCCGCGTCCACCGCGGCGTTGTGCTCGGAATTCCGTTGATGCGACCCGTTTGATATAGCCGTTGTTCGTCAAAGTAATGACAACATCTTCTTCTTCAATCAAGTCTTCGTCTTCAAGGCTCAAGACCTCGCCCACTAGCAGCTCTGTTCGACGAGCATCGCCATATTTTCCAGCAATCTCTGCTAATTCCGTACGGATGATTTCTTCCACACGCTCAGGACGCGCTAGAATGTCTTCTAAGTCGCTGATCGTCTTCAACAGCTCTTGGTACTCATTTTCTATTTTCTCGCGTTCTAAGCCCGTTAAACGGCGTAAACGCATATCTAAAATTGCTTGCGCTTGACGATCAGATAATTCAAAGCGCTCAATCAACGTGGCTTTTGCGATATCATCCGAAGCGGAGTTGCGGATCGTAGCAATGATCTCATCGATATGATCCAATGCGATACGCAGACCTTCTAAGATATGTGCCCGTGCTTCGGCTTTTTTCTTATCAAAGATCGTCCGGCGAGTAATCACATTTTTTTGATGCTCGATATAGTTTTCTAGAATTTGTTTCAAGTTTAATATTTTTGGTACGCCTTTTTCGATTGCTAGCATATTAAAGCTAAACGACGTTTGCAGAGAAGTCATCTTATATAAGTTATTCAAAATGACTGAGGCACTAACGTCACGGCGAACCTCGATAACAATACGCATACCTTCGCGAGAAGATTCGTCCCGCAGATCAGTGATTCCTTCGATTCGTTTATCCCGGTGTAATTCAGAAATACGTTCAATAAGCTTCGCTTTGTTGACCATATAAGGCAATTCGGTAACCAGGATTCGTTCTTTCCCGTTCTTTTGTTCTTCAATCTCAATTTTTGCCCGTACGGTAATTGAACCCTTCCCTGTTTCATACGCTCGACGAATACCGGATTTCCCCATGACTAACCCGCCAGTTGGGAAGTCTGGTCCTGGAATGCAGTCCATTAATTCCTGCGTTGTTGCCTCAGGATTTTCCATCAATAGTTCGATTCCAGCTGTAACCTCTCTCAAGTTGTGAGGCGGAATATTCGTCGCCATGCCGACGGCGATCCCAGTTGCCCCGTTGACTAGTAGATTAGGGAATCTTGCTGGTAACACCACAGGTTCCTGCTCACTGTCATCATAGTTTCCTTGAAAATCAACAGTATCTTTGTTAATATCCCGCAACATTTCCATTGCGATCTTACTTAAACGCGCTTCGGTATAACGCATCGCCGCAGCACCATCACCATCAACAGAACCAAAGTTTCCGTGACCATCTACTAACATATTGCGATAGCTGAAGGACTGAGCCATCCGAACCATCGATTCATAAATGGCACTGTCTCCGTGAGGATGGTATTTCCCCATGACATCCCCAACAATACGGGCTGATTTTTTGTGAGGCTTGTCTGGTGTCACTCCTAGTTCATTCATTCCGTATAAAATCCGACGATGAACGGGTTTTAAGCCATCCCGAACATCTGGTAAAGCACGTGCTACAATAACGCTCATCGCGTAATCAATGAAGGAGTCTTTCATTTCACTGGTTAGATTGACGGCTTGTATATTCTCTCTTCGATCTTCCAAATCGATCCTCCTCACTAAATATCCAGGTTCTTAACGTAGTGCGCATTTTCTTCAATAAACGCACGGCGCGGCTCTACTCGATCGCCCATCAGCATTTCAAAGACTTGATCGGCTTCGATCGCGTCATCAACGCTTACCTGCAGCATCAAGCGATTATCTGGATCCATTGTTGTTTCCCATAATTGATGGTCATCCATTTCTCCTAACCCTTTGTAACGCTGAACATTAGGTTTCGGTGTTGCTGGCAGTTCAGACATTTTTTGTGACAATTCTTCTTCTGCATTTTTACTTGGTTGGATATAAGTAATATTCTTCCCTTGTTTAATCCCGTACAACGGTGGTTGCGCGATATAAACATACCCTGCCTCCACGATTGGGCGCATGTAGCGGTAGAATAACGTCAACAGCAACGTCCGAATATGAGCCCCATCGACATCGGCATCAGTCATGATAACCAATTTATGGTAACGTGCTTTCGATACATCAAAGTCTGCTCCAAAACCAGTTCCCATTGCTGTAAACAATGATCGGATTTCTTCGTTGGCCAAAATTTTGTCCATGGAAGCTTTCTCGACATTCAAGATCTTCCCGCGAATCGGTAAGATTGCTTGAAATTCTCGATTCCGACCTTGTTTCGCTGAACCACCAGCGGAATCTCCTTCGACGATGAACAATTCACATTTCTTCGGATCGTTACTTGAACAATCGGCCAATTTACCTGGCAAGTTGCTGATTTCTAACGCACCTTTACGACGTGTCACTTCACGAGCACGTTTTGCTGCCAAACGTGCCTTAGCAGCAAGGATTCCTTTTTCAACAATTCGACGGCCAACAGAAGGATTTTCCATCAAAAATTTCAAAAAGTTCTCAGAGAATAAACGATCTGTAACCGTACGAACTTCAGAATTCCCAAGTTTTGTTTTTGTTTGTCCCTCGAACTGTGGTTCCGGATGCTTAATCGAAATAACCGCTGTTAATCCTTCTCGTACATCTTCACCAGAAAGATTTTCATCATTGTCTTTCATGATTTTCTGCTTGCGTGCGTAATCATTGATTACACGCGTCAACGCTGTTTTAAACCCAAATTCATGCGTTCCGCCTTCATACGTATGAATATTATTAGCAAAACTCAAGATATTGGTATGGTACCCATCTGTATACTGCATGGCTACTTCAACCGTGATATCTTGTTGCTCCCCTTCAACATACACAGGCTCCTCAAAAATGACTGCCTTACTATGGTTCAAATGTTCAACGTAACTTTTGATCCCGCCTTCGTAATGGTACTCACGCAAAACCGGTTTTTCTTCACGTTTATCTTCTATCGAGATCTTCAATCCTCGATTTAAGAAAGCCAATTCTCGAACCCGAGTAGCTAATTTATCAAAGTTAAAGACTGTTGATTCTGTAAAAATCTCAGTATCCGGCATAAAATGAACCGTTGTTCCATGCTTCTCTGTTTCACCGATCACTTTTAAGTCATCTACAACAGCACCGCGACGATATTCTTGGAAATAAATTTTTCCATTTTTAAAGACGCGTACATCCAAGGACGAAGACAACGCATTTACGACTGAAGCCCCCACACCGTGAAGCCCTCCAGACACTTTGTATCCGCCACCGCCGAATTTCCCACCGGCGTGCAAGATCGTATAGACGGTCTCCAAGGCAGGACGACCTGTTTTCGCTTGGATATCGACGGGGATTCCCCGGCCATCATCGCTGACGGTGATACTATTGTCTTCTTCGATCACTACATGAATGTGAGACGCAAATCCCGCTAGAGCTTCGTCAATGGAGTTATCCACGATTTCCCAAACAAGGTGGTGCAATCCTTCTGTACTGGTTGAACCAATATACATCCCAGGACGTTTTCGAACTGCTTCTAACCCTTCTAGTACCTGTATCTGACTAGCATCGTACTCTTGGGCACGTTCTAATAAACTCTTTTCCTCTTCTGTCATCTATGTCTCTTTCCTTTCTATCTGCCCTTGATGGACATAAAAAATATCCGGATGGACCGTCATTTTCCCTTTCACATGATTCAATGTTGTTGTTGTTAAAAATGTTTGGACCTTGTTTTCGATCGTCTCCAATAAATGGATTTGACGACTATCATCAAGTTCACTCATGACATCATCTAAAAGTAAAATCGGATATTCACCTGTTTCTTCTTTCATCAAATCAATTTCTGCTAATTTGACACTTAGCGCAGTCGTCCTTTGTTGACCTTGTGAGCCATAGGTTTGGACGTTCTTTTGATTAACTTTAAAGATTAAATCATCTCGATGAGGACCTAAAAATGTATTTCCTTTGAAAATTTCCCGCTTGCGGTTTTTCTGTAATTCTCTTAGAAAAACTTTGCGGATTTCTTCAACACTTTCATTTTCAAGCGGAAGACTCGCCTCATATTCGATTGCTAATGCTTCTTTTTGGTTCGTGATCTTCCCATGCAAGTCATTAGACCAACGTTCCAGCTTTTTAACAAACTTCAAACGATTGGCTAAAACTTTACTGCCAAAATCTACCAATTGCTCTGTTAAAATATCAAGATATATCTCATCCATCTGCTTTTTCTCAGATAATTGTTTTAGATAAAGATTTCGCTGCTTTAACGTCTGTTGGTATTGAGCCAAATCATAAAGATAGACTGGATTGATTTGGCCTAACTCCATATCAATAAAACGTCGTCTGGTCTGCGGACTTCCTTTTACTAAAGACAGATCCTCAGGTGCAAACAAGATAACATTCAACTGGCCAATATAGCTGCTCAGCTTCTTTTGTTCAATATGATTAACTTTGGATTTGCGCCCTTTTTTAGTCAACAGCAATTCCAATTCCAGCTCGCTTGTCCCACGTTCTATACGCCCTTTAATTTGAGCGAAATCATCCTTCCAGCCGATCAATTCTTGCTCACTGCTCGTACGATGACTACGGGTCAATGCTAAAACGTAAATACTTTCCAAAAGATTGGTTTTTCCCTGAGCGTTTTCTCCTAAAAAAACATTTAATCGGTTAGGAAATTTCAGGACCAGCTCTTGATAATTACGATAGTTTTTCAACTCTAGCTTATTCAGCTGCATCGTGTTCTTCCTTATTTTTGACCATAAAAAAAGTTCCTACCTCAGGAATCTCAATCATCATTCCAGGATAGAGCTTTCGGCCGCGGCGATTTTCTAACTCGCCATCTACAAATACTGTTTCTTCTGCTAGAAACCACTTGGCTTGTCCACCGCTAGAGATTACATCGATCTCTTTCAATAACTGACCAAGCGTCATGAACTCTGTTTCTAAAAAAATTTTTTGTTTCACATTCATCCCTCATTTTCATGCTAGAAACACCTCTTTATTATACCCTTTTTTAAGAGATAAAACAAATTAACTCGTTGTATTTTTCGATTTAAGAAGTTCTAAGCCGTTTTTATTAATTCACTCAAAAAAAAGTAAAAGGCCTTAAAATCGATTTTAAGACCTTTTACTGGAATTGCGTATTTTACAAAATATTTTCATATTTTTCAAAAAATTTGTGAAACTCACTAGATTTCCTTTAATTTGTGCGCACTGGAGTAATTAATTGAATAAAGGATACGTCCCCTTCACTTGGTTCAAGAGTAAATGGACGGATTGCTGAAATAAATTGGATCTTGATACTCATATCCCCAAAAGCACGCAGAGCATCTTTCATATAGTCAGGGTTAAAAGAAATTTCTAACGGGTCTCCACTAACTTTTTCGTAAACCAATTCTTCTTCAACTTTACCAATTTCTGGCGAGTTTCCGTAAAGAATGACTGAGTTATCGGCGATTGCTAAGCGAACGATATTGTTGCGTCCTTCATGAGAAAGCAACGATGCCCGTTCAATCGCTGCTAAAAATGTTGGAACAGAGAACGTGATTTCCGTATTAAAGCTTGTGGGAATCAAACGATTGGTATCCGGATAATTTCCTTCAAGCAAGCGAGAGTAAAAATACATCGTAGGTGTTTTAAATAGGACTTGATTTTCCATGATGCTGATTTCGACTTCTGCTTCTTCATCAGATAGTGAACGAGAGAGTTCCACTAAGCTTTTCCCAGGAATAACAATATCAAAATCTTTATTGGCATTTTCTATAGGAACAATTCGTTGGCTTAATCTATGGGAATCCGTCGCTACAGCTAACAATTGTTCATTAGACATTGTGAAATGAACCCCGGTTAAAATTGGACGACTTTCGTGTTGAGAAACAGAGAAAACTGTTTCTCCGATTAATTTTGTCAACATGTGGACAGGCAATTTCAATTGATTTTGCTCTTCTACTACTGGCAAATGTGGATAATTATCTGCATCTAAACCATTGACTGTAAAGTGAGCCGCACCAGATGAAATCAATACTTGATAATTTTCTTGTACTTCTAGAGTAAACGTTGTTTCTGGCAAACGTCGGATGATTTCGCTAAAGAATCGCGCTTGTAATACAATCGTCCCCGGTTCAGAAATCTGTAATTCTGCTTTTTCATCATCCGCAGCTAGAAAGGTTTCTATGGAAATATCTGCATTACTACCTGTTAAGTTCAGTCCTTCGTTATTTAGTTCAATTTTCACTCCCGTTAAGATTGGAATTGTTGTTTTAGTAGAAATAGCTCGTTGCACTGTTTGTAATTCTTGAATAAAGCGAGCACGGTTAATCGTAAATTTCATAATGAAACTCCTTTTTAAATTATTTATTTATTTTTAGTGAAGCCGTACGTACGTAAAAGGATACTGTGTGATCACAGGCCTTTTCTTTTTATTTATTTAAGTAAATTAAATAATAAAAGTAGTAGGTCCTGTTAATCTTGTGGAAAAATCAGGTTAAAGATTGCTGCATTAAGTTTTCCACTTGTGGACAACTTGTGGATAAACAAACTCTTTTTTTTATTATTTTCCACAAGCTAACCAAGAAGCAAATTTTTGATTTCAGCGATTTCTTGTTGAATCGTGCGATCATTTTTCACCAATTGGCTAATTTTTTCATGGGCATGGATAACGGTTGTGTGATCTTTGCCTCCAAATTCAGCCCCGATTTTTGGTAGTGAACTTTCGGTCATTTCGCGAGCTAGATACATAGCAATTTGTCGCGGAACAACAATTGCTTTCACTCGTTTTTTCCCTTTTAAGTCCTTTACTTGAATATGATAAAATTTTGCCACCTCTTCTTGGATTTTACTGATGGAAAGCTGTGCATTGCTTGTTCCTTTTAGACTTTTTAACGCGTCGGCAGCGATGCTAGTTGTAATATCTGCACTGTTCATTGTGGCAAAAGCCTGCACACGGACCAAGGCCCCTTCTAGCTCACGAATGTTTGAATCAATTTGTCCAGCGATATAGCTCAAGGTATCATCAGGAATTTCAAGATTCTCAGCTTGGGCTTTTTTACGCAAGATAGCCGTCCGTGTTTCTAGATCTGGTGGCGTGATATCTACGGATAGGCCCCATGCAAAGCGTGAAACCAAGCGTTCTTGGAGTTTCGGTATTTCATTTGGTAAACGGTCGCTAGTCAGTACAATTTGTTTATTGTCATTATATAAGTTCTCAAATGTATGGAAGAATTCTTCTTGTGTCGCTTCTTTATCTGCGAAAAATTGAATATCATCAACTAATAATAAGTCGACTTTGCGATACTCTTGACGAAATTCTTCTGAAGTCTTGTTTTTGATCGAGTTGATAAAGTCATTTGCAAACGTTTCACTAGAAACATATTTAACTTTTGCATGAGGATTAATGGCTAACATTTGATGACCGATCGCGTGCATCAAATGTGTTTTCCCTAAACCGACACCACCATAGAAGAAGAGCGGATTATAAATTGATCCAGGTTCTTCTGCAACAACTAACGCAGCAGCGTGTGCCATTTGATTTCCTTTTCCGATTACGAAGGTATCGAATGTGTATTTCGGATTAAGCATAGCTCGCTTTGTCGTATCTACTTTGGGAGCTTCCTCTTTTTCGACAATGCTAATCGGTGGAGCTTCATCAGGTGTTACAAAGAGAGGCATAATTTCATCTCCTGTTACTTTGAACCCGATTTCGACGATTTTTGCTGCTAAATGCTTTTCCCAATAGCGCTTATGCAAATCGCTTGTGACTTCGATCGTTAATTGATTATTTGTTAAAGCTAACGGTTTAGCTGTACCAACCCAAGCGTCATAACTGGCAGGATTAAGGTCATTTTTATAACTGTCCTTCAATTCCTGCCAGAAATTATCCAATGAGGTCAAATAAGTCGCCTCCTATATTAATAAAATTCAGATAGCCTTACTTTATCATTTTTTAAAAAAGTTTTCCACAACCTAAAACGAATTAACAGGAATTTCCTTTTTTCCACAAAATGTATAAAAATTCAAAAAGCTTTCCACGAGCATGGAAAAAGATATGCACAGTTGATTGGATGTCTGTTAAAATTTCTCTTTTTCCACGAACCGATACACAGGAAACAGAAAACAAACGTATTGATAGGCAAAGAGTAAAAGGACTTATGCACAAAACTTATCCACCATGTGCATAAGTTTTTAAGAGACTAAACTTTTGGGGAAAAACGTCTTGAAAATTCTATTCATCTTTTTTTAACAAAAAATGTTTTGCACAACTTATAAGGAATTATCCCCAGTTTTTGTGGATAATTTTTTTTGTTCTTAAACACTCCTTCTTAATTAAATGCTTTATTTAAAGACTCTTTTTTATTTCATTATTGACAAAGTAGGGGATCAGTCGTTATAATATTCGGGTATGTCTATGTAATGTTAGCTATGGAGGTGTATTTAAATGAAAAGAACTTATCAACCAAATAAACGTAAACGTCAAAAAGTTCACGGTTTCCGTAAACGTATGAGCACTAAAAACGGCCGTCGCGTATTAGCAAGCCGTCGTCGTAAAGGAAGAAAAGTACTTGCTGCTTAAGCCACTGCCGGTCAGTGGTTTTTTTTGTATCCAAAATACGCTTCATAATGAATTTTTCTAGTAAATAAGGATGATTCCTTAATTTGAAGTATGGTATTATTGTCAGGTATAGATTTAAAGGAAACGAAGGAAGCTAGATGAGAAAAAAATATCGGGTCAAAAAAGAACGAGAATTTCAAACAGTATTTCAAGAAGGTGCTTCTTTTGCGAATCGAAAATTCGTAGTTTATCGTCTAGAACCTTCTGGTCAAAAACATTTTCGAGTAGGTTTATCTGTTGGTAAAAAAATTGGAAATGCCGTTGCGCGAAATCAAGTAAAACGTCAAATTAGATCTGTTTTGCAAGAGTTGAAATCAGATTTACCACCAATAGACTTTATCGTCATTGCACGGCCAGCTACGAAAGATCTGCCTCATGATGAAATGCGTTCAAATCTTATACATGTTTTGAAATTAGCGAAAATACTAAGTTAGGAAGGAAACAGATTTAGGTGAAGAAATATAAAAAAATATTATTGATGGCAGGAATGGTGAGTCTTGTTTTCCTATTGTCTGCTTGTGGAACGGGTGAAGTTAGCGCCCAAAGCACAGGGATGTGGGATCGATACGTTGTTTATTACTTTGGACAAGCAATTAAAGGCTTATCGTTTGGAAATGTCGGGATCGGGATTATTTTATTTACAATCATTATCCGAATCATTTTGATGCCATTGATGCATTTCCAAACAAAAAGTATGCGTAAAACGCAAGAACTACAACCAAAAATCAAAGAATTGCAACAAAGATACAGCACTCGTGATCAAGAAACACAACAAAAGTTACAAGAAGAAACGAAAAAGCTTTATGCGGAAAATAATGTGAGCCCTTACGCAGGCTGTTTACCATTACTTGTTCAAATGCCTGTTATGATGGCCTTGTATCAAGCGATTTTGCGAATTCCAGAATTGCGTTCAGGTCATTTCATGTGGTTGAACTTGAGCCAGTCGGATCCTTACTTTATTCTGCCGATCCTTGCAGCTGTCTTTACTTTTGCGAGTACTTACTTATCAAGTATGAGTCAGATCGAATCAAATGCTTCAATGAAAATCATGAACTTTGCAATGCCTGTAATGATTTTTGTTATGGCGCTGAATTTGGCAAGTGGTTTATCACTGTACTGGGTGATATCGAATGCTTTCCAAGTAGTTCAAACGCTATTAATCAATAATCCTTTCAAGATCCGTCGCGAAAGAGAAGAAGTAGCAAGACAGATTCGAGAAAAAGAACGGGCACTGGAAAAAGCAAAACGTCCGAAGAAAAAACGTAAAAAATAGAAAATGCTGAATTAGCTTAAATAAAAGTAGTTTATTGCTTATAAATAAGGAGGTTTAGAAAATGCCTATTTATGAAGGTCCAACGATCGATGAAGCAATTTCAAAAGGATTGCACGCTTTGGGGATGCCAAAAGAAGAAGTCGATATTGAAATTTTAGCAGATGCAAAAAAAGGATTTCTAGGAATGGGAAAGAAAGACGCAAAGGTCTCGATTGAACCAACCAAGAATGATATTTCTGAAGAGCCTGTTGAATCAGTAGAAGTACCTGTAAAAAAGGTTGTGGAAGAAGAAAATACACCTTTATCTGATAGTGAAGAACTATCAGAAACTACGAATCAATTAGTGGATTTAGATGCAGAGGAAGCGATAAAAGAATTAGCCCTTTATTTGACTGACATTACGAAGGGGATGGGCGTGCCAGCGTTAGTTAAGATCCAACATGAATCTAATGGATTGATCGTCATGAATTTAGAAACGAACAAACAAGGAATGCTGATTGGAAAACATGGTAAAATATTAAATGCTCTTCAATATTTATCGCAAGTCTTTCTCCATCGTGTTGCCAAAGATAAATTATCAGTGGTGGTAAATATTGGTAACTATCGTCAAAAACGCGAAGAAGTTTTAACTCGTTTGGCTCAGCGCACTGCTGAGAAAGTGAAGGAGACAGGTCGACCAGTCTTTTTAGAACCGATGCCTGCTTTTGAAAGAAAAATGATCCATTCGGCTTTAAGCAAGGATGAGTATATTAAGACTCATTCAGAAGGCGAAGATCCTTATCGTTATCTGGTTGTTGAACCGGCGAAAAAGTATTTTTAAATAGAGAAGCTGCCCAAGTTGCTTGGAGCAGCTTTTTTATTTATTAAAAATTGAAGAAGTAGAGTTATTTCAGCGTGGACGCTTGAATTGTCAAAAAAAATATGCTAATCTTACACCAGAATTTTGTAGATAAGCAGTCAAAGTGCTCAATCTACTCCTTTATTAAGGGGTGGAGTAGGCACTTTTTTTATGCTTTTAAGCAATAGGAGGAAAAATAGTGGCAGAGATTACCTTGGAATTTGATACGATTGCAGCAATTTCAACGCCCCCAGGTGAAGGCGCAATCAGCATTGTGAGATTAAGTGGCGATCAAGCAGTAACTATTGCGGATAAGGTGTATCGTAGTGGGAAAAAAAGTTTATCAGATGTGCCATCACATACCATCCATTATGGACACATTATTGACCCTGTGGAGCAACAGGTCGTGGATGAGGTAATGATCAGTGTTATGCGCGCACCGAAAACATTTACACGTGAAGACATTGTTGAAATTAACTGTCATGGAGGTATCGTGGTAGTCAATCAATTACTACAATTGATTTTACGTTCAGGGGCACGCTTAGCAGAGCCTGGTGAGTTTACTAAAAGAGCATTTTTGAATGGACGGGTGGATCTATCGCAAGCAGAGGCTGTAATGGATTTGATTCGAGCAAAAACGGATCGAGCAATGAGCGTTGCGATCAATCAACTTGACGGTAATTTATCGCATTTAATTCGTCAATTACGACAAGAAATCTTAGGGACGTTAGCACAGGTTGAAGTAAATATTGATTATCCTGAATATGATGATGTAGAAGAATTAACGACACAACTACTATTAGAAAAAGCACAACAAGTTGGACAGCAAATCGACGCTTTACTATTAAATGCGAAGCAAGGAAAAATCCTGAGAGAAGGACTTAGCACGGCTATTATAGGTCGACCTAACGTTGGTAAATCCAGTTTGTTGAACTATTTGCTACACGAGGAAAAAGCGATTGTAACAGAAATAGCTGGGACAACACGAGATGTGATTGAAGAATATGTCAATGTTCGTGGAGTGCCGTTAAAATTGATCGATACAGCGGGTATTCGGGAGACAGACGATGTGGTGGAAAAAATCGGAGTTGAACGTAGTCGCAAAGCGTTGAGTGAAGCAGATTTAATTTTGCTAGTCTTGAATCAAAGTGAGGCGCTCACTACAGAGGACAAAGAATTACTTAAAGCAACGCAAGGTTTAAAACGAATAATTCTACTAAATAAGACAGACCTTCCAAGTCGACTATCTCAAGAAGAACTTAATATGTGTCTTGGGACGGATGAAGTTTTTGCCATCTCAGTTTTAGAAAAAGCTGGCTTAGATCAATTGGAAGAAGCGATCGCTAAACTTTTCTTTGGTGGTCAGACCGGAGAAAAAGATGCTACTTATGTATCAAATACGCGTCACATCGCCTTGCTCGAAAAAGCGGGACAATCCTTAAAGGAAGTAAGCAATGGAATCCTAGCAGGTATGCCGGTGGACTTAGTTCAGATCGATATGACTCGCTGTTGGGACTATTTAGGTGAGATTGTTGGAGACAGTGTACAAGATGAATTAATCACTCAATTATTTAGTCAATTTTGTTTAGGAAAATAGAGAAAAGGAGCAATTACGTGGAATATCAAGCAGGAAATTATGATGTCATTGTTGTCGGAGCTGGGCATGCTGGTTCGGAAGCAGCGTTAGCAGCTGCACGAATGGGACAAAAGACGTTATTGATTACAATCAATTTGGACATGGTGGCCTTCATGCCATGTAATCCATCTATAGGTGGGCCAGCCAAAGGTGTTGTTGTACGAGAAATTGACGCACTTGGTGGAGAAATGGGCCGCAATATTGATAAAACATACATTCAAATGCGGATGTTGAATACCGGTAAAGGTCCGGCTGTGCGTGCGCTACGCGCGCAAGCAGATAAACACGCCTATGCGGAAGAAATGAAACATACTATTGAAAAAGAAGAAAAATTAACCTTGAAACAAGGTGTAGTCGATCGATTAGTAGTGGAGGATGGTATTTGTAAAGGCGTCGTAACTTCTACAGGTGCGGTTTATTCAGCAAAAGCAGTCATTATCACAGCAGGTACAGCTTTACGCGGAGAGATTATTATCGGCGAATTGAAGTATTCTTCTGGTCCGAACAATTCACAGCCCTCAATTAAATTAGCTGACCATCTACAAGAATTAGGGTTAGAGATTCATCGTTTCAAAACAGGAACGCCCCCTCGGGTAAAATCAGGCTCTATTGATTACAGTAAAACAGAGATCCAACCAGGAGACGAAAAACCAAATCATTTTGGTTTTCAAACGCCTGATAGCCAATACTTACAGAATCAAATTCCTTGTTGGCTGACATATACAAACCTAAAAAGTCATGAAATCATTCAGAATAATCTGCATCGTGCACCAATGTTTACAGGAATTGTCGACGGTGTCGGTGCGCGCTATTGTCCATCGATTGAAGATAAAATCGTACGGTTTGCTGATAAAGAGCGTCATCAATTGTTCTTAGAACCTGAGGGTCGCAACACGGAAGAAGTGTACGTACAAGGTTTATCTACTTCTCTACCCGAAGATGTGCAAAATGACGTTTTGCATTCAATTGAAGGATTAGAAAAAGCAGAGATGATGCGTACGGGTTATGCGATCGAGTATGACATGGTTGCCCCTCACCAATTGCGTCCAACGCTAGAAACAAAAGTAGTCGAGAACCTTTACACTGCGGGTCAAACAAACGGGACTAGCGGCTACGAAGAAGCGGCAGGGCAAGGGTTGATGGCAGGGATCAATGCAGCATTGAAGATTCAAGGAAAAGACCCCTTCATCATGAAACGCAGTGATGGATATATCGGTGTGATGATTGATGACTTAGTTACAAAAGGAACCAATGAGCCTTATCGCTTGCTAACCTCGCGCGCAGAGTATCGTTTAATTTTACGCCATGACAACGCAGATTTACGTTTGACTGAAATTGGACATACTATTGGTTTGGTGGAAGAAGAAGACTACCAAGCTTTCTTGATCAAAAAGGCTCATATCGAAGCGGAGATGGCTCGTTTACGATCGGTTCGGGTAAAACCTACCAAAGAAGTGCAAAGCTTCTTACAAGGCAAAAATAGCGCAGAATTGAAAGACGGTGTTCTAGCGAGTGATTTCCTAAAACGCCCAGAAATTTCCTATCAAGAATTAATGCAGTTTATTGCGTTTAATGAGAACCTTACAGAAAAAGAAATTGAGCAAGTAGAAATTCAAATCAAGTATGAAGGTTACATCAAAAAAGCGATGGAGAAAGTAGAAAAATTGAAGCGAATGGAAGCAAAACGTATTCCAGAGCGTATTGACTACGAGTCAATTAATGGTTTGGCTACAGAAGCAAAACAAAAATTACAAAAGATTCAACCGCAAACAATTGCACAAGCTAGCCGTATTAGTGGTGTAAATCCAGCAGACATAAGTATTTTAATGGTTTATGTGGAGCAAGGAAAAATTGCTAAGGTGAGCAGCGAAGAGGTCTAGAAGATAAAGAAGAAAAGTAATTTGCTGCAAGCATTGAAAACGATCGAGCTTTTTTAAAAAAGGCTCGATCGTTTTTTTAGTCTATTTTTCAATGACCATATGTTAACTTTTTAAATTACAACACAAAAAAACAGGTGAACAATTTCACCTGTTTTTGAAAGAACTTATTGTTTTAATGTCTCTAACATTTTACGTAGTTCAACAACAGGAACTTGTCCTGGCGCGGAAGCAGTTGTAGCCGAACCGAAAGTAGCTGCAGAACCAAAGACTTGTCCTGATACTCGGCTAATCATACCCAGCGCCCCCATAGACATGGTTATTAATGGAACTTGCGCATAGGTTTCATACATTTCTCGAGTCGCATCCAGCAAAGTTAAAACATCTTCGGAAGCTGTTGGCATTACCGCAATCTTACAAATATCTGCGCCTTTATCTTGCATTGAACGCAAACGATGGATAATTTCCTCTTTTTTTGGTGTTTTTTGAAAATCATGATTGCACATAATAATTTTTATTTCGTTCTTATGTGCGAGATCAATAAGTTCGTTTACTTGTTTCTCTGGCATAAACAATTCGACATCCAGAAGATTCAAGTTTCCATTAGAAATAATTGTCTTATAGAGTTCAAAATAATCACTCTCTGAAAGGTCGTATACGCCGCCTTCATTTTTCGTTCGAAAAGTAATTAGAAGTGGTTTTTCTAAAATGGCTTTTAAGTTATGAGAAAGAGAAGCAACGGCCTGAAAATTCGAAACCTGTTCAAAAAAATCGATTCGCCATTCTACCAGATCACAATCTAATGTATGAATCAATTCGGCTTCTTTTTCTAACTCTTCTACGGTATTGCCTACCATCGGGACAATGATTTTTGGAAGACCGTCACCGATCGTAATGTGATCAACGGTTACTTTTTTCATTTCTTTCCTCCTAATCTTTGAATAAAAGATCTTTAATGTAGTCAACAGGCATATCTTCACCCGTAAATAATTTAAAAGCGGCTGCTCCCTGATAAAGCATCATACCAAGTCCATTGATCGCTTTTTTTGCGCCATTTTCTTTCGCAAATTTCAATAATTTCGTTTCACGTGGAGAATACACAACATCAAAAACAACTAAGTCTGGACGTATAACTGTGGGATCATTAATCAAGCTTGTGTCTTCTAGAGGCTTCATGCCTACACCTGTTGCATCAATATAAATACTGCTTTCCGAAATAGAAGTTTTAAATGCTTCTTGATCAGCTAGATCAGTAATAGTTGCTTTACATTCAGTATTTTCATTGATCTTACGCACTGTTTCTTCAGCATTTGAATAAACAGTATCATGAATATTGAAAATTCTTAATTCCTTTGCTCCATCAAAAGCAGCTTGAATGGCAATTGCTGTCCCTGCACCGCCAGCTCCTGTCAAAGTAATAATCTGTCCTTTTACCTCGACTCCTTCATCTTTCAGAGCTTCCATCGCACCAATACCGTCAGTATTGTAACCTACCAGATGCCCTTTCCCATCAACATTCGTTACGGTATTTACTGCACCAATTAAAGTTGCTTCTGGGGATACTTCATCTAGATAAGGGATAATGGCTTGCTTATTAGGCATGGATACATTCGAACCACGTATTCCTAAAGCACGAATGCCTTGAATGGTATCCTTCAGCTCCTTGTTTCCAACTTCAAAAGCTAAATAAGCGTAATCAAGTCCCAATTTAGCGAAAGCTTCATTGTGCATCGTAGGAGACATGCTGTGGCGAATTGGTGTTGCGATCAAACTAATCAATAAAGTGTGTCCAGTTAAGCGTTCTGTCATGGGTAAATTCCTCTTTTCAATTTTTTTGTTCGTAGTTTCTCAAGCGAAGCGTTTTATAAATAAAATGATTATGAAAAAAATCACAAGTTATTATCTTTATTTTAAAAGCTATTCCTTTGAAAAACTAATGCTTTATATTGATGAAACTAATAAAGCAAATAAATAAAACGACTAGTTTAATACTAGTCGTTTTATCAATTTCGTATATCGATGAACGATGACGAGCGAAGCTGCTAACCCGATAATATTTAGAAGAAAAACGAACCAAAAAACGTAGGTGATCTTCTGCTCGCTGAGAACGCCGGTTATATAAGGCGTGACCATAATAGAAACGGAGGTTGCTAATGAATAATAGCTCGTGCATTTTCCCTTCTTTTTAGGAAATAATTCCAACATTAGCGCTAGCCCTAATTGCCAAATACCACCTGCTGCGAAGATACCTATGCAGATTGCGGCTAAAACGATTGTCAAAAAGCTTGGATAAATGAGCATGGAAAGCAGTGCTAGCCCAGAAATTGAAAGGCAAAAACTGATAAATTTCGGAATGCTAATCCCTTTTTTAACAATCCCTGAAGTAAAGAAAACAGAAATAAAAGATCCGGTGCTATAAAGGCTTACGAAGATCAAGCTATTCTCATGAGAGACGATGCGCATACTTTCAGCGTATTGAGGAATCCATAAAATAAACACATTAAATAAGGAGACCGATACAAATGAGAAAATCAGTAAAGCAATCCCATCGATTTTAAAGTTTCCTCGATTTACTAGCGTATTTTTTGTTGAAGTATCCGTGTCTTTTTTTATGATCGTTGTAGACGTTGGAAACCGAGCAAATAATAAATAAGCCATATTAGCCAAAAGACATAAAGCGCAGAGAATAAAAGGCCAACCAAAAAACAGATTGTGTTGTAATAAATAACGTGTGATAAAAGGCAGCAGAAATTGTCCAAGAGAAATAAACGCTTTATTCAATACGCTTAGAGAACTGTTTACCCTCTCATCAGGATAAGCTTCAACCAATGTTGGATAGGTACTGGTATCAAGAAACGCATTGCTAATACCGCCAAACATGGCTAGGAAGAATGCCAATTGATAATTTGAACTCAACAACATACCACAGAAAAAGATTATATATGAACCTATAGCAATCAACACTGTCTTTTTGCGACCAAATCTATCCGAAAAGTAACCAGAAAAGTAAAGACTTAAAATTCTCCCTAATCCAATAGCGCTCATAACCAGTGTCACTTGAGCAGTAGTAGCTTGCCAGTGTATTTTTAAGCTTGTCATGTTTTGCGACAATAGAATGGCAGCCATCCCCTGAAAAACATAGTTGAAGTACAAGCTAGAAATTAAGAAACGATAATTTTCTTTTTTCACAATGAGACCCCTTTCATGTGATTTGTTTCACTTGAAGTCACCCACATAATAACCCACAATTGTCATAAAAACTAATGATTTATATCGATAAAATTGATAAACTCTATCTATTAAATGAATAAATTTTATACTTAGAGAGGTGAGTAAAGTGAACTTACGACAATTGGAATTTTTTGTAACATTAGCACAAACAGAGCATATGACGCAAGCCGCGAAAGATTCAAATACATCACAACCAAATATTAGTCATGCGATGACGATGCTAGAGCAAGAGATCGGAGTCACCTTATTTGAAAAAAAAGGAAGAAATATTCAATTAACACGTCACGGGCGGATTTTTTATGAATATGTTGCACCGGCCTTAGCTGAAATCGAAAAAGGGCAACGAAAATTGCAAGAAATGGTTGATCCAGACTCAGGAGAAATTCAGTTCGGATTTATTTTTACTATGGGAGCGAACTTAGCCCCAAAATTGACACAATCGTTTCATCAAAAAGGACATCAAAAAATTAATTTTGAGTTCCAACAAGGAAATTCCAATCAAATTATTCAAATGCTGCTTGAAGATTCTATTGATATTGGCATTTGTTCAAAGGTAAGCAACGACCCAGAATTGATTTACCAAATATTGACGCAGGAAGAGATGGTGGTAGTCGTACCCTTGGAACACCCGTTGTCAAAATTTGATACGATCTCTCTATCACAGACAAGTGACTATCCCTATGTTTATTACAGTAAACAAAGTGGTTTACGTCCGTATTTAGATCAACAGATAAAAAATAGCGATTTAAATTTAGAAATTGTGTGTGAATTGGAGGAAGACCACAGTATTTTGGGTTTTGTAGGTCAAAATTATGGCATTGCTATTATGCCTGATATCCCGTCAATTAGTTCATTTCCGGTAAAAAAAATCGCTATCAGTGATGTTTTGGAGGATCGTAATATATACTTAGCGGTGAAAAAAAATAATTTAGAAATTCCCGTGTTAAAAAAGTTCTATGATTTCTGTTTAAAAAATGCGAATAAAAATTGGAGTTAAAGCTTTCTTAATCTCATTGTGAAACATACGTAAACCATTGCATGTAAAGCAATAATAAGTTAAAGTAGAGAATAGTCTGTGAAACATTTTGCTGTTTCACGAATATGAAAGGATTTCTTATGACACCAGAAGAATTTCAAATGGAATTAGAGAAACAGGGGATTGAACTATCCGAAAAACAGATGGCTCAATTTGACACCTATTTTCATTTATTGGTTGAGTGGAACCAAAAGATGAATCTCACGGCAATTACAGAACATAAAGAAGTATATCTGAAGCATTTTTATGATTCTATTACGTTATCTTTTTCTGACACGTTCAAGCCGCTGGGGAAACTATGTGACGTAGGATCTGGCGCAGGATTTCCTAGTCTGCCATTAAAAATTATTTTCCCTGAACTAGAAGTTACGATTGTCGATTCTTTGAATAAACGAATCACTTTTTTGACATCCTTAATAAAGGCATTAGAATTAGAAAAGGTTGATTTATATCATGATAGGGCAGAAACGTTTGGACAAAATTCGAACTTTCGAGAAAGTTATGATTTTGTGACTGCTCGAGCGGTTGCACGATTAAGTGTTTTATCAGAACTTTGTTTGCCATTGGTTAAAAAGAACGGCTATTTCTTTGCCCTAAAGGCAGCTCAGAGTGAGGAAGAGTTGGAAGAAGCTAGACCAGCGATCGCTCTATTGGGCGGAAAGTTGATTCAAGCGGAAGATGTTTCATTGCCAAATGGTGATACGCGCCATATTATCACGATACAAAAAAAGAAGGAAACACCTAAAAAATATCCACGTAAACCAGGTTTGCCTAATAAGCAACCGTTAAAATAAAGGATATTCAATTTATTTTCGATTAATGGAAATAGATTTAATTTGTATGAACTAGGAGGAAATTAGATGGCACGGATCATATCTGTTGCAAACCAAAAAGGCGGTGTTGGAAAAACAACGACAACCGTCAATTTGGGTGCGTGCTTAGCTTATGATGGTAAAAAGGTCTTGCTGATTGACAGCGACGCACAAGGAAATGCTACAAGTGGTTTAGGAGTGCGTAAACCGGACGTAAAACAAGATATTTATGATGTTTTAGTCAATGAAGTTCCTATTAAAGATACAATAATTGAGACATCGCGAGAGAATTTATCCATCGTACCGGCTACTTTGCAGTTGGCTGGGGCAGAGATTGAATTGACTTCTATGATGGCAAGAGAATCACGCCTGAAGAGCGCTTTAGCAGAAGTAAGTGATGATTATGACTTCATTTTAGTTGATTGCCCCCCATCTTTAGGGCATTTGACGATCAATGCATTCACGGCAAGTGATGCTATTTTAATTCCTGTTCAATGTGAATACTATGCATTGGAAGGATTGAGTCAGCTGTTAAATACAGTTAGATTGGTTCAAAAACACTTTAATCCCGGACTAGAGATTGAAGGTGTTCTCTTAACGATGTATGATGCACGAACGAACCTTGGTGCAGAAGTGGTAGAAGAGGTCCGTCGTTATTTCCAAGAAAAAGTTTACGATACGATTATTCCAAGAAATGTCCGTTTATCTGAAGCACCTAGTCATGGAAAGCCGATCATTGATTATGATCCACGTTCAAAAGGTGCCGAAGTTTATCAAGCTCTAGCAAAGGAAGTGTTAGTTCGTGAGCAAAAATAAAGGATTAGGCCGAGGGATCGATGCCTTGTTCCAAGACCTTTCTGAGATTGAAGAAGTCGATATGAAAAAGGATCAAGTTATTGAGATTCCATTGAGTGATTTGCGTCCAAACCCCTATCAACCACGGAAATCTTTTGATGAAACGACATTACAAGAATTAGCCAATTCGATTGAACAATCGGGTGTTTTTCAACCAATTATTGTTAGAAAATCGGCAGTTAAAGGATATGAGCTGATTGCTGGAGAACGTCGTTTTCGTGCATCTAAGTTAGCAGGAAAAGAAACAATTCCAGCGATTATCCGTGAGTTTGATGAAGAAGCGATGATGCAAATTGCAGTATTAGAAAATTTGCAGCGTGAGGATTTAAACCCGTTAGAAGAAGCAGAAGCTTATGAAATGCTGATGAAAAATTTGAAATTAACACAAGCGGACGTAGCCAACCGTTTAGGAAAAAGCCGACCGTATATTGCCAATTATTTACGTTTGTTAACCTTGCCTAAATTAGTAAAAGAGATGGTACAAGACGAACGTTTATCAATGGGACAGGCTCGAACGCTATTGGGATTAAAGAAAAAAGATCAGATTCTAAAACTGGCCAATCGCGCGGTTAAAGAAAATTTGACTGTTCGTCAATTAGAACAAATTGTTAATGAATATAATGAAGGAAAAGCGAAAGACAAGAAAAAAGGTCCTCGTTTGACGAAAGAAAAGCCTTACTACTTACGAGAAAGTGAAGACCGTTTGATGGATAAATTTGGAACAGGTGTCGAAATCGTTGAAAAAGACGGAAAAGGCAAAATTGCGATCGAATATTTATCACCTTCAGACTTAACACGTATCCTAGATATTTTAAATATTCATTTCGATGAATCCTGATCATTACTGAAAATGACTATTGAATATGAACGAGGAGGGTTTGCCAGATGTATGATTTAGGTGATATTGTTGAAATGAAAAAACCGCATGCTTGCCAGACAAATCGCTGGGAGATCATTCGTATGGGTGCGGATATAAAGATAAAATGTGTCAATTGTGGTCATATAGTTATGATGACACGACGTGATTTTGAGAAAAAAATGAAAAAAATCCTTGAGAAGAAAAGTGATTCTGCTCAATAATAATTCCTTAGTAGAGAAAGAGTGAAGTAAAACATGGCCTTAACAGCCGGAATCGTAGGATTGCCCAATGTTGGTAAATCTACCCTATTTAATGCAATTACTAAAGCGGGAGCAGAAGCTGCCAACTATCCTTTCGCAACGATTGATCCAAATGTCGGGATGGTAGAGGTGCCTGATTGGCGCTTAGAACGTTTAACTGAATTGGTTCATCCCAAAAAGACAGTGCCAACAACCTTTGAGTTTACAGATATCGCTGGTATCGTAAAAGGTGCTAGTAAAGGCGAAGGACTAGGAAATCAATTCTTAAGTCATATTCGCCAAGTAGACGCTATTTGTCATGTGGTACGTTGCTTTGATAATGAAAATATTACCCACGTAGAGGGTCGTGTTGATCCGTTGGAAGATATCGAGACGATCAACTTAGAATTAGTCTTGGCGGATCTAGATTCTGTCAATAAACGCTATACACGTGTAGCAAAAGTTGCAAAAACAAAAGAAAAAAATGCGGTAGCAGAGTTAGCTATTTTAGATAAGTTGAAACCTGTACTAGAAGAAGGACAATCAGCTCGTACGATTGAGTTTACTGAAGAGGAAGAAAAGATTGTCAAAAGTTTATTCTTATTAACAAGTAAGCCCGTGCTATATGTCGCGAATGTTGATGAAGATACGGTAGCTGATCCGGATAGTAATGAGTATGTTCAAATTGTTCGTAATTTTGCTGCTGTTGAGCATTCTGAAGTCATTGTTGTTTGTGCGGAGGCGGAAGAAGAAATTGCTGAGCTAGAAGACGAAGACAAGGCTGAATTTTTAGAAGCAATGGGAATCGAAGAATCTGGACTTGATCAATTGATCCGTACAGCATACGATTTGTTAGGATTAGCAACGTATTTTACAGCTGGGGAACAAGAAGTTCGTGCATGGACTTTCCGAAAAGGAATGAAGGCTCCTCAAGCAGCAGGAATCATTCATACCGATTTTGAGCGCGGATTTATACGTGCTGAAACAGTATCTTTCGAAGATTTAGATAAATATGGCAGTATGCACGCTGCAAAAGAAGCAGGGCGCGTCAGATTGGAAGGAAAAGATTACGTTGTACAAGATGGCGATGTAATGTTGTTCCGTTTCAACGTTTAGGAGGAAAGAAACAATGGAACCAGAAAAATTACAAGCGCTACAAGCTGAGAATATTCAACTTGAAGCGAAATTAACTAAACGTAATGAGCAGTATATTTTTGACTTAAAAAAATCCTTAAGAGCAGCTAACTTAACGGAGGAACAAACAATCACGGCCTTGAATGAGATGCTGCCGGTCTTAGTTGAAGAACAAAAAACAGGGAAAACAGCACGTCAATTGTTCGGTACTGTTTCAGAACGGCTAGACGCAATCGTTAATAAACCTGTTGAACAAAAAAAATCTACCACAGCTTCATTAATGTGGCTGGATAACTTCTTGTTATTATTTGGACTTTTGGGAATAGTATCGGGTATTATGGGTCTGTTTGTTTCACGTGGAACACAAGCTGTTACCTATGGTATCACTGCTTTAATCGTTGCCTCAGCTGTGGGAGGCCTAGTTTTTTATATGATGTACTTGTTTGTTTATCAGTATGAACAACCTGGTGCAGATAAATCAAAAAAACCTAAAACTTGGAAGACCATTCTCTTATTAGTATCTGTAACGCTCGTATGGTTTTTAGTATTCAACGGTGCGGCATTGTTACCACCATCATTGAATCCTATACTTGATCCAATCGTTTTGATTGTGCTATCCGGGCTTGCACTTGCTTTACGATACTACCTGAAAAAACGTTTTGGAATTATCAGCAGTTTAGCTACTGCACCAAGAAAATAACAAAATGGGCAATATTCATCTTTCAGACGTTGCCCATTTTGTATATAACTACCTATATGGAATAACTAAATTAAAAGAACAGAACAAACAAAAAGACTATACCAAAATTAAATTGGCATAGTCCTTTTTTTATTCTTTTTCTATTTTAGCAATTAATTTTGCCATCGCTTGATGTTGATACTCAGAAGTTGCTTCTTGGATGATCTTCTGTTGGGTGGTTTGATCCATTGTTGGGTTTTGCATCATAGCTGTTTTAACTTTTTCTTGGACAAATAATTTAGCATCATTTTGCATAGTACTCTTATTTTCTTGCGCTAATTTTGCTAATTTTTTTGCCTGAGTTGTACTTAAAACAAACCATTCGTTTTGAACGTCAAAGGTATTTCTTTCTTTGACTAATTGATGATTTTTGCTAGATAGTCCAAACCAGAATTTGGTAGTATCATTTTTGTATACCCAATAGGTTTTCTCCGTTTTTAACTGAGATTTCTTTTGATTCGTTTTTACGATATTGCTAACATGATCTGTTCCAGTTGTTTTTGGCTTTTTCTGGGAGTCATTTGTTTTATATAAGTAAATCTTTTCTGTACCATCTCCGAGAGGCTGGTATAACAACATATTCATATCTTTGTTGTCGGCTGTTGAAAGAAGGGTTTGTGTTGTTGTTTCAGTCACTTTTTTCATTCCATAATGGTAATGATCATTTGCTGTAATGAGGGCAAGACTGATTAAAAAGATACCCGCAAAGATTATCGAAAGAACGGTTTGCCAAGTTTTTTTAGCAAAGATATTCGTTAATGCGAAAGCTAATACACTAATAACTGTTACAACAAAAATCATTGTGTCATACCTTCTTCCATTTTTTTATTGGTTTTCAGGAAAAAAGTGATGATAAAACCTACGACACCAAATAGCACAGCGACATAAAAAGCGGCATGATAACCAGAGAGTGTGGCGTTAATTGCCTGATTTTTATAAGACAACGGTAGTGTTTTCAGTAAGTGCGCTGCAGGTAAGTTATCTTTTGTAACATTTGTTAATACACTTATCAAAATAGCTGTTCCGATAGAACTTGCAACTTGACGGAACGTATTGTTCACGGCTGTCCCGTGGCTGATTAAATTCATTGGTAAAGCATTCATTCCTGAAGTAGTGACAGGCATCATAACCATCGAGATACCAAACATACGCATTGCATATAAAATAACGATCATAGCAATAGGTGTTTCAGCAGTTAAAAAGGCAAAAGGTAGAGTAGCGGCTGTCAGGATCAACATTCCACTAATTGCTAATCGTTTGGCACCGTGTTTATCGAAGATAGCACCAGTTATCGGCATCATCAAACCCATGACCAAAGCCCCAGGCAACAACATCAACCCTGAGTGGAAAGCAGATTCTCCACGAATATTTTGAATATATAGGGGAAGTACCATTTCAGCGCCCACCATTGCCATATTTACGACACCACTTAAAATAGCAGCAATTGTAAATATAGGCGATTTGAATACACGTAATTCCAAAAAGGGATGCTCTAACCTAAGTTGTCTCCATACAAACAAACCAATCACTATAACACCAACAACTAAAAAGCTGATAACTTTTGCGCTGCCCCAACCGTCATTACCGACAGAAGAAAAGCCATATAGCAGGCTGCCAAAGCCGACTGTTGATAATATGGCTGATAATACGTCGATACTTGGATTGGATAGTTGAATGACGCTCTTCATTAAGAAGAGAGCAAGTACCAAAACGAAGATTACGATTGGAATGACCATACCGAATAGGTCACGCCATGTATAGTGATCAATAATCCAACCAGAAAGAGTGGGGCCTAAGGCTGGAGCAAGTCCAATAACGATTCCGGCCATTCCCATTGCTGAGCCGCGTTTTTCTGGAGGGAAAATTGAAAGCATAATGTTTTGTAATAGCGGCATTGAAATACCGACACCCGCCGCTTGTATTAATCGTCCTATTAATAAGGTAGAAAAATTTGGTGCGACAAAACAAGTAATCGTGCCGATCAAGAAGATTGTCATTGCGGTCAAGTACAACCTTTTCGAGCTAAATTTATTGATCAGCCAAGCGCTGATGGGGATCATTATCCCGTTCACTAGCAAAAAGCCAGTTGTCAGCCATTGAACACTAGAAGCAGATATATCAAAAGCTTTCATTAGTGCAGGAAAAGCTGTTGTTAACAATGTTTGATTTAAGACCGTACAAAAAGTTCCTATTAATAGTACAACGACTAATAAAGAACGATTGTAGGGTTTTCCGTAAATATCGACCGTTTGTTTATTACTCACGATCTAACGCCTTCTCTCTATGAAAATTTTCAGAAACAATAAATGTTCGTTTGTTACTTTACTGCTATTTTATTTTTTTGTCAACTTACTTGACAAGGTTGTTATCGAAAGTATAATCATAAAGTGAAGAGAGGGATGCGTTTTGAAGAACAATACGGTTAAACAGCTCCTAGAAAGCGATGAATTATTAGTAGGGATCAGTGAATTAAGTAAAGTAACGGGTGTTTCACCTAGACAAATTCGCTATTGGGAGCAAAAAGGCTATGTTGAATCGACCGGTGAAAAAAGCGGGAATCGAAAATTTAGATTGCCAATGGTAATTAAGGTAGAAATTATCAAGCATTTTTTAGACGAGGGATACACACTGACTGCAGCGGTTGAAAAGGCACAAGAGCGACAGGAGAACATTCATCAGGCTAAGATATTGATACGTGAAGTATTTAAGGGGATACAGAATATTGAGGATCGTTACACAGTAATCTCTCTAGATGATTTCTCAAATAAAGAGGGTTTTTATTTGATTCGAGACAACAAGACAAACCAAGCAACGTATCAGACGCTTCCATCAGATGAACCAATCACGACGGAATTACTCGAAAAATGGTTTGAATCAGCAGAAAAATAAAGGTTAGATGAGGATTTCAACACAAGTTGTTGACTTCACTCGTGCATTCTGTTAGTTTTTTTATTAAAAATAATTCTGGGGAGTGGTTACGAACAATGTCTAATTGGGAAACGAAATTTGCAAAAAAAGGTCTGACATTTGATGATGTTTTATTGATTCCGGCGGAAAGTCATGTATTGCCAAATGAAGTAGATATGAGCGTACAATTGGCGAAGAATATCAAGTTGAACATTCCATTAATGAGTGCAAGCATGGATACTGTAACAGATAGTAAAATGGCAATCGCTATGGCCCGGCAGGGTGGCCTTGGAGTCATCCATAAGAATATGAGTGTTGCTGCCCAAGCAGATGAAGTTCGTAAAGTAAAACGTTCAGAGAGTGGTGTGATCATTGATCCATTTTTCTTAACACCAGAACATAAAGTACAGGATGCGGAAGATTTAATGAGTCGTTACCGTATTAGTGGCGTTCCGATCGTAGAAACGTTAGAAAATCGAAAATTAGTAGGCATCATAACAAACCGAGATATGCGATTTGTAACGGATTATGACATGCTAATTAATGATGTCATGACCAAAGAAGGTCTTGTAACAGCGCCAGTAGGAACAAAACTACAGGATGCTGAGAAAACATTGCAAAAACATAAAATCGAAAAATTACCGATTGTTGATGATGAAGGACGATTAAGTGGTTTGATCACTATCAAAGATATCGAAAAGGTAATCGAATTTCCAAATGCGGCAAAAGATGAACATGGCCGATTGTTAGTGGCTGCAGCTGTCGGGGTTACCAGTGATACTTTTGAACGGGCGGAAGCGTTGCTTAAAGCAGGTGTTGATGCAATTGTCATCGATACCGCTCACGGCCATAGTGCCGGTGTTTTACGCAAAATCAGCGAAATTCGGAAAACGTTCCAAGACGCTACTTTAATCGCAGGTAATATTGCAACTGCTGAAGGAGCAAAAGCATTATATGATGCTGGAGTTGATGTCGTAAAAGTAGGTATTGGCCCTGGTTCAATCTGTACAACACGTGTTGTTGCCGGCGTTGGTGTTCCTCAATTAACGGCAATCTACGACGCAGCTTCTGTTGCTCGTCAATACGGCAAAGCAATTATAGCGGATGGAGGAATTAAATATTCTGGGGATATCGTTAAAGCTTTGGCAGCTGGCGGACATGCAGTTATGCTCGGTTCAATGTTAGCTGGAACAGATGAGTCTCCAGGCGAATTTGAAATTTACCAAGGACGTCGGTTTAAAACGTATCGTGGTATGGGATCATTAGGCGCGATGGAAAAAGGATCTAGTGATCGTTATTTCCAAAGTGGGGTCAATGAAGCCAATAAATTAGTGCCAGAGGGTATTGAAGGACGCGTTGCTTATAAAGGAACTGCAGCAGATATTATCTTCCAAATGATTGGTGGATTAAAAGCTGGTATGGGCTATGTTGGTGCAGGTAATTTAAAAGACCTTCGAGAAAATGCACAATTTGTTCAAATGAGTGGGAATGGATTGAAAGAATCACACCCTCACGATGTTCAAATTACTAAGGAAGCACCAAACTATTCAGTTGAACAATAAAAATTAGTACGGCTTTGTATATAAAAACAGCGACTTCATAAAGTAGAAGTCGCTGTTTTTTTAATTTTCCTTTTTAATGACTTTTGTATTACCCATATAAGGGACTAATACTTCTGGAATGGTAATCGAACCGTCTTCATTTTGATAGTTTTCTAAAATAGCAGTTACTGTACGTCCGACAGCAAGGCCAGAACCATTCAAAGTGTGTGCATATTGAACTTTACCATCTTCGTCGCGATAACGAATCATTGCGCGGCGAGCTTGGAAATCTTCACAGTTTGAGCAAGAGCTAATTTCTCGATACGTATTTTGAGCAGGGACCCATACTTCTAGATCATATGTTTTGGCAGCCGAGAATCCCATGTCGCCAGTAGATAAAGTAATAACACGATAAGGCAGGTTTAATTTTTGTAAAATCACTTCTGCGTTTTGAGTCATTTTTTCTAGCTCGTCATAAGAAGTTTCTTTGTCGCTAAACTTAACCATTTCTACTTTATGGAACTGGTGCAAACGAATTAACCCGCGAGTATCACGACCTGCACTGCCTGCTTCAGAACGAAAAGAAGGAGATAGGGCAGTAAAATAAATTGGTAAATCCTTACCATCTAAGATTTCATCTGCATAATAGTTAGTCAAAGGAACTTCAGCAGTTGGGATCAAAGTTAGATCGCGATCCTCCACCTGAAAGACATCTTCTTTAAATTTAGGAAACTGTCCCGTACCAAACATTGATTTACTATTGACCAAATAAGGAGTAATCATTTCAGTATACCCTTGCTCATAAACGTGTTCATCTAACATAAAATTATAAACAGCACGTTCTAATCGAGCGCCTAATCCTTTGTAGTAAACAAAGCGGCTTCCCGAAACCTTTGCACCGCGTTCGAAATCTAAAATATCAAGGTTCTCTGCAACTTCCCAATGTGGTTTTGGTTCGAAAGAAAATTGACGCGGAGTACTCCAGCGACGAACTTCCACATTGTCGTCTTCATCTTCACCGATGGGTACAGAATCATGAGGCAAGTTTGGTAAGGTTGTTGTGATTTCGGTTAATTGTTCATCAATACCCGCTACCAGAGTATCGAAATCTTTGATTTTAATACCAACTTCCTTCATTTCAGCAATTTTATCAGCAGCATCATTTTTTTCACGCTTCAATTTTGCAATTTCATTTGAAACATCATTACGGTATTTTTTTAACTCTTCCGTTTTTACTAATAGTTGACGGCGTTGTTCATCTAGATCTAAGAAGTGCTTTAAGACGTCTTCCTTTACGCCTCGAGTTGCTAATTTTTCATTTACTTCAGAAAAGTTGTTACGAATCATTTTTACATCTAGCATTATTTTTCCTCCTTTAAAATAAAAAACACCGTCTCATCCCGTTAAATAGGGACGAAACGGTGTTGAATTTCGCGGTACCACCCAAATTCAGCAAAAGCTGCACTTGAACGACGTATATCGACGTCAACCGGTTTTTCTTTCAAAAAACACAGACATTGAAACTGGATTTCCGTAGAATGTTCTGTTGATTTCCACCAGCCATCAACTCTCTAAAAAAACAAAACTACGTACTTGGTTTCCTGCGTATCATATTGAGACAAGTATAAGCAATTGGAAAAATAAAGTCAATAATTATCTGGAAGGGTCTTCAACTGATTCTTATAGAGCGGTAAATGAATGATAAACGACGTCCAATCATTATTTGACTGTGCGTAAATATAACCACCATGTAAATTGACGATATTTTGAGCAATAGCAAGGCCTAATCCGGTACCACTGATTTCTTGAGAACGAGAGCCGTCAACTCTGTAAAAACGATCAAATAATTGATCCAGAGCTTCTCTAGGAATAGGTTCTCCATTATTTTTGACAGTTACGACAGCTTCATTTTTTGTTTTTTCTATCTCAATGACTATTTTATTAGCACCAGTGCCGTATTTTAAGGCGTTTGTAATTAGATTATTAAACACGCGGACGAGCTTTTCGGTATCGCCATCCATAACTAATTGGCTTTCCTTTGTATCAACTTGAATCATAATATTCTTTTTCTTAGCTTCTAGTTCAAAATCAGCAGCAAGTTGCTCCAATAGCTGTACCATGTCAAAAGAAACATTATTGACTGGAACAGAAGGTTGACGCACCTTCGAATATTCAAATAAGTCTTCTACTAAAGATTTCATCTGTTTAGCCTTTTTATAGGCAATACTGGTATATTTGAGAATTTCTTCGTCATTTTGGTATTGACCGTCTTCAATTAAACCAAGATAACCAATGATTGAAGTTAATGGCGTACGGATATCATGACTGACATTCGTAATTAATTCGTCTTTTGATTTTTCAATTTCGCGTTCATCCTCAATAGCGGCAACGGTACTGTCTACTAGCCCGTTAATACTGTCAACGACCTTACTAAGATCTCCACGCAATTCAAATGGAATCCGATAATCATAATTTCCATTGGCAATATAATGCAATTCATTAATGATATGACGTAATTGCATCTGTCTATAGCGTCTAATTAAACGCCAGAAAACAATGAGAATATCAATAATAATAAAAAGAGGAATAACAAAATTACGTCCACTCCAGAAAATGTCGCTTCCAAAATTACTAGCGAAAATATCCTTTGAACGATAAATTGCATCACTCAAATCAGGAGAGTTGCTGAGCATCTGAGTAAAAAGTACCATAATTGCTACATTTAATAGAAGCAATAAGATGACAGTAACAATTCCTTCAGCAATTAATTCGCTGACCTCTTTTGAAGTAAGGGTAATACGTTTCTTCTTTTCTACTTTATTTGGCATCTATTTTATAACCCACACCCCAAACGGTTTGGATCACTTTTTCACCATCAGTCGCTTCTTCGATCTTATCACGTAAGTGGCTGACATGGACCATGACCGTTTTTGCTGAGACGATACTTTCTTGTTTCCATACACGTTCAAAAATTTCGTCCGCACTGAAAACACGATTGGGATGACTTGCTAATAAGTAAAGAATTCCAAACTCTAGGGCAGTTAGTTGAATTTCTTTTCCATCGACCGTCGTTACTTCGTGTGAATCTTTATTGATAATCAAGGATTGAATTTCAAGAATGTCTGGTTGATCTTCAGCAACGTGCATCTGTGTTCGACGTAGTAGAGACTTCACTCGCGCCATCACCTCTAAAGGGTTAAACGGTTTTGTTACATAATCATCAGCACCAGCGACTAATCCTTTGATTTTGTCCATATCTGTTGTTTTAGCAGTAAGCATTATGATAGGGATTTGAGATTCCTTTCTCAATTCTTTAACAACTTGCATGCCATCCATAACGGGCATCATAATATCTAATATAAGTAAGTCGATATCATTTGTTGTACGAAGCTTGCTTAAGGCTTCTTTTCCATCATATGCTTTAACAACTTCATAACCTTCGTTGTGTAAATAAATACTCAGCAGTTCTACAATTTCTTTATCATCATCTGCAACCAATACTTTCATTAAATGTTCCTCCGTCCATAAAAAAGTAATTACATCCATATTTTACCAAAGAAATCACGGGAAGGCGAAAGACAGCATCATGAGTTAAGGAAAAATCAAAAATAAAATGACGAAGATTAATTTATTATAGCAAAGAAAAGAGTGCTTTCTAAAATGGAAAAGCGAACAAAATCTATATATATACCTTTATCTATCGCTTTTAAAAAAAGTCGATAAAATAGCTATTTTTCCGTTGACCAGACTCATTAAAACTGCTATATTAATCTATGTTCTGAAGCAGAAAAAAATCTTTCGGAGCACCTAAAAAAAGTTGTTGACAAATAATTGGTTACCAGTTATTATAACAAAGTCGCATAAAGCGATGGCAACACTTTTTTGAACAAACTTCAAAAAGGTTGTTGACATTCGCTCAGTAACCTGTTAAGATATAAAAGTTGCTGAAACAAAGTGACAACCAATGTAGACCTTTGAAAACTGAACGAATAAAACAAACCAAATGTGTAGGGCGCTTCTATTCTATAGAAGCAAACAACATTGCAAGCAATATGCTAGCAAGTCAATTATTAAAATTGAGCTTAACAATCGCAAGATTGTTTCAAACACTTTATATGAGAGTTTGATCCTGGCTCAGGACGAACGCTGGCGGCGTGCCTAATACATGCAAGTCGAACGCTTTTTCTTTCACCGGAGCTTGCTCCACCGAAAGAAAAGGAGTGGCGAACGGGTGAGTAACACGTGGGTAACCTGCCCATCAGAAGGGGATAACACTTGGAAACAGGTGCTAATACCGTATAACAATAGAAACCGCATGGTTTCTATTTGAAAGGCGCTTTTGCGTCACTGATGGATGGACCCGCGGTGCATTAGCTAGTTGGTGAGGTAACGGCTCACCAAGGCAACGATGCATAGCCGACCTGAGAGGGTGATCGGCCACATTGGGACTGAGACACGGCCCAAACTCCTACGGGAGGCAGCAGTAGGGAATCTTCGGCAATGGACGAAAGTCTGACCGAGCAACGCCGCGTGAGTGAAGAAGGTTTTCGGATCGTAAAACTCTGTTGTTAGAGAAGAACAAGGATGAGAGTAAAATGTTCATCCCTTGACGGTATCTGACCAGAAAGCCACGGCTAACTACGTGCCAGCAGCCGCGGTAATACGTAGGTGGCAAGCGTTGT